>SKIZ01000187.1 GCA_007116135.1 Burkholderiaceae bacterium
AAGACATTGACGCTGCAGCTGCATCGCCAGGAAAGCTTGCGCTACGGCGAGAACCCACAGCAAGTCGCCGCCTTTTATCGCGACCCAAGCGTGCCCACGGGGCTGCTGGGGCACTATCGCCAATTGCAAGGCAAAGCACTGTCTTACAACAACATTGCCGATGCCGATGCCGCCTGGGATTGTGTGCGCAGCTTTGATCAGCCTGCCTGTGTGATTGTCAAACATGCCAATCCGTGCGGTGTGGCGCAAGCGCCCAATATCGCGGCGGCTTATGACAAAGCGTTTCGCACCGACCCGACCTCAGCCTTCGGTGGCATCATTGCCTTTAACCGGCCCATCGACGCGGCCACCGCCGCTGCCGTGAGCCGCCAGTTTCTCGAAGTGCTCATTGCACCGGGCTATGACGGCGCTGCACTTGGTGTGTTGAATCAAAAGAAAAACGTCCGTGTGCTGGAAATCCCGATGGGGCCGGCCCACAACGATATTGATGTCAAACGCGTCGGCGGCGGCTGGCTCATCCAGACGCCTGACGCCCATGTGCTTGATGACAATGTCTTGCGCGTGGTCAGCAAACGCCAGCCCAGCAAACAACAAATGCAGGACCTGTTGTTTGCCTGGCGTGTGGCCAAGTTCGTTAAGTCCAACGCCATTGTGTTTGCCGCTAACGGCATGACCCTAGGCGTGGGCGCGGGTCAAATGAGTCGAATCGATTCAGCCCGGATTGCCTCGATCAAAGCTCAAAACGCTCAATTGTCACTGACCAATAGCGCCGTGGCGTCTGATGCGTTTTTCCCGTTTCGCGATGGCTTGGATGTGGTCGTTGACGCAGGCGCGACTTGCGTCATCCAGCCCGGTGGCAGCGTGCGCGACGAAGAAGTCATTGATGCAGCCAACGAGCGCGATGTGGTCATGGTGCTCACTGGCATGCGCCACTTTAGGCATTAACCAAACGCATGCGCATCTTGGGCGTTGATCCTGGCTTGCGGCGAACCGGCTTTGGCGTCATCGATGTCAAAGGCAGTCAACTGCGATATGTGGCAAGCGGCACCATCATCGTGCCCACCGACGTCGGGCTAGACGAGCGCTTGAGAGTGATTTTGCACAACCTGCGTGAAGTGGTGCGTCAAACCCAGCCCGATATCGCAGCGCTTGAAATCGTGTTCGTCAACGCCAACGCGCAGTCGACGTTGCTGCTCGGACACGCCCGCGGTGCGGCCATGTGCGCGCTGGCTGACAGTGGACTGCCGGTTAGCGAATACACGGCCTTACAAGTCAAGAAGTCAGTCGTCGGCCACGGCAAAGCCGCCAAAGAACAGGTTCAGATGATGGTGCAACGGTTGCTAGCCCTCGATGGCCTGCCCGACAGCGACCCCGCTGACGCCTTGGCTTGCGCGATTTGTCATGCGCACACCGCACCGCTCGGACAAGCCTTAAGCGCGCAAGGCTGGCGCACCAGCGCGGCTCGTTCCTCGCGCTCAAGCGTGCGCGCGGGACGATTTCGCCGAGGCCTCTAGTGGCCTAACTTCTGAACACCGGGATTAATGAGATGATTGGACGACTGACTGGGATTCTGTTTGAAAAAGCACCACCAAGGATTGGCTTAGATGTCAACGGCGTGGGCTATGACATCGAAGTCTCCATGGCCACACTCTATGACTTACCCGAGATCGGCAGCAAGGTGACCTTGCTGACCCACCTGGTGGTGCGCGAGGATGCACACTTGTTGTTTGGCTTTGCCAGTGCGCCTGAGCGCCAAGCGTTTCGCGAGCTAGTCAAAGTCAGCGGTGTCGGGGCGCGCACCGCGCTTGCCGTTCTGTCTGGGCTGTCGGTGGCAGACCTAGCCCAAGCCGTGACGATGCAAGAGACGGCCCGACTGATCCGCGTGCCCGGGATTGGCAAAAAAACGGCCGAGCGGCTCTTGCTTGAACTCAAAGGCAAATTGGGTGCCGAGCATGTCAGCCAAAGCCCCGGTCAGTCTCATGAAACTGACATCTTGCAGGCGTTAACCGCCCTAGGCTACTCCGATAAGGAGTCGATGACAGCCATCAAGGCGCTGCCCGCACAAGTCGACGTCGCACAAGGCATCAGGCTTGCGCTACAGGCCTTGGCACGCTAGTAATCCGGATCGCCTTAGAACGGGTCGTTCGAATGAATCTGCATGGCCTCTAAAAATCGCGACACCATGTTGTAGGCGGCGATTGTAGCTGTTAGCTCAACTAACTGCCGGTGATCGAAATGCGCGCGCACCGCACTTGCCACGGCGTCTGGCACATGAACCTCGCGTGTCATGGCATCGGTGTAGGCCAGCACATCGCGTTGCACCGCGTCAAATAGCTGTGCCTGGGCCGTCCAATTCGCCAGCGCATCGAGCTGCGCTTGCGTCACACCGGCTTTGAGCGCGTAAGGAATGTGCTGCTCGGCCTCGTAGGCTGCGCCATTGACGTGGGCCACGCGCATGATGACCAACTCACGCAAGGCCGGCGAGAGCACGCACTGCTGACGAATCGCCGTCAGGTAACCGAGCCAACCGGTGGCCACCGGCACACTATGCATCAACATGCGATAGAGATGCAGCACTTCGCCGCGTTCGGCTTCAATACGCTTGGCAAGCGGGCGCACCGCTTCTTTGGTGATGTCGGCATATGGAATGCGTGCCATGGTTTGCGCTACCTTGTCAGTTTGGTTTGAGGTAGGTGGGCACCACAGCCTCAAGCGGTGTGGCGATCACGTCCAGAATCGGGTCAATCGGCGCTTGACTGACATTGTCTGTTTTAAGCGAGTCCAGGTTGTCGCGTGACATCAACGGCTCGCCAGGCAGACACTCAAAAAACCACGCCTGCATGCGACCAATGCCCATCGGCAAATCGATCACCGCGCGGCGATAGCCGCTGTACTTGGCCGCCAAGCCCACAAGCTCAGCCAAGGTATAGACCTGGGGGCCTGCCAAGTCGTAGGTCTGCCCGCAGGTGCCAGACTGATCCATGGCGTTGATCATGGCGCGCGCGACGTCATCAACATAAACCGGCTGCAGGCGCGATTTGCTGCCAGCTAACGGCAAGACAAAGAACCATTTCGCCAATGTGGCAAACATGTTCATGAATTTGTCGTTCGGGCCAAACACCACCGAGGGTCGAAACACCGTGACACACAGCTCAGGATGCTGCTTGGCCACCTCGGCAATGGCCGCTTCGCCAGCAGCCTTGGAGCGCAAATACTCACTGCTGCCGTTGGCAGCCGCACCAAGCGCACTGATATGCATCAAGCGCTTGACGGCGTGCTTGGCACAAGCCGCGGCCACCCGTGCAGGCAACTGCACGTGCGCGGCATCAAAGGCAGGACCCCAGCGGCCTGGCTCTTTGGCCCGGGGGCTGTGCAGCACGCCAACCAGATTGATCACCACGTCCATGCCTTGGACTAGCCCGTCAAGGGCAGCATCATCATGGATGTCGGCTGGCAAAATCGTCACCGTGGGGTGCACCATCAATTCGCGTGCGTGCGGCAAGCGTCGCGTGGGCACGTAGATCGCCTCACCACGGGCCGCGAGCTTGGCCACCAAGTGCTGTCCAATAAAGCCTGAACCGCCTATTACCAGTATTCGCATGACTAAACCCCTATTGAGTGACCACCCAGTCACCAGTGTCCCACCGGGCGTCCGATAAAAAATGACCATAGCTTGCCAAATCGACATTGCCACCGCTGACAATGACCCCGACCCGACTGCCGGGCTCGACCGCGTAGACCTGCTGCAATACCGCCGCGGCTGCCAAACAACCGGTAGGCTCGACCATGAGCTTTAGGCGCTGGGCAAACCAGCGCATGGCCAAAACGAGCTGCGCATCGGTCACTGTCAGCACATCGGTGACCAATTGCTGCATCAAGGCAAAGGTCAGGTCACCGGGCGCTTGCGTGACCGCCCCATCAGCAATTGACTTGGGCGGATCGATTTTGACGATCTCGCCCGCGCGCAACGACTGACGCACGTCGTCTCCGGCCTCTGGTTCAACCCCATACACCCGGCACTGTGCACTCAAAACCGAGGCGGCCAAGGCGCAGCCTGACAATAGACCGCCACCACCCAAACACACCAATAACGCATCAAGTGGGCCCACATCCTCAAACAATTCTTTGCCGGCGGTGCCCTGCCCACAAATCACATCGGGGTGGTTAAAGGGGGCGATCACACTTAAGCCTTGCTTGCGCGCTAGGTCATCGGCAATGGCCTCACGAGATTCAGTATAGCGGTCATAGCTCACAATCGTCGCGCCATAGCTTTCAGTGGCAGCTCGCTTGGCTGCCGGGGCATCGTGGGGCATGACAATCGTCGTCGCAATGCCAAGCAACTGGCCTGCCGCGGCAATGGCTTGCGCATGGTTGCCAGACGAGTATGCCACCACGCCGGCTTGGCGCTGGTGCGGGCTCAGATTGGCCAAGGCGTTGTATGCCCCGCGAAATTTAAACGCCCCGGTGCGCTGCATGGGTTCGCACTTGAAAAAAATCTGCGCACCGAGCGCCCGATTCAACGAATTACTCGTGAGCACGGGGGTTCGGTGGGCCACACCGGCGAGCGTGCGTGCGGCGCGCTCGACCCCAGCATAGGTGGGCAATGACGGGGCAGTCTCTACAAGGGCCATGATCATGTCGTCCTCATTCTGATTTCCCGATAGTGTACGATTGTTACGACTTCGTTCTTCAGGCAAATCCATGGCCATTCAGTCCGACCAGTTTAGCGACACCAGCGCAGCGACGCGCTTGATTGACGCCAGCAGCCAGTCGCCCAACGAGGAGTCGGTTGAGCGCGCCTTGCGGCCCAAGGCGCTTCAAGAGTACGTCGGCCAACAGACCGTGCGCGAGCAATTGCAAATCTTTATCGAGGCCGCGCGCCATCGCGGCGAAGCGCTAGACCACGTGCTGCTGTTTGGCCCACCCGGGTTGGGTAAAACGACGCTGGCGCATATTGTGGCCTTTGAGATGGGGGTTAACCTGCGCCAGACCTCCGGGCCTGTGCTTGAGCGCGCCGGCGATCTGGCTGCGCTTTTGACGAACCTGGAAAAAAACGATGTGCTCTTTATCGATGAAATTCATCGCCTCTCGCCTGTGGTCGAAGAGATTCTGTACCCGGCGCTTGAAGATTTCCAGATCGACATTCTGATTGGTGAAGGGCCGGCTGCGCGCAGCGTCAAACTCGATTTGCAACCCTTCACCTTAGTCGGCGCCACCACGCGCGCTGGCATGCTCACCAATCCCTTGCGCGACCGCTTTGGCATCGTCTCACGGCTTGACTTCTACACCCACGACGAGCTTGGCCGCATCGTTTTGCGCAACGCCGATTTGTTGCAGACCCCGATTGAGGCCGATGGCGCTGCCGAGATCGCCAAACGCTCTCGAGGCACGCCTCGCATTGCCAATCGCCTGCTGCGCCGGGTTCGCGATTTTGCCCAAGTGCGCGGCGACGGCGTGATTCGCCAATCACTTGCAGCCCAAGCACTCGGGATGCTGGAGGTTGACCCGCAAGGACTTGACCTCATGGATCGCAAGCTGCTGCAGGCCATTGTGCACAAGTTCGACGGCGGTCCGGTGGGCGTTGAAAGTTTGGCCGCTGCCATTGGCGAGGAGCGCGATACGATTGAAGACGTCATCGAACCTTACCTGATTCAAAACGGATTTTTGCAACGCACGCCTCGCGGGCGCGTGGCCACCCAACACACCTGGCGCCATCTGGGCTTGACCCCCCCAAAAACCAACCCGGCCACAGGCGAGCTGTTTCAATCAGACGCCAGCTGACGCATCAGGAGCTTTTGTTGACCGCGCAAAAGCGCCACGCTCGCCGGCGTCATGGCCAAGGTGCCATACCCTTCATCGTCGGGCACCAGCATCTGCTGCGCCAACAAAGCACGCAAGACCAGGCGCCAGGTCACCACCGACCACTGTGCCCCGACCCCAAATACCGACAGCGTGTCATGCGACTGCAAGCGCACCCGGGGCGTGGCCTTGCCGCGCACAATATCAATCAGGTGCCCTGAGCCAAACCGCTGGCCGCGCTCGCGCCAAAGCCGATAGACCGTCGAGAGCATCATCTGTGCAGCCTCGGTGGCATCCCACTGCGCTTGCGGCATATCGCGCGCCAGACAGTTGTCGCAGTGCCCACAAGGCCCGCTGTCTTGCCCAAAATGCGCCGACAGCGCCTGACCCCGACATTGCAATGACTCGCCAAAGCGCAACATTTCGTCAAACGCTTGCAAGACACGCTGCAACTGACTCGCACTGCCTTGGGCGTTGCGCGCAAGTTGCCAGCGCTGCAACACGTCATTGATGCCATAGGCCAACCACGCCGTCGCTGGCAAGCCATCGCGCCCGGCACGGCCTGTTTCTTGATAATAGTGTTCAAGTGAACGTGGCAAATCGACATGCGCCACAAAACGGATGTCTGGCTTATCGATCCCCATGCCAAACGCCACCGTGGCCACCATGACCGCGCCAGGCGTATCGGCAAACGCAGCCTCATGGGCTTGGCGCTGCGCGCGCTCTAGCCCCGCATGGTAGGGCCAGGCCGCCACCGCGTGGCGGCGCAACCAACTCGCCAAGGCTTGCGCGCGTGCTCGCGTGGCGACATAGACAATGCCCGATTGACCCGAATGCGATTGCGTAATGAGTTGCAACAACTGCGCGCGCACATCGGTCTTGTGCACCACTTGGTAGAAGATATTGGGCCGATCAAAACCACTGACAAATACCCGCGCCTGATTCAGCCCGAGGCGATTGAGAATCTCGTGGCGGGTTTGCGCAGTAGCGGTGGCCGTGAGCGCCACACGCGGCACACCGGGCCAGTCGGCAGCTAAGCGCTCAAGCGCCAAATATTCCGGGCGAAAGTCATGACCCCATTGCGAGACGCAATGGGCCTCATCAATGGCAAATAAACTGACCGGAACCTGGCGCAATAACTCGGTCAAGCGCGTGCTAACCATCCGCTCAGGCGCCACGTAGAGCAAGTCAATGTGGCCTGCTTGCAGCGCTTGGCGCACGGCCTGCGCCTGCTCGGGGCTTTGGGTTGAATTCAGGGTTGCAGCGCGCACACCGCGCTTGCCCAACGCTCGCACCTGGTCATGCATCAAGGCAATCAACGGTGAAATCACAACAGCCACCCCACCACGCAGCAAAGCCGGCACCTGATAGCACAACGACTTGCCCCCACCGGTAGGCATCAACACCAAGGCGTCGCCGCCGTGCATCACGTGCGCAATGACTTCGGCCTGTGGGAAACGAAACGACTGGTGACCAAAGACGGTTTGCAACACATCGGTCGGTGTGCGTGCGCACACGCCTGCTTGCGGTTGACTCATTGCTGGCCTAACACCGCCTGGCGTGCCAGCAAGTCTCGATAGTCCCACGCCTGCGCCACCAAGGCCACTGCCACCATCACCGCTGCACTGATGGCCACCCAGCTAAGCGGCTCCAAGGGCAAGGCAGCATCCCAAATGGTGACTTCATCCAGAATCAAGAACGGAAAAATACTGTAGAGCACACCGCCGACCATGAGCACAAGCAGCAGCCAAGCCAAGAGCAACGCCGTGCGTGTGGGTTGCGCGCGGCGCAATAAGCGGTCAAGCCAGACAAAGGCTGCAAGCATCACCAGCCACCAAAGCCCAGCGAGTTGCAGGTTGTGTTCATGGGTCCAGCGGTAAAACACCGCCGGGTTGGCCATGGCCAGAATCAATGACAAAGCCACCATGCCGGCAGCAGTCCACCTCGCTGCGCCTGCTCCCAAGGATCCTAATCGCACGGCCAAGGCCCCGGTGCTACTGATGAAAAGCCAGGCTGCTGCCAGCAGCACAAAGGCCCCCATCATCGAGAAGACGAGTAACAGTTGAAACGCCAGGTAAGTCAGCCCCAAGCCTTGGCCGGAGAAATGCACCGACAAGACCGAACCAAAACCAATGGCGCCAAACAGGCTGCCCAGACCAAAGAGCCACGGGCTTGGCGCATCGCGCAGCGCCAGATGGCGCACCAGTGCGCCTGCCACCAACAACAGCATCGGCAGGTACAGTTTGCCAATCGTAGCGGACCATGCCAGCGGAAAAGCCGCCATGGTGAGCACCAGCAACAACAAGAGCCAACGCTCATTGGCAGGCTGCCAGCGCATCAACCGCCCAAGCAGCGCGGCGCGCTCGGCTGGCACTAACCACGGCAACATCAGACCGGCGCCTAAGGCAATGCCATCGATGAGCAGCAAACCCAAAAGCAATACACAAACCACCAGCATGAGCACCAGCGGCAACCAAAATGCCGGGTCACCAGCCAAAAGCCCCATGGAAGCCGACCAAGAGGCGATCATGTGGCACCTGCCAAAGACCGGTTGGGGTCAAACGCGCGGGCATCACGGCCGCGCCAGCGCGCAATCAAAACCCACAGGCCAGCGAGCACGACCACCAAAACCAACACCAACCCGAGCGTGAGCACCCATGCCGACTCGCCAGACACGAGGTCAACTGCCGGTAACCCTGAGACCAAGGCGGCCTGGGCATGGACATTCAAATGCCACCACGCCAGACACCACAACAGCGGCGCGCTGACCACGGGAATCAGACCAATGGTGCGCGTCAAGGGGCTACGACGCCTGCCCAAGCCCACCATGAGACCGGCGGCGGTGACAATCCACAACACCAGCAAGGCGCGCATTAACCAGCCGGAAAGCGAATCATTGGGTGCTTGGAGCACCGTGTCATAAAAGGCGCCCAGTGAATTGGCGCCGACCAATCGCGAAACCAGCCACACCAGCAAAAAACCGGCAACTAGGCCCAGCACCGCAAGCGCGCGCCGCCAGCGATCGGGCAGACGCAAAGCGTGATGCGCCGCGCCGCGCTGCTGCAGCGGCAACAAGCCGGCAAACACCGTGAGCGCGCCAAGCACCGTGGCCAACACCACCCGCACCAGCGGCTCGTTGTAGAAGAGTTGCTGCCAGTCAATGACCAAAAACCGGCCATCAATCAATGCCGCACCCACCGGCTCACGCATCCAGCTCTCAGCAGTCACCACCAACAGCAAGGCGGCGCTGTAACCGAGTGCGGTCAACCAAGTGCCTGCAACCTGACGCCAGCGCACGGGGCTAGCTAGCGCGCGCGCTAAGCACGCCTGAACCACCAGCCATAACGCGGCTAACGCCGCCAAAAGAGGCCCCAGCACATTGCCCACGCGTTCAAGCAACGCCGGCCACGCTGTGGCCAGCACCACGAGCCACAATAAGCCAAAGGCCACTGCGGTGGCCGCCACATCGCCAAAGAACCGGCGCCATGCGTGATAGTGCCGATCGCGCGAGCCAATGGCCACGAGCAACCACGCCAGAGCCAGACCGAGCACGGCGAGCGCTTGAAAAGCCAATTGCGCTAAAACGGTCTGCGCTTGGGCCAGAATAAGTTGGATTTCTTGCATACCGGCGTAAGTTTAGACGCTCCGTGGCAAAATGTGGCTTTGGCGTTTGATACGCCTAACAAATCCTTGGCAACGACTGGCATGACTGAGCACGCGGGTGAGGCGTCGACCTCGAATTTCATTAAGCAAATCATTGACGCTGACCTCAAATCTGACCGTCTGCATGACAAACGCTGGGCGCCACCGCCAGCGACTGCGAGCGATCTGGCGCACGCCGCGCCCGATTCGGCCCGCATTCGCACCCGCTTTCCGCCTGAACCCAACGGTTTTTTACACATCGGTCACGCCAAAAGCATCTGGGTTAATTTCGGCATGGCGCAACAGTACGGCGGTGTTTGCCATCTGCGCTTTGATGACACCAACCCGGAGAAAGAAAGTCAGGCTTATGTCGATGCGATCATCGATGCAGTGCGCTGGCTGGGCTACGACTGGCGCGAAGGCGACCAAAGTCACTTGTACTTTGCCAGCGACTATTTCGAAGTGATGTATCAGTTTGCGTGCGCGCTGATTAAGGCCAATTTGGCCTATGTCGATGAGCAAAGCGCCCAGGAAATGCGCGAGCACCGCGGCACACTGACCTCGCCCGGCGTCAACAGCCCGTGGCGTGATCGTGCGCCCGAGGAGTCGCTAGAACGGTTTGAGCAAATGCGCGCTGGCCATCACCCTGATGGCGCCATGGCGTTGCGCGCCCGCATCGACATGGCAAGCCCGAATATCAACCTGCGCGACCCGGTTATCTACCGAATTCGACACGCCCACCACCACCGCACGGGCAACGCCTGGTGCATCTACCCCATGTATAGCTGGGCCCATCCGGTCGAAGATGCCTTAGAGGGCATCACACACAGCCTGTGCACACTTGAGTTCGAAGATCAGCGCCCGTTTTATGACTGGACCCTAAACACGCTGGCCGAGCTGGGCTTGCTCAAGCGACCCTTGCCCCATCAGCATGAGTTTGCGCGCTTGAACATGAGTTATGTCGTCACAAGCAAGCGCAAGTTGCTGCAGCTTGTCCAAGACGGTCACGTCAGCGGCTGGGACGACCCACGCCTGCCAACGCTAGCTGGCCTGCGTCGGCGCGGCTATACACCCTCGGCGATACGTCTGTTCTGTGAGCGAACCGGCGTGTCCAAGGCGAACTCACGCATCGACTACAGCGTGCTTGAGCAAGCCCTGCGCGATGACCAGGATCCAGTGGCACCGCGCGCGGTGGCTATTTTGGATCCGGTCAAGCTAGTGATTACCAACCTAGCGCCCGATCAAACGATCATTTGCCAGGCACCGCGACACCCGCACCTGCCCGAGCTTGGCCAGCGCGAGTTTGCCTTCACACGCGAGCTCTGGATTGAGCGCGAGGACTTCATGCAAGAGCCAGCCAAAAAATATTTCCGGCTCTACCCTGGCAACCAGGTTCGCTTGAAGTACGCTTTTGTGGTGACCTGTACTGGGTGCGTCACCGACCCAACGGGTCGGGTCACCGAAGTCCATGCCGAGTACTTGCCTCATACGCGCAGTGGCACGCCAGGCGCCGATGCGCTCAAGGTCAAAGGCACCGTGACCTGGGTCAGCGCCGCCGACGCACAACCGGCTATCATTCACTTGTACGACCGGCTCTTTAACGAGCCCTACCCGGATGCCGGTGAGCGTCAGTTTCTTGATCACCTCAATCCGGATTCGGTGCGAACCGTCAACGCCTGGCTCGAGCCAGGCATTGACTTAAGCACACCCGTCTGGCAGTTTGAGAGGCTTGGCTACTTCGCCCCCGATGCGGCCAACTGCACCGCCCAAGCGGTGGTCATCAATCGGATTACCACATTAAAAGACACCTGGGCCACACAGACCCAGAAAAGTTAACCCTAGACTGAAACATGACCACACCATGACCACGCCGACTGCCGCTCTTGAATTCAAAAGTGCCACGCTCTACACCCTGCGCGCGATGCTGCATACGGACCAGACCGATGAGTTGGTTGCGTCGCTAAACCAGCGTATGCGTGATGCAGGCAGCTTCTTTGCCGGCGAGGCGGTGGTCATTGATGCCACGGCACTTCAACAGGCGCCGAACTGGGATGAGTTGCTGCTAGCGTTTTCCAGTCACCAACTGCCCGTCATTGGGGTGGTGGCCAGTGAACCGATTGCCCAAAGCGCCATCGATCACGGACTTGCCAGTGTCGAGCTCTCCAATGCGACCGTTCGCACCACCAGCGCGCCTCAGTCGGCTGTCGAAGTCTCCGAACCCGTGCAAGCACCCACACCGATGCCCAAGGCCAACGCGCAGGCCGCAGAGCCCGCTACACCGGCGCCCGAGTCTGCAAACACGGCGGGCTCGCCGACCATGGTCATCGAAGGGCCGCTGCGTTCAGGCCAGCGCGTTTACTCGCGCGACGCGGACCTGATCGTCATGGGGGTCGTTAGCCAAGGCGCTGAAGTCATCGCCGATGGCAATATTCATGTCTACGGGCCCTTGCGTGGCAAGGCCATGGCCGGTGCCCGTGGCGATGGCCAGGCACGTATCTTCACCACCAGCCTTGATGCCGAGCTTGTGGCAGTCGCCGGTGTGTACCGGGTGATAGACGCCGGTTTGGCTGCGAACCTGCATCGCAAGCCCGCCATGGTCTTTTTAAAGGATCAAGCGCTCAGGCTTGAGCCTCTTGCTGACTGATGGGCTTGAATTTCAGCCATAATAGGGACAGGACAGTTTGCACCCATAAGGCAAACTGCAATGTAGTGACCAATTCAATCAATCAAGACGGAAGGATGAGCGCACGATGACACGAATCGTAGTGGTGACTTCAGGTAAAGGTGGCGTAGGCAAGACCACCACCAGCGCCAGTTTCTCGGCAGGCTTGGCCATGCGGGGCTACAAGACCGCTGTGATCGACTTCGATGTGGGGTTGCGCAACCTCGATCTGATCATGGGTTGCGAGCGTCGCGTGGTCTACGATTTTGTCAACGTGATTCAAGGTGAAGCGAGCCTGAATCAGGCGTTGATCAAAGACAAGCAACTTGAAAACCTGTTCATCCTGCCCGCCTCACAGACGCGCGACAAAGATGCCTTGTCGCAAGACGGTGTCGAAAAAGTCATCAACGACTTAAAAACAATGGGGTTCGATTACATTGTTTGCGATTCACCCGCAGGCATTGAGACTGGCGCGCTCTTGGCTGCATATTTTGCTGATGATGCGATTGTTGTGACCAACCCCGAGGTCTCCTCGGTTCGTGACTCTGATCGCATTCTCGGGATTCTGGCATCGAAGTCCAAACGGGCGGTTGACGGCCTCGAACCGGTGCAAGAGTTTTTACTGCTCACGCGCTATAACCCCAAGCGCGTCGAAGACGGCGAAATGCTGTCTTTGAAAGATATTGAGGATATTTTGCGCATCAAGCTCATTGGCGTGATCCCCGAATCCGAAAACGTTCTGCAGGCTTCCAACCAAGGCCTGCCAGCGATTCATCTAAAGGGCTCCGATGTGGCTGAAGCCTACTCAGATGTGATTGACCGTTACCTCGGCCAGGAAAAGCCGCTGCGCTTTACTGAGTACGTCAAGCCTGGCCTGTTCAAACGTTTGCTAGGAGGTAAGTGATGTCGTTTCTGTCCTTTCTGCTTGGCCAGAAGAAGACCTCCGCTTCGGTTGCCAAGGAACGACTGCAAATCATCCTGGCGCACGAGCGCAGTGGTGGCAGCGAAGAAACACCGGATTACCTGCCCGCACTGCAAAAAGAACTTGTGGCTGTCATCTCGAAATACGTCAAGATCGACCCCAACGACATCAAGGTGAACTTAGAGCGTCAAGACGCCCTCGAGGTTTTAGAAGTCAAAATCGAGATCCAGCAAGACCAGGCTTGAAGTAATAGCCAGCAGCAAAACCACGGCCCCCATTGGGGGTCGGGCTTAGCGGTTAGGCTTTAAGAGCCTGGCTGGTCTTTGGACTTAATCACCGCGAGCACCTCACGGAATTTGGGGTGCCCCGCGTGTGTCAGCCACTCAAACATCACCATTTCACTAGAGACCACTTGCGCGCCGCTGCGCTCAAGTCGTGCCAGCCCGAGCGCGCGATCCTGCTCGTGCCGAGAGCCGCAGGCGTCTGCAGCGACCCAGACCTCGCGCCCGCTTTGCATCACACCGAGTGCGGTTTGCATCACGCAGACGTGCGCCTCAGCACCTACGACCACCACTTGCGAGCGCCCCACGGGCATCAACCGCTCAAAGGACGGCTCTTTGGTGCCATCGAAATGGGTCTTGTTGCAAACCTCGGTCAGTGATGCCCGCAACGGCTCAACCGTATGACCAATCTTGTCGGCCACGTGTTCGGTGGCCATGACCGGCACATCGAGCACTTTGGCCGCCTGTGCCAGCCGATACGCGGCATCAATGCGCGCTTGGCCCTGCTCAATGGCGGGCATGAGCGACTCCTGCATATCAACGATCAACAAAACCGATCGTGCTGCCGTTAGACGCCTGATCATGCCGCTCTCCTTTGGACCTACGGTCTACTTCAATGCTTTGTAGCGAATTCGCTTCGGCGCGGCACCGGCCTCACCCAAACGCCGCTTCTTATCAGCTTCGTACTCTTGGTAGTTGCCATCAAAGAAAACCACCCGGGAGTCGCCCTCAAACGCCAAAATATGCGTGGCGATGCGATCAAGAAACCAGCGGTCGTGGCTAATGACCATGACGCTGCCGGCGAACTCAAGTAACGCGTCTTCAAGCGCGCGCAATGTTTCGACATCAAGGTCGTTAGACGGCTCATCGAGCAGCAACAGGTTGCCGCCTTCTAGCAGCGTCTTGGCCAGATGCAAGCGGCCACGTTCACCACCGGAGAGCTGACCGACGCGCTTGCTTTGGTCAGTGCCTTTGAAGTTAAAACGCCCGAGGTATGCGCGCGCTGCCATCTCAAAGCGACCCACTGTCAGAATATCAGCACCATCGGAGATCGCCTCAAACACGGTCTTGTCATCGGGCAGCGCATCGCGCGATTGATCGACAAAGGCCAGTTGGACAGTCTGCCCGATCTGTACCTCACCGCGATCGGGCTGCTCTTGACCCGAGATCATCCGAAAGAGCGTCGATTTACCTGCGCCGTTGGGGCCAATAATGCCAACGATGGCCCCCGGTGGCACTTTAAAACTCAGATCATCGATGAGCAGTCGATCACCAAAGGCTTTGGAGACGCCTTTGAATTCGATGACCTCGTTGCCTAGACGCTCAGCGACCGGAATGAAAATCTCCGAGGTCTCGTTGCGCTTTTGATAGTCGTGCGAGGACAGCTCCTCAAAGCGCGACATACGAGCTTTGGCTTTGGCTTGACGACCTTTGGGATTCTGTCGTACCCACTCAAGCTCTTTGCGAATCGTCTTTTGGCGCGCCGACTCACTGGCTTCTTCTTGCTTGAGCCGCGACTCTTTTTGTTCGAGCCAAGCGCTGTAATTGCCCTTGTAGGGAATGCCATGGCCGCGATCAAGCTCCAGAATCCACTGCGCGGCGTTATCCAAAAAGTAACGGTCGTGGGTCACAGCGACCACGGTGCCGGGGAATTTCTGTAAAAACACCTCAAGCCAATCGACGCTTTCAGCATCAAGGTGGTTGGTGGGCTCATCGAGCAACAACATATCGGGCTTGGCCAGCAACAAACGGCACAGCGCGACTCGCCGCTTCTCGCCACCGGACAAGTTACCAATCTTGGCATCCCACGGCGGCAAGCGCAACGCGTCGGCGGCGATTTCCATTTGTGCCTCGATATCGTCTGAGCCAGAGGAGGCTGCCGCAGCAATCACCGCCTCAAGCTCAGCTTGCTCAGCAGCCAAGGCATCAAAGTCGGCATCTGGCTCGGCATAGGCCGCATAGACTTCGTCTAAGCGCTTGCGTGCGGCGGTGACCGCGCCCAAGCCCTCTAGCACCGAATCACGAACCGTGTGCTCGGCATTGAGTTGTGGCTCTTGCGGCAGATAACCGATGTCAAGCCCGCCCATTGGCACGGCTTCGCCCTCGATTTCTTTGTCTAGGCCGGCCATGATTTTTAAGAGCGTCGATTTGCCCGAGCCGTTCAAGCCAAGCACACCTATTTTGGCGCCCGGAAAAAACGACAGCGATATGTCGCGCAGGATTTGTTTTTTAGGTGGCACGGTCTTGCCAACCCGGTTCATCGTGAAAACGTATTGAGCCATTCGTCGTCTTTGTGTTGCAATGTTGCAAAGAGGCCATTGTAGGTCGATTCCACCGGTGCGGTGTGACTCATGGCTAAATGAAGAACCAATCCTGGCGCAAACAATGACACCAACGCCCCCAACACTCGTGTTTACCGATCATGAACTGGCCATGCTTGGCAAGACCGCTGACGCCCTGTCGGCTTACATGGGGGCGGCCGTTTTGGCTGAACTCGGTCACACGGAACAAGCCCAGTGGGTCATCTTTGGGCGCGCACTTGACGCCCAGAGCCAAGCCGAAGACGACATCGTGCACGTGCAAATCGGTGGGCCCGGCACACAAATTCTAGGCCAAGGCGGCGGACTCGATACCGCGGCAACCACCTACGATTGCGAGTTTTTGTGGGCCATTGAAATCACCGCCGA
>SKIZ01000168.1 GCA_007116135.1 Burkholderiaceae bacterium
CCTTCCCGAACAGGACCGTGAAACGCCTTTGCGCCGATGATAGTGGATGGACATCTGTGAAAGTAGGTCATCGTCAAGCTCCTTACCCCTAAAACCCCCGCCCTTAAAAGCGGGGGTTTTTTCTTGTGTGGACAAAACATTCCTATTGTTTGGCCTCAGAGCAAACAACGTACTACACTTCCTTTATTAGCCTGTTTTGATGCTAGGGGTCATCCATGACACAACAACCACAGCAAGAACCTTCTGCGAACTTAAGTTTGCGAACCATTTGCATGATTGCGTATGCTTTGTTTGCGCTCGGGTTCGTGACCACTGGCGTTTTCACGTTCGCCACGCTCGCTGCGATCATCATGGTCTATGTCAAACGACCTGAAGCTGCCGGCACACTCTACGCGACGCACTTTGATTGGATGATCAGCACATTCCTGTGGGCACTGCTCTGGTTGGCGCTGAGCTTTCTGACGATGGGGATTCTGATCGGTTGGCTAGGTCTAATCGCTACCGTGGTCTGGGTGCTATACCGTTTGATTAAGGGCTTTTTTGCAGTTCTTGAGGGCAAACCGATTGGCATCGGACCCTAAGAGCTTCGTTTAGTGTTCAGACGTAAAAAAGGCGCCTAAAGGCGCCTTTTTTGAGCATCTGACCTCAGGACAAATGGCCACTGACGATTTTCGTCAGTTCGAACATGGAGACTTGCTCTTTACCGAACAAGGGGAGCAACTTTGCGTCCGCGTTGATATTGCGCTTATTAGCCGGATCTTGAAGGTTGTTGGCTTTGATGTATTCCCAAATTTTCTTGGTGACCTCGGTACGAGGCAAGGGAGCAGAACCAATTACCGCGGCCAGTGTTGCACTCGGTGTGAGCGGTTTCATAAAGGCAGCGTTCGGTTTGCGTGTAGTTTTCTTGGCAGTGGCCATTCGGACCCTCCTTAGTGCCAGCAATAAAAAAAGAAGCGGGCTTTATCCACGGATCGCCTGCGTAACTTCGACACTGTAGCAAAGAACTTGTCCGTGTTCGCTGTGATGATCCTCACGTTTACCCTAGTGCTTCGCAGGATTGTGCAATCAGCGATGTGCTGTGGGTCAAGTGAGCTCCCGCTTCGTTTGAGCCAACAGTCCCAATCCGCACTATTATGTTGTCTGCCGGTGACAGTCACCAGCATCACCGAAAGCGTCTTGTGATTGCGTCTGTCGCTACGGTGACCCGGCGCAAGCGGTCAATCCAAGTTCAATCTCCATGCTAGCTGTAACACCCATGAATATGACTCCAGACAAACTAACCATCGCATCGCCAGATGATTGGCACCTTCACGTGCGCGATGGCGACGCCCTAAAAGCAGTGATAGCTGACTCGGCGCGCCAATTTCGCCGGGCAATCATCATGCCAAACTTAAGGCCACCGGTGGTGAGCGTGCAACGCGCGCTCGAGTACCGTCAGCAGATTATGGATGCATTAGATCAACTCGGTCTTGGCCATTTGGGGTTTGACCCGCTGATGACTCTATACCTCACAGACAATACGAGCGTGCAGGATATCGAGGCGATTTCTCAATCCGACCATGTGCACGCGGTGAAGTTGTACCCCGCTGGAGCAACAACAAATTCCGACCAAGGTGTGACCGATTTGCTGGGCCGTTGCGACAAAGTGCTCCAAGCGATGCAACGACTTTCGGTGCCCCTGCTTGTGCATGGCGAGGTGACGGATCCATCGATCGACCTGTTTGACCGAGAAGCTGTCTTTATCGATCGGGTCATGATCCCGCTGCGCCAAAGATACCCTGAGTTGCGAGTGGTGTTTGAACACGTCACGACCAAAGACGCTGTTGATTATGTGCGTCAAGCGCAAGGCCCCATTGCTGCGACCATCACACCTCAACACCTGCTCTATAACCGCAATGCGATTTTCACCGGTGGTTTGCGTCCGCATTGGTATTGCTTGCCGGTCCTAAAGCGTGAGACGCACCGTTTGGCCTTGGTTGATGCGGCAACCAGTGATAACCCGCGATTCTTTTTAGGTACTGACAGCGCGCCTCACGCGCGGCATCTCAAAGAGCACGGCACCGGGTGTGCAGGTTGTTACTCGGCGCTGCATGCGATGGCACTGTACGCAACGGCATTTGATGCCGTAGGCCGGATCGATCGCTTAGAGGCGTTTGCTAGCGAGCGTGGCGCCGATTTCTATGGCATGCCGCGCAATACGACGACCCTGACACTGGTGCGCAAGCCCTACACAATTGAGGAGCAAGTGCCCTTTGGCAAAGCGGTGCTGGTGCCGCTGGCAGCCGGTCAGACGCTGCCTTGGCAAGTCCAGCCTCAGGCCTGACGACTCTCTAGCGCCTGCCAGCGCTCGTAATGTTTGGCCAAAGCAGCCTGAATGCTTAGCAGCTCGTTCTGAATCGCTTGAAATGATTCGGCACCGGCTTCATAGGTTTCAGGTGAGCTTAACTTGTCATTGAGTTGTGTTTGCAACGTTTCGAGCTCTTCGATCTTCTCGGGTAGTCCATCAAGCTCGGCCTGCTCCCAACTCGATAACCGCTGATTGCGTTTGGGCTGAGCTGGGGCAGGACGTTTCTGCGTCTGGCTGGGTTTGTCCTCTTTGGATTCGACGTCCTGGGGCACTGGGCGCTGTAATAGCCACTCCGCGTAGCCGCCGACATAACAGCCCCATTTGCCTGCACCCTCAAAGGCAATGGTTTGTGTGACCACGTTGTCTAAGAATTCACGGTCGTGGCTGACAATGATCACCGTACCAGTAAATTCCTGCAATAAAGACTCAAGCAGCTCGAGTGTCTCAATATCGAGATCGTTGGTCGGTTCGTCAAACACCAGCACATTGGCAGGACGCGCAAATAGCCGCGCGAGCAGCAAACGAGCACGCTCGCCGCCCGATAGACTTTTAACCGGCGACTGCGCGCGCGCAGGCTCAAATAGAAAGTCTTCGAGGTAGCCAATCACGTGCTTGCGCTGCTTGCCGATCTCTACCCACTGGCTGCCTGGGTTGATCACGTCAACGAGCGTGGCGTTTTCATCGAGTTGCTCGCGCATTTGATCCAGATACGCAATCTGTAAATTGCTACCTAGACGAACCTGCCCGCTTTGCGGTGGTAGTTGACCCAAAATGACTTTGAGCAATGTGGTTTTGCCTGCGCCATTGGGCCCGATCAAGCCGATTCGGTCGCCGCGCATAATGGTTGTTGAGAACTGATCAATGATCCGATGTTCCCCAAAAGCCAAGCAGACTGCATCGAGTTCGGCCACCAATTTGCCTGAGCGGTTGCCCAGGTCGAGCTTCATATTCACTTTGCCAAGCTGTTGCCGGCGAGCATCACGTTCGCGCCTGAGTTGCTCGAGGCGCCTGACGCGACCTTCGTTGCGCGTACGCCGCGCCTCAATGCCCTTGCGAATCCAGACCTCTTCTTGCGCCAAAAGCTTGTTAAAACGCTCGTCAGCCAGTTCTTGGGCGTGTAGCCATTGTTCTTTGTGGCGTTGCCACTTGGCAAAGTTACCGGGAAAGCTCAGCAACTTGCCGCGGTCGAGCTCGATGATGCGCGTTGCAACCGCGTCTAGAAACCGGCGATCGTGCGTGATGAGTAATACGCTTGCTGGCCATCGTCGCAGTTGTTCTTCAAGCCAGGCGATGCCGTCTAGATCAAGGTGGTTGGTGGGCTCATCGAGTAGCAGCAAGTCCGGTGCGCTTAAAAAGGCAGCGGCAAGTGCAACGCGCTTATTCATCCCGCCTGATAGCTCGCTGATGAGCGTTTGCGCATCGATTTGTAACTTTTCAGCCCATTGGCGAGCCAGAACCTCTCGCTCCCAGGGCTCAGCATGGGCACCAGCGATGGGCGCAGCCAGCACATCGAGCACGGTGTTGCCTGCCAGCTGCGGCTCTTGCTCTACCGTGTAGACCCGCAGCCCATCGATGCGGTTTATCTTGCCATCATCTGGCGCCTGACGACCGTCAATGACCTTCAGAAGAGAGGATTTACCGGTGCCGTTGCGGCCTACCAAACCGACGCGCTCATTCGGTTCAATGCTCAGCTGAGCATCATCGAGCAGCGCATGATGCCCAAAAGCGAGCTGGATTGATTGCAATGTGATGATCGGGGCAGCCATAAATCTTTCTTTCAAAATACGTATTGTCGCAGTTCCAGTGAACTAAAATGAATTCGCGGGATAGGCTGGGCAATCGCGACGTCGCAAGGCTTCGAGGAAGGTCCGGACTCCAAAGGGCGAGGTAGCGGCTAACGGCCGTCCGGTTCGCAAGAATCGAGGAATAGGGCCACAGAGACGAGTCTGTTGTGAGGGTGCACGTCACTCCGGTGCGGTTAGACCGTATCGCACGGTTGTTTATTCAACCAACGCAGCAGGGTGAAACGCGGCAACCTCTACCTGGAGCAACACCAAATAGGCATGCGAGCACCGAAAGGTGTAGAGGGCGGCCCGTCCGAGCATGCGGGTAGGTGGCTAGAGTGCGCCAGTAATGGCCCACCGAGATGAATGATTGCCAGTCACTGTAAAAAGTGACCTACAGAATCCGGCCTATAGGCTTATCCCGCATTTATGGCAGATTCTGCCGCGCTTTTTCTTAAGGCGCTACTTTCACTTAAATCCCCAACTTATTGATTAATTGGATAAAAAAATTTGTCCAAGGTGGTGCATTATGCGCTAAGTCATTGTCATTATTGAATATTTCCCCAAATTTTGTTTGACCGACTGTTTTTTTTCTCTTAGAGTGGTGAAAAGTGTCTTTTTGTGTATTTTTGTGGGGTAAATGTGTTTCAAGGCAGCAGCGCATTGACGCTAGACGTCAAGGGCCGCATCAACGTGCCGGCTCGGCATCGCGACGCGCTCGTTGAGCACGCCTGCGCGCGCCTGACCATTACACGTCACCCAGACGGCTGTCTTTTGGTTTACCCGCGCCCGGAGTGGGAAAAAAAGCGTGAGCAGATTGCCGCCTTTCCGATGCAAGCTCGCGCGCTTCAGCGCTTGCTGTTGGGAAACGCACAAGACGTTGAAATTGATAGTGCAGGTCGAGTGCTGATCGCGCCCGAGCTGCGCGCAGCCGCTGGGCTCAAGCGTGAAGCGATGTTGCTTGGCATGGGCGGGCACTTTGAGTTGTGGGATGCCCAGACACTGGCTGAGCGCGAGATTGAGGATCTGGCAGGAGGAATACCCGAGGCGATTGAGTCGTTCTCCTTTTGACCTGTGGCTGACGTGGAACATCAAACCGTCTTGCTCGATGAAACGGTTCGGGCGCTAGTTAGCGATGCCAACACGCCGGCCGTTGGGGTGTTTGTCGATGCAACTTTTGGTCGAGGCGGGCACGCCAAGGCGCTTTTGGAAAGGCTTGACTCGAGCGCTCGTCTGTATGTCATTGATAAAGATCCGCAGGCGGTTGCTGTAGCCCAGGCGCTGGCCAGTAAGGATTCTCGGGTTGTATGTATTCACGGTGGTTTTGGGCAGATACGCGAGTTGTTAGCTGCGCACGATGTACAGGCGGTCGATGGAATCTTGATGGATCTGGGTGTGTCTTCACCTCAAATTGATCAAGCCCAGCGCGGGTTCTCATTCATGCGCGATGGGCCGCTGGATATGAGGATGGATACGTCGCGGGGGCAGACCGCGGCGCAGTGGCTGGCCACGGCTAGCTTGGATGAGGTGCGGGAGGGCATCAAGGGATATGGCGAAGAACGGTTTGCTCTTCAGATTGCAAAAGCGATTGTTGCTCGCCGCGCGCAGCGGCCCCTTGAGCGCACGCTCGAGCTTGCCGAGCTCGTCGCAACCGCTGTCAGGACCCGGGAAAAGGGCCAACATCCGGCGACAAGGACGTTTCAAGCTATACGGATTCACATCAATCGTGAGCTCGAGGAGCTTGATTGCGCCCTCGAGGCAGCTCTAGACCTATTAAAGCCAGGGGGACATTTGGCTGTGATCAGTTTCCACTCGCTTGAGGATCGCCGAGTCAAGCAGTTTATGCAAGCTGCGGCTCGGCTGCCGGCCGCGTTAGCCCGCTTGCCGCTCAGGGAGGATCAACTGCCACAGCCACTTTTGAGCGATTTGCAGCGGCTGCGTCCAAGCCCTGAACAAGTCAGCCACAATTCGCGCGCGCGTTCGGCGGTTTTGCGGGTTGCCAGGCGCACGACGACTAGCGCGGTCCATCGGAGGATTGGCTAATGGGCCGGGTGGCATTGATTTTGGGCGTTTTACTGATGTTTACGGCCATGTCGCTGGTGACCGCCCGCTACCAATCACGACATTTGTTTATTCAAAATGAACAGCTACGCAGTCAGGCTAACGAGTTAGATATCGAATGGCGTCATCTGCAAGTGGATCGCGCCGAGTATTCGCGTAATGCGCGTGTGGATCGGATTGCCCGAGAGCAGCTCGGTATGGTGCCCATTACGCCCAAGCGCACCCTCTATATCCGAGACGACTTGGCGCCTGCTAGTGGGGAGGGTCGCTGATGCGACGGTTATCTTTTTTTGATAATCCAATCTCTCGTGTCCACTTTCCGCTGTGGCGCGGCCGTCTTGTGTTGGTCGTTATGGGGCTGGCTTTTTTAGTCCTGCTTGGTCGTGCCATTTACTTGCAGGGCATCAATCGCGATTTCCTGCAAGAGCAGGCAGTCAAGCGATTTGAGCGGACGGTTTCATTGCCAGCGACGCGCGGCAAAATCCTGGATCGACAAGGGTTGGTTTTAGCCGCCAGTGTGCCGGCTCAGGCGGTCTTTGCGATACCAGAGGAGACCCAGCCGGCACGGCCAGAGCAAATGGATCAGTTGGCACAGATTATTGGTTTGTCCTCCGAGCAGTTGCGTGAGCGACTATCCAATCATGACCGCACCTTCGTCTATCTGCGGCGGCAATTGCCGGTGGATTTGGCCCGAGAGGTCACTGCCCTGCGTATACCTGGCATTCACACGCTTAGTGAAACCCGTCGGCTTTACCCGGAAGGCGAGGTAACCGGCGCTGTTGTCGGATTTACCAACCTCGATGGCATCGGCCAAGAGGGAATTGAGCTGACATATAACGAGCTGTTATCGGGCAAGCCCGGCAGCCGTCGGGTGATTCGTGATCGGCTTGGCCGGATCATTGAGGACACCCGAGCCATCAGTCCAGCCATCAACGGTCAAGACATTGAACTGTCGATTGACACTCGAATCCAGTTCCTAGTCTACCGAGCGCTTGCCGAAAGCGTGATTGCCAACCAGGCTAGAAGCGGTTCAGCGGTCGTGATTGATGTCCGAACTGGCGAAATCCTTGCTTTAGTCAACTACCCTACGTTTGATCCCAATGATCGATCAACTTTACGCGGGCCTGCGCTTCGAAACCGTGTTTTGACTGACACCTATGAGCCCGGTTCGTCACTAAAGCCATTTACCTTGGGATTGGCTTTTGAGCTGGACCGCATCAAGGATGACACCCAAATCAACACCGGTGGCGGACAGATCATTTTTCATGGTGAACGCATCACCGATGTCACGCGCAACGCGTCGCTTACGCCCGAGGGTATTTTGACGCGCTCGAGCAACGTCGGTATGGCGCGCATTTCAGAAAAGATTCACAACAAGGAGCTTTGGACACGGTTTACCGAGCTTGGCTTTGGTCAGGCGCCAGATATTGGCTTTCCGGGCGCCGCGGCAGGTCGTCTGCGCCCTTGGGAGCGTTGGCGCCCGATTGAGAAGGCCACCATGTCCTACGGTTATGGACTTTCAATATCATTGTTGCAACTGGCTCGAGCGTACACAGCCTTTGCGCGCGATGGTGACATGATTAACCTGACGCTGATCAAGCGGCAAGACAATCCGACAACGATTCCCGTCTATTCGAGCAGCGTGGCACAAAAAATGCGGCTCATGCTCGAGGCCTCCGCAGGGCCCGATGGCGCGCGGCTGGCTCTGGTGCAGGGATATCGCGTAGCCGGCAAGAGCGGCACGGCGCGCAAATGGGTTGATGGACAGTACAGTAAAAAGCAATACCACAGCTCGTTTGCCGGCTTTGGTCCCGTGTCAGACCCCCGGGTGGTTGTGGCAGTGACCATTGATGAGCCCTCCGGTGAGCATATCTTTGGTGGTCGGGTTGCTGCACCGGTTTTCTCCGAAATCATGGGTCGCACCTTGCGTATGCTTGGTGTAGAGCCCGACGCCCCGTTAAATCCGAGCGTGGTGACCGCGACGCTGCGCGATACGTCGGGAGATCGACCATGACCCCGATGGTCACGATTGTCCAGGCCTTGCGCCGCGCAGTCTCAGAGCATGCTTCTTTGTGTCTCGATTCGCGTGACATCGGGCCTGGTGATGTCTTTGTTGCAGCCCCGGGTCTGAGCGGCGATGGGCGCGATCACATCGCCGATGCGATCGCTCGGGGCGCACACGCGGTGATCCATGAGGCTGGACTTACCGAGTTACAACAGACTGCGTTGGGTCAGACCTCAGCCTGGTCAGTGGCGGGTTTGCGCCAGCAGCTTGGCGAACTCGGTGCGCTTTGGTGGTCAAAGCCCTCATCGGCGCTGACTGTGATTGCCATCACCGGTACCAACGGTAAAACGACCACAGCACAGTGGTTGGTGGCCGCATTGGCCCATCAAGGCATCCGGGCTGGTGTCATCGGAACACTCGGAATGAGTGTCGGGGCCACGGCTATTGCCGCTGGTGGCTTAACGACACCGGATGTGCTGAGCATGCATCGGCATTTGGCTGGTTTCGTGGCCCAGGGCGTCACCCATGTGGTCATTGAGGCATCCTCGATTGGCTTGGACCAGGGTCGGCTAGACGGCATTGAGATTGATATCGCAGTCTTTACCAACTTGACCCAGGATCACTTGGACTATCACGGCGACATGCAGACCTATGCCCGTGCTAAGGCTCGATTGTTTCAATGGCCCACACTCAAGCATGCCGTGGTCAATGCCGATGATCCCTATGCGCTGCAGGTGGTGGCGGGCGCGAGCGCGCCGGTGCTGCGTTTCTCCGTGCGTGACCCTAATGCCCAGTGCTACGCAACCGCGCATTCGGATAGTGATGGCCAAGTTTTATCGGTTCGGCTCGATGCGCAGTCATTTGACTTGCCTACAGCGTTTGTCGGTGCTCATGCGGCAGCTAACCTGTTGGCCGTTACGGGCGCTTTGCATTGTCTAGGCTGGTCAGTGGCTGAAATAGCCGGGGCACTGACTGCCCTGCCCGCGGTGCCCGGGCGCCTTGAGCCCGTGTTACCGATTGGCACCCATGGGCCTGTCGATTTGCCCAAGATATACGTTGATTATGCGCATACGCCTGATGCGCTGAAGAATGTTTTGCAGGCGCTAAGGCCTGTCGTTGCCGCATCAGGCGGGCATCTTTGGTGTGTGGTGGGCTGCGGTGGCAATCGCGATATCGCCAAACGTCCCATGATGGCAGCCGTTGCCAGTCAACATGCTGATCAGGTTGTGCTGACCAGTGACAACCCCCGTGACGAATCACCGCACGTCATTCTTGCGCAGATGCGCCAGGGTGCGGGGCAACGAACCAATGTTCAGCAGCAGGCCGATCGCGCCATCGCCATACTGACAACGATTTGGCAGGCTCGTGATGGAGATGTGGTTGTGATCGCAGGTAAGGGCCATGAGCAATACCAGGAGATTGAAGGCCGCCGTGAGCCGTTTGACGATCGACAATGGGCCCGGCTGGCGTTGTTGATGATGCGAACCACGCCACCAGTTCAGACAGATACACGCAAGCTTTCACCTGGGGCGCTGTTTGTGGCGTTGCGTGGGCAACGCTTTGATGGCCACGAGTATTTGAGCCAAGCCAAGCAAGCCGGTGCGATTGCAGCCCTGGTGCAAACGTCTGATCCTGCCCAAGCACTGCCGCAGATCGTTGTTGGCCCAACGCTGCCGGCCTTGCAAAGGCTAGCGACTGCATGGCGACGACGCTTTACGCTGCCGGTCATTGGTGTGACGGGTAGCAACGGTAAGACCACGACCAAAGAGATGATTACTGCCATTTGTCACCAGTGGGTCGGTCAGTCTCAAACGCTGTCAACGACTGGCAATATGAACAATGAAATTGGCGTGCCATTGATGGTGTTGCGTCTGCGCAATCAGCATCGCGTGGCAGTCATTGAAATGGGCATGAACCACCCAGGCGAAATAGCGGTGCTAGCGGCCGTGGCGCAGCCAACGATTGCCCTGGTGCTTAACGCCCAACGTGAGCATCAGGAGTTTATGCAATCGGTGCAGGCAGTCGCCCAGGAAAATGGTCAGGCACTATGCGCACTCCCAGCCGATGGTGTAGCGGTCTTCCCACATGGCGACACTCATTCAGACGGCTGGCAAGCGCAAAGCGCACATGTGAGCAAGCAACGGACGTTTGGCTATGACCGCCAAGCAAGCTTGTGTGTTTCTGAAAGTCGCACCGATGGTTTGGGTAGCCAGTTTCGCCTGACCATCGATGGTGCGTCGGTCGAGATTAGCCTGCCGGTCGCTGGCCAACACAATGTACTGAATGCCACAGCCGCTTGTGCGTGCGCGACAGCTGCTGGAGCCACACTGAGAGACTGCCAGAGAGGTTTGGAGCAATTCAAGGCGGTTAAAGGACGTTTGCAAGTGCACCGATTGGGCAGTGGTCTGACGCTGCTCGATGACACCTACAACGCCAATCCTGATTCCGTTCGTGCAGCCATCGATGTTTTGCAGGCGCTGCCGGCTCCGCGCGCGCTCGTGCTCGGTGACATGGGTGAGGTCGGCTCGCAAGGCCCGGCCGTCCATACTGAAATCGGTCATTACGCGCGCGAGCGCTCGGTTCAGTATTTATGGGCGCTTGGGCAAGCCACCCAAGACAGCGTCACAGCGTTTGGCGAGGGCGCGCGATTGTTTGACTCGCCTGAGTCGTTATTCGAGTATGCCATGCAGATAAAGCCAGCCAGTGTATTGGTCAAAGGGTCACGATTCATGGCCATGGAGCGGATCGTGGATCATTTGATCGCTGCCACTAGCAAAGGGCAAGCATCACGGGAGGCCGGTCATGCTCGTTGAGTTATTTGCGTGGTTGGCAGCTAATTATGACTCCGGCTTTCGGGTCTTTGAGTACATCACCATGCGCGCGGTCATGGCCTGCGCCACAGCGCTCATTATTGGTTTGATTGCTGGGCCATGGGTCATACGTCGCCTGGCAGCGTTAAAGATCGGGCAAGCCGTGCGTCAGTACGGCCCGCAAACCCATCTAACCAAAAGCGGCACTCCAACCATGGGTGGGGTGCTGGTGTTGA
This sequence comes from Burkholderiaceae bacterium, assembly GCA_007116135.1. Taxonomy (GTDB): domain Bacteria; phylum Pseudomonadota; class Gammaproteobacteria; order Burkholderiales; family Burkholderiaceae_B; genus Algicoccus. The sequence continues at coordinate 11,244 of SKIZ01000168.1, forward strand.
TCAGTATCGGTATTAGTACGCTGCTGTGGGCTGACTTAAGCAATCGATTCGTTTGGGTGGTGTTGATTGTGACGATGGGCTTTGGTTGGATTGGCTGGATAGATGACTATCGCAAGGTTGTTAATCGAGACCCCGAAGGGATGCCCGCACGACAAAAGTTTTTCTGGCAGGCAATTATTGGCCTATTGGCATCGGTTTATCTGGCATTCGCGATTTCCGCGCCAGCAAACGCTGATTTGTGGCCGTTGTTTAGAGACTGGATCGCAAGCGGCATGACAATGCCATTGCCCAATCGCACGGACCTAATCGTGCCTTTTTTCAAGTCGGTCAGTTATCCCCTGGGCGTATGGGGGTTTGTCATTCTGAGCTGGTGCGTCATTGTGGGCACCAGCAATGCGGTGAATTTGACTGACGGCCTTGACGGTTTGGCGATTATGCCCACAGTCATGATTGGTGCCGCACTCGGGATCTTCGCGTATGTCGTTGGGCGTGTCGATTACTCCAAGTATCTGTTGTTTCCCTACATTCCAGGTGCCGGCGAACTGATGATTCTGTGCGCGGCTTTGGCTGGTGCTGGCTTGGCTTTTCTGTGGTTTAACGCCTATCCGGCACAAGTGTTCATGGGTGATGTGGGTGCGCTTGCGCTCGGTGGCATGCTCGGCACGATTGCCATTGTGGTGCGCCAGGAGATTGTGCTTTTCATCATGGGTGGCGTCTTCGTGGTCGAAACCCTGTCAGTGATGCTTCAGGTTGCCTACTACAAGTACACCAAACGGCGTTACGGCGAAGGAAAACGAATCTTGCGTATGGCTCCGCTACACCACCATTTTGAAGTCGGTGGCTGGAAAGAGACTCAGGTCGTGGTGCGATTTTGGATCATCACGATGATGTTGGTACTAATTGGTTTGGCCTCCTTAAAGCTGCGATGAGTGAATTGACCTCGATCTCCCTGCCGGGGAAACGATATCTGGTGTTAGGCTTAGGCCTGACTGGCCAGGCTGTGGCGCGCTGGCTAGCCGCGCAGCAATGCGAGCTCGTGCTCGTCGATACCCGTGCGGATATACAGATCGAACCGTTGCGCGCGCAGTTGGCGCACCTCGATGCCCAGTGGTATCTCGGTCAAGCCCTCACGGCCCAAATGTTTGAGTCAGTCGACGCGCTCGTGATGAGCCCGGGCTTGTCGCCACACGATGAACCGGTGGCGGCTTTCATCGACCTTGCTCGACAAGCCGGTTTGCCGGTCATCGGCGACGTAGAGCTCTTTGCCCAAGCATTGGCGTGTCTGGCTCAAACGCATGACTATCAGCCAACCGTATTGGCCATCACCGGCACCAATGGCAAAACGACGGTCACAGCGTTGACCCGTCACCTGCTTGAGAGCTGCGGCATGAGCGCTGTTGCCGCCGGCAACATTGCACCACCGGTTCTGCAGGCCTTGCACGACATGTTGCAACAACCCCAAGCGCAGTGGCCCCAAGCCTGGGTGCTGGAGCTGTCTAGTTTTCAGTTGCACTTCACGGCGTCCTTGGCACCAAGTGCGGCGGTGGTGCTGAACTTAACGCAGGACCATCTCGATTGGCATGCGTCTTTCGATGAATATCGGGCCGACAAAGCACGTATCTATGATCGCGCACAGCTTTGCATTGTTAATCGCGATGACCCCAACATCGAAGGCATGGTTGAGGCACTCGATGCCGTGTCAGTGCGCACCTTTGGCGCTGGTGTGCCGTTGTTGACGCACGATGTGGGCTTGCAAAGCAGCCAGGGCATGCGTTGGCTAGTTAGTGCTGAGCCGACCGATTTTGAGGAGCAGCCCAAGCCAAGCCGGCGCCGTAAAGGTCAGGCACAGCAGCCGCGCGCGGTGCGTGAACCTGGCCGTTTGGTCCGCCTGATGCCTTCGGATGCCTTGCCCATGGTTGGTACGCACAATGTGCTTAACGTCTTAGCGGCAGCCTTGTTGGCTAAAGCCAGTGGTTGCCCGTGGGCGCAAATCCTGAATGCGGCGAGCACCTATCGGGGCGAGCCTCACCGCATGCAGTTCGTGCGAACGGTGCGAGAGGTTGATTTCTTTAACGACAGCAAAGGCACCAATGTGGGTGCCACGATTGCAGCAGTCAGTGGCCTGGAGCGCCCGCTTATTTTGTTATTAGGTGGGCAAGCCAAGGGGCAGGATTTCGCGCCCTTGGCTCAGGCGCTTTCAAATCGGGTCAAGCAGGCGATTGTTTTCGGACAGGATGCCGCGTTGATCGAGCAGGCACTAGCCGCCTCGCAAGTGCCTTGCACGCGAGCAGCAGATCTCTGCGATGCGGTTGCGCTGGCGTTTAGGCAGGCGCAAGGCGGCGACGCCGTTTTGCTCTCGCCGGCGTGTGCGAGCTTTGATATGTTCACGGGTTACGCCCAACGCGGTCAGCGCTTTATCGATGAAGTCACCGAGCTCGCGTTAAGTGTTGGGGAGGTGGCATGAGTCTATTTGCCGAACTGACCCAAAGTGTTAACGCAATCCGACCGGGCCGCACGACAATGCGCAATTACGACTTGCCATTGGTGGTCGCTAGCAGCGTGCTCCTGTGTTTTGGGTTGTTGATGGTTTATTCGGCCTCGATTGCGTTAGCCGATGGGCCAACCTTTAGCCAAATGAACCATTATTCGTTCGCCGCGCGCCAGGCTGTATTTATGGTGGCAGGCCTATGTTTGGCCACGCTGGTTTGGTTAACGCCAATGGCTGTGATGCAGCGTTTAACGTTGCCGTTGTTTGGCTTTACGACTGTTTTGTTGGTTTTGGTATTTGTGCCAGGCATCGGTCACGAGGCCAACGGCGCGAATCGCTGGATCAATCTGGGGCCTGTCAATTTCCAGCCTTCAGAGTTGATGAAAGTAGTTGCTGTGCTGTTTGCAGCTGATTATGTCGTGCGTAAACAGCAACACATGGATAGCTTTCTTAACGGCTTTATGCCAATTGCCATTGCCATGGCTGGTGTTGGTATTTTGTTGTTGCTTGAGCCCGACCTCGGTGCCCTCATTGTGATCATGGCCATTGCGATGGGTGTGCTCTTTCTTGGCGGCATTAACGGGCGCGTATTTTCGGGCTTGGCAGCGGTTTTGATGGGTATTTTCTTTTTGCTAATCTGGCTCTCGCCATGGCGACGCGCTCGGCTGTTTGCTTACTTGGATCCCTGGAATCCAGACAATATTTACACCAGCTCCTATCAACTGTCCCATTCATTAATTGCCATCGGCCGCGGCGAGTGGTTCGGCGTGGGCCTGGGTTCAAGCATTGAAAAGTTGCACTATCTGCCCGAAGCGCATACTGATTTTATTTTGTCGGTAATCGGTGAGGAGCTTGGTTTCATGGGCATTTCACTGGTTGTGGTGCTATTTGCAACCCTGGTTGTGCGCAGTTTTGAAATTGGCCGTCAAGCTATCGCCATGGAGCGCGTTTTTAGTGGCCTCGTGGCTCAAGGGGTCGGTATTTGGTTTGGTGTGCAGTCTTTCATCAACATCGGTGTGTGTTTGGGTGTGTTGCCAACCAAAGGTTTGACGTTGCCCTTAATTAGTTATGGTGGCTCTGGGTTAGTGATGAACTTGGCGGCCCTAGCGCTAGTGGCGCGCGTTGACTATGAAAATCGAGTTTTGATGCGCGGAGGGCGGACATGAGCCGGGCCTTGCGTGTATGGATGATGGCCGGTGGTACGGGCGGCCACATCATGCCGGGTCTAGCCGTTGCTCGGTGGTTAACCGAGCATGGTTGTGAAGTCCTGTGGGTCGGCAATCCGCAAAAGATGGAGGGCCGTTTGGTTCGGCCAGCAGGTTTCGAGATGCTAGCTGTCCGCTTTGCCGGCGTGCGCGGCAAGGGCTTGATCGATCGGATACGCGCACCATTTGGCTTAATGGGCGCCATGGCATCGCTGTGGCGAGCGATGTCCAAGGCCAAGCCGGATTTGGTCATTGGCATGGGTGGTTACGTGGCTTTGCCTGGTGGCTTGGTCGCTTATTTGCGCGGCGTGCCGATTGCCTTGCACGAACAAAACGCCATTGCCGGCAAAACCAACTTGTTGCTCTCGAAGATTGCGAAATTGAAACTAGAGGGCTTGCCGGGCGCTTTGCCCGGTGGCGTGTTTATCGGTAATCCGGTTCGTGCCGATATGAGTCAGCTTCAGTGTCCGCAAGATCGCTATCAGGCGCGCACTGGCGCGTTGAGAATTCTGGTGGTCGGCGGCAGCCTAGGCGCTGCAGCGCTCAATGAGTCATTGCCTTTGGCGTTATCTCGTATTGACGAGGCTAACCGGCCGCAGGTGACACATCAGTCTGGCGAACAGCATTTGGAGACGCTCAGACAAGCTTACGCACAGGCCAAAGTCGATGCCCAATGCGTTGCCTTTATCGATGATATGAGTCAGGCGATGGCACAGGCTGATCTGATCATCTGCCGCGCTGGTGCCATGACAGTGTCTGAAGTGGCGATGGTGGGTGTAGCAGCCCTTTTTGTGCCATTTCCGTATGCCGTTGATGACCATCAAACTGCCAACGCGCAGCATTTGGTCAGTCAAGGCGCGGCTTATTTGCGACAACAGCGTGACCTGGCCATTGAGTGGCTCGGTCGCTGGATCCAAGCGCAAACGCGTGAAAACCTCATGGCAGTGGCAACCAAAGCGCACGCGCAAGC
>SKIZ01000153.1 GCA_007116135.1 Burkholderiaceae bacterium
ATGCGCCCCGTCAGAAAAGCTGTTTTCCCGGTTGCTGGTCTTGGCACCCGTTTTTTGCCGGCCACCAAGGCCATGCCCAAAGAAATGCTGCCCGTGGTCGACAAGCCCTTGATTCAGTACGCCGTTGAAGAGGCGGTGGCCGCCGGCATCACTGACCTGATATTTGTCACCGGTCGCAGCAAACGTGCCATTGAGGATCACTTTGACTCGGCACCGGAACTAGAGATGGAGCTCGCCCGAAAGGACAAGCAAGAAATGCTTGCAGCGGTTAAAAACATCTTGCCTGCGCACGTCAATTGCATCTACATCCGTCAGACCGCCCCTTTGGGTCTTGGCCACGCTGTGCTGACTGCCGCACCGGTGGTCGGTGATGAACCCTTTGCCGTTTTGCTAGCTGACGACCTCATCGATGCAGAAAAGCCAGTGCTCGCTCAACTGATCGATGCCGCGCTGACCCACCAGGGCAGTATCCTCGGTGTGCAGGAAGTCGCGCGCCAAGACACCGATAAATACGGCATTGTCTCAAGCGTGGCGGTAGACGCTCGTACCGAGCGGGTCAATGCAATTGTCGAGAAGCCCGCACCCGATGTGGCGCCTTCGACGCTTGCGGTGGTCGGTCGCTACGTGCTCGATGCCGCCATCTTTGGGTACCTGCAGCGCACCGCGGCCGGTTCAGGCGGTGAGATTCAGCTCACCGACGGCATTGCCGCACTGTTGCAAGACAACCCTGTGTTTGCCCACCGCTACGAAGGCACGCGCTTTGATTGCGGCAGTAAAGCTGGCATGTTTGCCGCCACCGTGGCCTATGGTCGCAAGTACCACGGGCTGAGCACTTCATAAAACCGCTACCCGGGCGCTGGTATCGGGCGCTTGGCCGGGGGTGGCCCATTGCCCCAGCGCCCTTTGGCTGACAAGCGCATGACCGTGCGCAACGCAATGAGCAAGCCCACGACCTCGGTCATGGCCGCCGGAATCCACATCGTTAATCCACCAATGCTTTGATCCATCATCGGCGTGATCGCAATCGCGCGCCCGCAAAGATCAAACAAGGGATAGAGGTCGCGCTCGGTAAAGGCAATGATGGCGCCAGCTAGCATCTGCGGTGCCATGGTCACAATCGGCGAAATCACCCGACCGCCCGGTGACATCGCCGCCGGTGGCGATGGACGGCGATCCAGAATCAGGTTCCAGTACATAAAGCCACTGATGACCACTGACCAATTCATCAATCGGTAGAGCCGCCAATCGAGCATCGAGTAAAACTGCACCGAGGGGATGAGCCAGACAATCACCAAAAAGACGAACAATGCCGGCACAAAGATCGGATTGGTCAGCACCGCGATAATGGCGCGGCCCGTCAAGGTCTGGTTAAATCGTCGCAGCTTGGCGCGCCAGGCCAGCGGCATGCCGGCACGCATGACCGAGCCCGGATAGGCGAGCATGAGCACCAAGGGGCCGAGGTGATGCAGCACCAAGTGCTGGATGCGGTGCATAAAAAACAACCGCTCAGCGTAGTAATCGAGCATCGTGTGCATGGACAGGTAGATCAGAACCACGCCTGCCCAAAACAACACCTTGCGCGAGGCATTGACTTTATGAACCCGCTGGCCACGGACAAACAGGGTGATACCCACCGCAAAACACAGCAGCAAAGCCGGCGAGAATTCCCACGGCTCAAGCCATTTGTACCATTCCATGCGTCACAACCTTCATTCCAGTGGCCTCATTGTAGTATGTCAGGACGATGGCACAATGAAGCCCGTTACACTTTAAAAACACTCTCGGTTCAGGTTCCAACATGACGCTAGTTGCCCCCTTGCACGACATCGAACACTACCGTGCGCGGCGCGCGCGCGTGGCACACGCCATGCTTGAAGACGGCGGTGGGATTGCGCTCATTCCCACCGGGCGCCCCAAGTCGCGCAACGCAGACGCCCATTACCCGTTTCGCTTTGACAGCCACTTCTACTACCTGACTGGCTTTACCGAGCCCAATGCGTGGCTGGCGATCATCGCCAAACCCGATGAGCCCGTCGAGTCGTGGCTTTTGTGTCAACCAAAAAATCCGGCCTCTGAAACCTGGGATGGCAAGCGCTGGGGGCCAGAGGCGGCCAAAGCGGCATTTGGCTTTGATGGCGCAGCCAGTATCGAGACGCTTAACGAGTGGGTGCCCGCGCAGCTAGCTGGCTTAGCGCGCGTCTACGCGCCGCTGCACCGTGGTGCCGAACCGACGCTGCCCACCCTCTTGCAAGGCTGGGTCGATCAAGCCCGAAGCCAAACGCGCGGGGCCAAAAAGGTGCCCACTGAATGGGTCGATTTGACCCCGACCATCAGTCACCATCGCCTCATCAAGGACGCACAGGAAATCGCTGTCATGCGCCAATCCGCGCAAATCGCAGCCCAAGGTCATTGCGCAGCCATGCGCGCGGTGCGCCCTGGCCTGACCGAACGGGCCTTGGAAGCCGAACTTTTAGGGGTGTTTTTGCGCCAAGGTGCCCAGGCCGCGGCCTACGAAAGCATCGTGGCCACCGGGGCGAACGCCTGCACCTTGCACCACGCCGCAGGCGCAAGCACCATCGGGGCAAGCGACCTGGTGTTAATCGATGCCGGCTGCGAGCTACATGGCTATGCCTCGGACATTACCCGAACGTTTCCGGCCAACGGCCGCTTTAGCGCCGAACAAGCGGCCCTTTATGACATCGTGCTGGCCGCTCAAGACGCCGCAGTAGCGCAAACCGCGCCCGGGCGCCCCTTTAACGCCGGCCATGAGGCCGCCGTTGAGGTGCTCACCCAAGGGCTCATTGACCAGGGCATCATCAAGGCAGGGCTTGACCAAGCCATCGAAGAAGGCCTGTATCGACCTTTTTACATGCACCGCACCGGACACTGGCTTGGGCTCGATGTGCACGATGCAGGCCCCTACCGATTGACCGAGCAAGATGCCGATGAACCGGACTGGCGATTACTTGAGCCTGGCATGGTGCTGACCATCGAACCCGGTCTCTACATCACCGAAGCCTCGGGTGCACCCGAGCGCTTTTGGGATATCGGCATCCGGATCGAAGACGATGCGTTAGTGACAGCGTCTGGCTGTGAGCTCATCACCCGGGCGGTGCCGGTGGCACGCGATGAAATCGAGGCCATCATCGCATCGGGGCGCTGACGCTAAAGATTTAGCCCCTCGAGCCAACCAAGCCGCCCCCAAATATGCAAGACCACGTGGGCAATGGCAAACATGGCCAAGACCGTGCCAATTAACAGGCTGGTGGCAGCCACCAGCACTGGGCCCCAGCCCGTGGGTCGTTGGCGCTTGAACCCCGGGTTGTAGCGCGCATCAAAGCGCTCATCGGGCGTCAGACACAAGACAATGGCCTCGATAAAGCCAATGAACGCCACAATAAAAAGCAGAAAAATCGCTGGCGTGTCCCACCAGACCGGTGCGCGACTGGCCACCAGTAACAGAATGACGGCCAAAAGACCCAACGCCCAGGGATATTTGCGCCCTAAATAAAACCAGTGCGCGCCAAACCAGCCACCATAAAAAGACAGCAGGCCTGCGAGCACTTTGCTGCGCGCTGGGGCTTGCTGCGTGTTTGAATCGTCATCGGTCGGTGTTTGCATGTGCGCCATTCTAATCCAAGGTGCAGCCGCCACAGACAAATTGGCTACACTGGCAAACATGGATGCAGCACGGCAAACCCTCGAATTCGATATCGGCATCGTTGGCGGTGGTCCCACGGGCAGCGTGCTGGCGCTGTTGTTGGCGCGCTTGAGCCCGCAGCCTGCGCGCATTGCGCTGATGCACTCGGAGCAGCAAAACCGCTGGGCACGCAGCAGCGAACAAGACACGCGCGTTGTGGCCATCAATCACGGCACACGCGTGTTGCTCCAAGAGCTTGGCGTCTGGCCTAGCCGAGCCGCTGCCATTGACACCATCCATGTATCCCAACGTGGTCGCTTTGGCCGCACCCGAATCACCCGTGACGATTTCAACGTCGATGCCTTGGGACACGTGGTGCACTACAGCGAGCTGCATGCCCTTTTGCTCGAGGCTGCCCAAAGCTGTGGCATCACCTTGATTCAAGACAAAGCCACCACCGTGGCACCATATGAGGAGCACGCTGTCATCGATGCGCAGTCGCACCACTTAAGCGTCAAACTCGCGGTGCGCGCTGACGGCATGAACCATGGCGGGCCCCCCGATCATTACCGCCAAGTCGCACTGCTGGGCCAAGCCTGGGTCACGCAACCCAAGCCGGGTTGGGCCTTTGAGCGCTTCACCAACGAAGGTCCGTTTGCGGTGTTGCCCTACCCTGGGTGCCAGACAGCCCAATCGATCGTCTGGTGTTGCACGCCCGAGCGCGCTCGAGCCATCTCGACCATGAGTCTGGCGCAGCTGCAGCAAGCCATGGCGCAAGCCTTCGGCGATCGTCTGGGCCAATTCATCGTGCGCGAGCCCCTGCAATCGTTTGCCCTCTACCAAAGCCTTGACCCCAAACCGGTCAACGCTCGTGTGGTCAACATTGGTAACGCCGCCCAGACGCTGCACCCAGTGGCCGGCCAAGG
>SKIZ01000063.1 GCA_007116135.1 Burkholderiaceae bacterium
CAAACTTGCGCGACAAAACCGTCGTGATCGCCGCCGTCAGCGTCGTCTTGCCATGATCCACGTGACCAATCGTCCCCACGTTGACGTGCGGTTTGGTCCGCTCAAACTTGCCTTTTGCCATTACAAACTCCTAGACGAGAATGGAAGCTGTTGGGTTTCACAAAAACTACGCATAAACTGCTTTTAGACTGCTGGCTGCACCTGTATGGGCACCAACAACGCTCAAATGGTGCCCATGACGCGGATCGAACGCGTGACCTCTCCCTTACCAAGGGAGTGCTCTACCACTGAGCCACATGGGCTAAAGGTTGATCGTACCAACCTGACAAAACTAAAACTTCTAAAACACTCTTTCCGGCAAGGCTTGGAGCGGGTGAAGGGAATCGAACCCTCGTCGTAAGCTTGGAAGGCTTCTGCTCTACCATTGAGCTACACCCGCACGTATCGATATCCCAGCCCGTCAAGCTTCTGGTGGAGAGGGTTGGATTCGAACCAACGTAGGCGCAAGGCCAACAGATTTACAGTCTGCCCCCTTTAACCACTCGGGCACCCCTCCAAAAGAGAACCGACAATTATGGGGGTAAGTTCTTAGGTTGTCAAGCCAAGGGTCCGATAGCATTGATGTTCCCACTTTGACCGCTGGTTTGCTCTGGCACCGTGACTCTGGGCGCATCGCCAACGGTTTCGATTATGGCTTGCCGCGGAACTCGGTTTGTCGGCGCTTGTCACAGCATTGTCGGCCACAGCGCTTATTTTTAAACGACGCGGCGCTATGTCCCTAGCTTTTAGGCGGCCATTTCTTGTTCGAGGCCCTTTTAATGGCTAAAATCGATCGTCACTGGAGGAACAAAAATGAAGACCGTCAACCCACTAGCCATGCTCAACCACTTGATGTTTGGCGCAATTTTGACGTTTTTCGTGGTTCAACACAGCATGTTGGCGCCTTCAGCCATCAAGTACGGACCGGTTGATGTAGCTAAGGCACTAAATTATCAGCCGCGCACCCCGCCACCCATGCTTGACGCGGATCAGCTCAATACCTCTATCGAGGAGTTCGAAGTGCGGCCGATCTTCGCGCGCTGGCAGTAGGGCCGACTTCTGGTTCAGAAATTGACGCGCTGCGTTCACTCCACGGTGACGCTTTTTGCGAGATTCCTCGGTTTATCGACATCTGTGCCTCGCCTACAAGCCGTGTGATAGGCCAATAGCTGTAGCGCGATGGTATGCAAAATTGGCGATAAAAGCCCGTAGTGCTCTGGCATTCGGATAACGTGGACGCCGTCGCTGGCTTTAATTTCGGTGTCGCTATCAGCAAAGACATATAACTCGCCGCCTCTAGCACGAACTTCCTGCATATTTGACTTGAGCTTTTCAAGCAGCTGGTCGTTTGGCGCGATTGTGATGACAGGCATCTGCTCTGTAACGAGCGCTAGCGGACCATGCTTGAGTTCGCCTGCTGGGTAGGCCTCGGCGTGGATATAACTGATTTCCTTCATCTTTAGCGCGCCTTCCAATGCGATCGGGTAGTGCATACCGCGCCCGAGATAGAGGGCATTCTCTCGGGTGGCAAACCGATCTGCCCAAGCCATAATCTGTGGCTCAAGCGCTAAAACAGCTGATATCGCCGCCGGAATGTGGCGTAGTGCTTGAAGGTGATCTTTCTCCTGACTCTCAGTCAGTTGTTGCTTCGTTTGAGCGAGCGCTAGTGTTAAGAGGAACAGGCCCGCGAGCTGCGTTGTAAAGGCTTTGGTTGAGGCAACACCGACTTCGACACCGGCGCGTGTAATGAAGCGCAAGGCGCAGGCGCGAGCCATTGCGCTCGAGGCAACATTGCATATTGTGAGTGTGTGCGTCATACCCAAAGATTGGGCATGTTTAACCGCGGCCAATGTGTCGGCGGTTTCACCAGATTGTGTAATAGTCACAACCAAGGTTTTTGCATCGGGCACACTATCTCGATAGCGATATTCACTCGCGATTTCGACAGTCACCGGAATCTTTACGAGTGACTCCATCCAATATTTCGCGGTCATGCCTGCGTAATAGCTGGTGCCACAAGCCAGTATCAGTACCCGATCGATCTCCTGAAAAGCTTTGTACGCACCGTCGCCAAAGAGCTCTGGTGTCACGCTCGTGATGTCATCCAACGTATCGGAGACCGCTCGCGGTTGTTCAAAAATTTCCTTCTGCATGAAGTGACGGTAGGGTCCTAATTCGACTGCAGCGCTATGCGCTGCAAGGCGCTGGGAATCGCGTTCGACCGCTTGGCCTTGGCGGTCAATCAGCCAGACTTGACTTGATTGAAGATCAGCAATGTCGCCGTCTTCTAGGTAAACAATTTGATCGACAGCCCCAGCCAGTGCTAAGGCGTCGGACGCCAGAAAATTTTCGTCTTTGCCCAACCCAAGAACAAGCGGTGATCCGTCACGCGCCGCGACGATGCGGTGCGGCTCGTTGCGGCAAAACACGGCGATGGCGTAAGCACCCTTTAGTTTGCCCACGGCCTGTTTAACAGCGTCAAGAAGGTCCGTGTCGTAGAAATCGTGGATCAGGTGGGCGATTACCTCGGTGTCTGTCTGACTTTCAAAGACGTAACCTTTGGTTATGAGCTGCGCGCGCAGCTCTTCGTAGTTTTCGATAATGCCGTTGTGTACCAGGGCGATACTTGGCGCTTGGTGGGCGCGTCCCGAAAAATGCGGATGCGCGTTTTGTGTTTCTGGTGCGCCGTGTGTGGCCCATCGCGTATGGGCAATCGCTGTAAATCCCTGCAATTGCTCTTGTTGCACTTGTGTTGCAAGCTCTTGTACCCGCTTGGTACTGCGGGCACGCCGCAACGCGCCATCTTGAAGCACCGCGACACCGCAACTGTCATAGCCTCGGTATTCCAGCCGTTGCAAGCCCTCTATCAATACCGGCACGATGTTGCGCGTTGAGACGCCACCGACAATCCCACACATAAACGATACCTCGTGAACTTTTGATGATTTTCTTTAGAGGCATTATCGCTGTTGCCTTGCGTAATGATTTATCTAAATTTCGCAAAAAATGATTTTTTCCAATTAAAATATTTTCTTTTGGTTTTTATGATCATTTTTGTATGAAATTTGATAAATTAGATCTGCAAATTTTGGCGGTTCTACAGGCCAATGCTGATCTTACTCACCAAGAGTTGGCCAAACTTGTCAATGTGTCAGTTCCAACCTGTCAGCGGCGCGTCAAACGCTTAAAAGACGGCCCAACCATCGAGCGCCTAGTTGCGCTGCTTGATCCGAGCGAAATCGGTGAGCCACTAACCGCCGTTGTCGAGGTGACTTTGGCTAACCAGTGCGCCGAGGTGCTGGAGTCTTTTGAATCCCTGGTGTGCGCGGTTGATGCAGTACAGCAATGCTATCGCTTGTCTAGTGGCCCCGACTTTTTAATGATCCTTTCGGTTGCCGACATGGCGATTTACAATGATTTCGCGCACAGCTACTTAACTGCACAAAACCAAGTCCGTAACGTGCGCACTTTTTTCTCGACCAAGCGCAGCAAGTTTTCCACGTCTCTAACACTCAAAGGCGCTGAGTTAACCGTTTGAGACGCTCTAAGCCGGCGAGAGTCAATCCCGCCGGCCATCTAACAAGGTCCGTCTTGCGTCAAGCGCTTTTAGGCTGCTTGACGGTTTTCAACAAGCTTAGGTTCTAGTGAGCCACCTATTTCGATACGGCGCGGTTTTGCCGTCTCAGGGACAACATTTTCCAACCGAACGATTAACAGGCCGGCGCGCATATCGGCGCCTTGCACCACGACCGTATCGGCAAGCGTGAAGTCATGGCTAAAGTCTCGAGTGGCAATGCCGCGATGAAGGTATTGCGCATCTCTGGTCTCTTTCAGTTTGCCGACGATAGAAAGCTTGTTGTTTTCAACGCTGATTTCGATTTCGTCTTGCGAAAACCCAGCTACTGCAAGTTGGATCTCGTAGTTGTTTTCATCGACCTTCAAAATGTTATACGGTGGATAGCTCGCCGTACGATTTTCCGACACTGACTTCTCAAGGTCTGTGAACGCATTAAGCAGGCGGTCGAAGCCGACCGTGCTTAGAAGGATGTTTCTGCCAAACGGGTAATTCATGATTCATCTCCTACTAGAGCAAGTTGAATGTCCTAAGAGCCTCCGATGAGCACTCTTGTACAGTAGAAGATGAGGCCTAACCGTCCGGTTTCAAGGGCGATAGGTCAAAACGCTTAGGCCTGATCGCTCAGATGTTTAAGTCCCATCTTTTGTAGCAAGCCATCAAATTGCTCCCAGTCATGAAAATGAAGCGTCACCTGGCCCTTGCCTTTCTTATCCGCGGTGAGCTTAACCGCTGTGCCTAGCTCATCGGCAAGTTGATCTTGCATTCTGCGCAAATCTTGATCAACTGTTTTAACCGTTTTTTGACGCTCTGGGGTTTGCTGCTGCGTTTTTGCAACCAACTGCTCAGCCTCGCGCACGGACAGTTGCTTTGCAACAATGTGGTTGGCCACTTGTATCTGTTGGGCTGCATCCAAACCTAGAAGCGCCCTCGC
>SKIZ01000007.1 GCA_007116135.1 Burkholderiaceae bacterium
CTCCAAGCGTCAAGCCCCAACAGACAGTGTGCCCGTTGACCTCGCCTTGCAAGGCGGTGGCGCGCACGGTGCCTTTACCTGGGGTGTGCTCGATTGCTTGTTGCAACAAGAGCGTTTGGTCGTTGATGGCATCTCCGGGACTTCGGCTGGCGCTATGAATGCGGCGGTTTTAGCCAGCGGCTACGCCAGTGGTGGGCGCGAGGGCGCCCGCGCAGCGCTAGATGGGTTTTGGCGGCGGGTGTCCGATGCCGCGCTTTTGAGCCCGCTTAAGCGCTCGCCCATGGATATCTTGATGGGCAATTGGTCATTGCGTCATTCGCCAGCTTTTTTAGCCATGGAGCTCACCAGCCGCATGTTCTCGCCTTACGAGCTAAACCCCTCGGGCTTAAATCCACTGCGGCGGGTGTTGCAAGACTCGATCGATTTCGAGCAGCTAGCGGCCTCGCCCATCAAAATCTTTATCACCGCCACCTGCGTGAGCACGGGGCGCCCACGCATCTTTAGGAACAAGGAAGCCGGCATTGATGCGCTTTTGGCGTCAGCGTGTCTGCCGCAAATGTTTCAGGCCATTGAGATTGACGGCCAGGCCTATTGGGACGGTGGTTATTCTGGTAACCCCACCATTTCGCCGCTGGTGCGTGAATGCAGTGCCAACGACACGATTCTGGTTCAGATCAATCCGGTGGAGCGACCCGAGGTGCCAAAGACCGCAGGGGAGATCTTTAGCCGTGTCAATGAAATATCGTTTAACGCGTCTTTGCTCAAAGAGATGCGCATGATCGCACTGTTGCAACAAGTCGCCGACCCTGGCAACAGCGAAGGCGCGCTTTGGGCGCAAATGCGCATGCATCGGATTGAGTCTGAGAACATGATGAAGATGGACTACTCCTCCAAGCTCAATGCCGAGTGGGCATCGCTGGTGATGCTGCGTGACGAAGGACGTCGTGCAGCCCAGGCTTTTTTAGATGCCCACGGTGCCGATTTGGGTAAGCGCGCGAGCATGGATCTGAGCGCATTGCTAGAGGGAATGTGATGGAGTTGATGGGAATCCTGGTCAGCCTGGGGCTCTTGATCTGGCTGGCCTATCTGGGCTGGAGCGTTTTGGTGCTCACGCCACTGGCAGCGATGTTGGCCGCGGTCCTGTCGTCCGAACCGGTGCTGGCTAACTGGACCTTGGTGTTCATGGGCGGCGCAGCCGGTTTTATCGCTTCGTTTTTCCCGATATTTTTGCTCGGTGCCTTGTTTGGCAAATTGATGGAAGACTCCGGTTCGGTTCAAACCGTCGCAGGCTTTATCCGTGACAAGCTTGGCGCCGAGCGTGCGATCTTAGCCGTGGTGTTAGCCGGCGCACTGGTGACCTATGGTGGTGTCAGTCTGTTTGTGGCGATCTTTGTGCTGGTGCCCATGGCCAGTGCTTTGTTTGCCGATGCTGGCATCCCCAAGCGTTTAATGCCTGCTGCGGTGGCCTTGGGTACCTCGACGTTCACAATGACGATGCTACCAGGCACCCCGGCGGTGCAAAACGCCATTCCCATGCCGTTTTTTGGGACGACGCCCTTTGCTGCACCCGGGCTTGGCATCGTGGCAAGCGTCATTACCTTGAGTTTTGGGTTGTGGTGGCTAGCGAGCCGTCAGCGTCGGGCGCAAGCGTTGGGGCAGGTGGGTCTGCCTGAGGCGTTCGCCACCGCCTCAAACATTGCGGCTGCCAGCGACCCGTTGGTGCGCGAGCGCGCGTCGGTGGCGCACGACTTTGATCCGGCTGAGATCCAGCGCGGGCACGCGAGTCAGTCAGCACCGGTCTTGTGGGTGGCGGCCTTGCCGCTAGCGGTGGTGTTGGTGGTCAATTTGTTGATGACGGCGGTGATTTTGCCGGCGCTCGATTTGTCTTATTTGGATGAGCCTCAGTTCGGACCGGCCACGCCCTCGGCTGTTACAGGGATTTGGTCTGTGAGCGTGGCTTTGGCGGCAGCGATTGTGGTGTTGTTGATCCTAAACCGCAGCCGCTTGACCAACCTGCGCGCAAGCGTAGACGCGGGCGTTAACGCCTCGGTGTTGCCAATTGTCAGCGTGGCTAGTTTGGTCGGGTTTGGGACGGTGGTCGCTAACCTGCCGGCTTTTGACCTGGTGCGCCAATGGGTTTTGGGTATTGGTGGTGGGCCGTTGGTGTCGTTGGCCTTATCGACTAACGTGCTGGCGGCTTTGACCGGATCGGCCTCGGGCGGGCTGACCATTGCGCTCGAAGCGCTCGGGCCGACCTACCTGGCATTGGCCAATCAACTATCGATTGATCCAGCCTTGTTGCACCGCGTGGCTGTTATCGGCGCAGGCACGCTTGACGTCTTGCCGCATAACGGCGCGGTGGTGACGCTTTTGGCGGTTTGTGGCATGACGCACCGTGACAGTTATGGCGACATCGTGATGGTGTCGATTGTGGGGGCGCTATTGGGCTTGATTGCAGTGATCGTGCTGGGGTCACTCTTTGGGTCGTTTTAAAGAGGTGACACGACCACCTGCTGACTTTGGCTCATGATCTCTTTTGGATCAAAGGTCAGCGCACCTTGGGTTTGAAGCGCTGCGCAGGCCGCAGCCGTTGCCACGCGTGCGGCATTTTCAAGGTTTTGCGATTGACCCAAAGCCCAAATCAACCCGCCAACAAAGCTGTCACCGGCACCGACGGTGCTGGTGACTTTGACAGCAAGCGGGTCGATGCGCCAGGCTTGCGTGGCGCTCACAATCAAGGAGCCGCGTGGGCCCAAGGTCAGTGCGATGAGTTGCGCTTTAGCGCGCCCGATGAGTTCACGACACGGCGCAACGCAGCCTTCAGGCGCTGTGGGCTGATGTCCGGTGAGCTCAAAAAACTCCTCCTGGCTCGGTTTAAAGAGAAACACACCAGCCTCAAGCGCTGTCGCTAGAGCCGCACCGCTGGTGTCGACCACAATCGGCAGAGCCGGTTGATGCTTGCGCACCGCATGGATGACGCGGGCGTAAAAATCATTTTCTACCCCCTGAGGCAAGCTGCCGCTTAGGATCAAGTATTGCCGTGGCAGGTTGGCAAGGATGGTTTGGATGCAGGCGTTTTGTTCTTGAGCCGACAGGGTGGGGCCTGGCAATACAAAACGGTACTCACGTCCAGTGCCGCTTTCATAAACGGTGAAGCATTGCCGGTTGGCCTGACCAATTGGCATGGTCACACACGACAAGCCGGTCTCACGAAGCTTGTCGACGATTTCGGCACCACGATTGCCCCCAATGGGCAGCATCGCCTGGCAGTGCCCGCCAAGTGAGTCAATGACATGGGCCACATTGATACCGCCGCCGCCGACTTGCTCTTGCTCGGCGCTGCAACGCAGCTTGACTTGGTCTTGCAACTGCGCCACCGATGTGCTGATGTCAAGCGTGGGGTTTAGGGTGACGGTCAAAAAATCGGGTGTGGTCATCTCTTGGGGTGCTCAGTGCCAGGTTTTCTCAAATCATACAGGTCGTGCACGCGCTGACGGCCGTATGTGGCTTGTGCCATGGTCGCCTCCTGCGCGCCATGGCACTGCGTCAAACCGGTGCTACCATCAGCGTTTTGGTCAAGCGTGACCGTTATCTGGTGTCCGGTGCCCCATGAGTTTCAGAGTCAGTCAGTCTAGTGATAATCGGTCGCTGACGCGCGGCTTGCAAATTCTGCAAGCGTTTCGCCCCGGGCTTGATACGCTGACCAATGCCGAGCTCGCGCAACGCTGTGCGCTTCCGAAATCAACGGTCAGCCGCTTAACCGGCACTTTGGTGCGCGCAGGCTTTTTGATGCACGACACGGTCAACGGCACCTATCGCCTGAGCGCAACCGTGCTGGGCATGGCGCACGTCATGCGCGCGAGTTCCTTTGTGCTCAATGAGTCGCTTGCCTTGATGCAAAGCGTCGGTCGCCAGATGCGTGTCAATATTGGCTTGGCGCTGGCAGATCACGACGACATGCTTTATCTGGAAAACCTGCCGTTTGGCCCGAAAGCCTCGCTCAGACGAATCGTCCCAGGCCAACGGGTGCCCATGGCGCTGACTTCCCTGGGGCGCGCTTATCTGAGCACCCTTGATGAGCAGGCCTTGGGTGAGCAGCTCGCGCGTCTGAAGCACCGCTATGCGCGCGATTGGGCCATCGTCCAAGCCCACATCCGCCAAGACATCGCCGCCGTGCATGACCAGGGCTACTGTGCGGTGGCCTGGCAGCCCTCGGTGGTGTCGATTGGTGCGCCTTTGGTGTTGCCCCATGAGCCGGTGCACACCTTGAACATGAGTTTATTTACCGATCAAGCCATCGAAGAGGTGGCCCAAACGTTGGCGCCGGCCTTGTTGCGGCTGCGCCAGGCGATTGTGACGCGCGTGGCACGCAGGCGCCAGCAACTAAGCGCCCTTGGCAGTTAGTGACGGCTAGCCTTGGGGTCATCGTCTGGGTCAAGCTCATGCTCGGGTGCGGCTGCCAAGTCGTCTTCGTCAGTCACCAGCGGCTCGGCCAGGCTAAAGGGCAGCAGCATCGCCAATTCAGGCGCGGTGTCAAACACCTC
>SKIZ01000171.1 GCA_007116135.1 Burkholderiaceae bacterium
ATGGGGTGGCTGATGGGACTCGAACCCACGACAACCGGAATCACAATCCGGGACTCTACCAACTGAGCTACAGCCACCAAAGGATGAGAATATTAGCATGATTACCTGTGAGACGTGCCGCCATGAATGAGGAATTGCGAGACGTGTTGGTGCATTATTGGCCGCACGTCGTGCTCGTTGTTTCGCTCGTGGCCAGTCTTGCGACGGCCATACACGCGGCCATGACCAAAGAGGATGTTCGCTCGGCCATTGGCTGGGTGGCCGTGGTGATCTTTTCTCCTTTGCTTGGCGCTTTGTTTTATCTGTTTGCCGGGGTCAACCGCGTCAGACGCCAGCGTGTGGCGCAACAGCGGCAACTTGCCCGGCAAGACAGGCTGCGTCTGGATCGCCACGAGGCCAAGCAGCTGCCTGTTGAGTTTGATACCTATTTGCATGCGCTGCAGCGTCTGGGCGACGAGGTTTGTGAGAATGCATTGCTCACCGGTAATCGCGTCGAATTGCTCGATGGTGGCGATGAGACATACCGCTCGATGCTCGCAGCCATTGAGCAGGCACAAAGCTCGATTGCGCTGCAAAGCTATATCTTTGATCACGACCGCATTGGTCAGCAGATTGCTCAAGCCCTGATCGCGGCGCACGAACGTGGCGTGGCCGTGCGCGTGTTGATCGATGCAGTCGGTGCGAAGTATTCGCGTCCCCCCATTACTCGGATGCTTGAGCGCGCTGGCGTGCCAGTGGCCCGTTTTTTGCCGACTGCCATCGGCATTCGGCTCGTCTATGCCAATTTGCGCAGTCACCGTAAATTGCTCGTCGCCGATGGCTGGCTCGCGCTGATGGGCGGCATGAATATCCGCGAGGGTTTTATGCGAGAGTTTGCTGGTGAAAGCCTGGCAAGCGATACGCACTTCAGGGTTCAGGGACCGATTGCTTGTCAGTTGGTACAAAGTTTTGCCCATGACTGGGAGTTCACCACGGGCGAGCGCCTCGAAGGGGCATCTTGGTATTGCGCAAATTTGCCAAGCGAAGAGGGTAGAGGGGTTGCCACGCGCTTGGTGCTCTCGGGTCCGGATCGGTCGGTGAGTCGAAATCAGTCCATGTTGCTAGGGGCGTTGTCGGTGGCGCGTACCCATGTACGGATTCAGTCTCCGTATTTTTTGCCGGAATCGACACTCATGGGTGCATTGATGACGGCGGCCCGCCGTGGCGTCATCGTCGATGTCGTGATCCCGGCTGAAAACAACTTGAAGCTGGTGAGTGCGGCCATGGAGGCACAGCTTGGCTTGGTGCTCAAGGGCGGCGTTCGGGTCTGGCGTGCCAAAGGCGGCTTTGATCACTCCAAGCTCATGACCATTGATGGCCAGTGGAGCTATGTGGGGTCTTCTAACGTCGACCCGCGCAGCCAGCGCTTGAATTTTGAGCTCGATTTGGAGGTGTTCGATCGCACACTGACTGCGCAAATTGATCAGCGCATCGATGCCAAGATTGCTCATGCACAACGTGCCACTTTGGCCGAGTTGGCGCGACGACCCTTTTGGCGGCGGTTGCGCAACCGATTGGTTTGGCTGGCCACGCCGCTGTTGTGAAGAGCCCTCAAAGATAAGACCTAAAAAATACAATCGAATCAATAGGTTGCATTAGGATTTCGGCTCAATCCTGGTGCCCGGTGCCGGACACAAAGGCCGCATAAATAAAGGGTTTGCGTCAATTTGGGGAAAAAACAATCTTCCCCACGGAAAATTTCACTTCGGTGTCAGCTTCGGCGCAACAGGGATAATTGGGAAAAGCAGGTCGGCCAGCCCCATATTGGCGCGCTTTCAATTTTCCATCGTACCAGTGACTACCGGTTGGCTACTGGGCATGATGGTTGCGCAGGGGTGGCGTCATCGCAGTGATCACCGACAGCCAGTTAACAAGAGTGAACCTTCTAAGTTTGTTGTGGTAACTCATTAAGCAGTCGCTCGATGACGATGACAGAGGCTTTCGTGGGTTCATAGTCAAGGTTTTGTTTGAGCAGAGCATCCATATCGCGACACAATCCCTGTTTGTCTTCAAGGCAATTTTCGATGTGTCCTAAGAACTCGCTGCGCGACACGGTTGTTGAGTCTTCTCCCATGTAGTGCCTGAGGCCGTGTATCAGCCGCTTTTTTAAGGCTGAGTGATGAATAAATATTGTGCGCAAAGCATACTCATCCACCCCCCCCACAATGGGGTAGAGCCGGGCAGCGGGCCCTCGCATGGCGTGCGAGTCGATTTACCCAAAAACCTTCAGGTCAATGACCTCTTGGTTGACGCCGTGATTGACGAGTTGGCGCCCCCGGCGTGACTCGAACACGCAACCACCCGCTTAGAAGGCGGGTGCTCTATCCAGTTGAGCTACGGGGACAATGTGCAGCATTTTAACTGCCGAATCGGCAGACTGCTGTGGTAGGCTTAATCGCTTGTGAATTAGCCTTGTATTTTGTTGTGAGCCCTTATGAGCCAAGTCTTTGTTGTTCACCCCACGCATCCGCAGCCGCGCTTGATTGCCCAAGCCGTGGACTTGTTGGCCGCAGGCGGTGTGCTTGCAGCACCCACGGACTCGGGTTATGCCCTGGTCGCACGTCTAGACGATCGCGAGGCCGCTGATACGTTGCGTCGCCTAAGAGGCCTTGATGCTCGACATCATCTGACCTTGATTTGCCGTGATCTGTCTGAAATTGCGCAATTTGCCAAGGTAGACAATCAACAGTACCGCCTTTTGAAAATGGCCACACCAGGGCCGTTTACCTTTATTTTGCAGGCATCCAAAGAGGTGCCCAAGCGGGTGTCGCATCCCTCGCGCAAGACAATCGGGCTGCGCGTACCCGCCCATCCGGTGACCGAGGCGTTGCTCGCTGCACTTGATGCGCCGCTGCTGGCCACGACCTTGATTTTGCCGCAGCACGATGCGCCGTTCGTGGATCCGCAAGAGGTGATTGACGCCCTTGGCAAGCAAGTCGCCGCTGTCATTGATGCCGAGCGCTGCCCGTGGCAGCCTACCACCGTGGTCGATTTGTCCGGGTCGACACCCGAGGTATTGCGTCTTGGCGCAGGCGACCCGGCGACAATAGGCTTGTGAGGATGAAACATGTTTGGACTTGATAACCTGATACAGACGATCGTGCTTTTTGCGCTGCCGGTCGTGTTTGCGATCACACTGCATGAGGCAGCTCACGGCTATGTCGCTCGAATGTTCGGTGATCCAACGGCGACCATGGCTGGCCGCGTGACATTGAATCCGATCAAGCATATCGATCCGGTGGGCACGATTGCGGTGCCGCTGGGGATTTTGATGATGGCCAAGCTAGCCGGCGCCCCGCCACTTTTGTTTGGTTGGGCCAAACCGGTCCCCGTTGACTTTGGCCGACTGCGCAACCCGCGTCGCGACATGATGTGGGTCGCACTCGCGGGTCCCGCAGCCAATCTGTTCATGGCCATTTGTTGGGCCATGTCGCTGCGTTTGTTTCTCGAGGCTGGCCTTGGACGCGAGAGCTTTTGGTTCCAGATGGCAGCCGTCGGTGTTCAGATTAATTTGGTGTTGATGGCATTAAACCTTTTGCCGCTGTTGCCACTTGATGGGGGGCGGATTCTATACAGCCTCTTGCCGCGCCAGCTGGCTTTGCAGTACGGAAGGCTCGAGCCTTATGGCTTGATGATCTTGATTGTGCTGCTTTTGACCGGCAGCTTATGGACACTGCTTGAACCGTTTATGGCGGTGGGTCGTTGGATTGTTCGGTTGTTTTTATAGGTAATCGGGTCGCGCTCGGGCTTGCCTGCGGCGATGTCAGTGGCGTGTTTTGCTGCAAAGCGAACGTGTAAAATGTCCCAACACAACGCTTGGCGTCTCTGGGGTTGATTCCAGACGAAGAAAGTGATGAACGGTGCCAAGGACAGGTGGCCTTGGTTTTGATAGACAACCGATTGGTCGTTAAACATGAACGCATCGACTCATTCCTCGCCGCGCCCGCAGTTTGCCGGCAGCATGGTTGCATTGGTGACACCCATGCATCCCGATGGCAGCCTTGATCTGGACAGTTACCGAAAGCTGATCGACTGGCATGTCGATGAAGGCACCGATGCACTGGTGGTCGTTGGTACCACGGGCGAGTCGCCCACAGTGGATATGGATGAGCATGCGCAACTGATTCAAATCGCAGTCGAGCATGCGGCAGGGCGTATTCCGGTGATTGCGGGCGTCGGTGCTAACTCAACGGCCGAAGCGATTCATCTGGCTGAGCACGCGCGTCGAGTGGGTGCGCACGCTGGTCTTTCGGTCGTGCCTTACTACAACAAGCCATCGCAAGAGGGTATTTTCAGGCACTTTGAGGCCGTTCAAGCGGCTGTTGATTTGCCTACCATTTTGTATAACGTGCCCGGGCGCACGGTGGCCGACATGAGTCATGAAACTGCGCTGCGCTTAGCTCAGGTGCCCGGTATCATTGGCATCAAGGATGCCACCGGTGATATTGCACGTGCTGGGCTTTTGATCAGTCAAGCGCCAGCTGA
>SKIZ01000052.1 GCA_007116135.1 Burkholderiaceae bacterium
AGCTTGGCAGCCAAGCCCCCGATAGCCCGGGTCCGGATTTGTTGTCGGCCTTCATTGGTTCAGAGGGCATGCTCGGGGTGGTCACCGAGGTGACCTTGCGGCTTTTGCCCAAGCCCGAATTGGCCAAGGTCATCATGGCGAGTTTTGACGATATTGATAAAGCCGGTGCGTCAGTGGCAGCCGTCATTGGCGCGGGCATCATCCCAGCAGGCCTTGAGATGATGGACAAGCAAGCCACCGAGATGGTTGAGCCGTTTGTCAATGCGGGCTACGACGTGGCCGCTGAGGCGATTTTGCTGTGCGAGTCCGATGGCACCACGGTTGAGGTGGCTGAAGAAATCGAGCGCATGATCGAGGTCTTTGAAGGCGTCGGTGCCACGGCCATCGAGGTCTCTAAAAACGAGCACGAGCGCCTGCGGTTCTGGGCGGGCCGCAAGAACGCTTTTCCGGCCGCCGGGCGCGTCTCACCGGACTACTACTGCATGGACGGCACGATTCCACGGCGACACTTATCCAAGGTGTTGAAGTCCATTGATGCCATGCAGTCAGAGTTTGGCTTGCGTTGCGCCAACGTCTTTCATGCCGGCGACGGCAACTTGCACCCGTTAATTTTGTTTGATTCGAACAAGCCCGAAGAGGTCGAACGTGCCGAGGCGTTCGGGTCGGCCATTTTGCAGTTGTGTGTGCAAGTCGGTGGCACCATTACCGGTGAGCATGGCGTCGGTCTAGAGAAGATCAACGAGATGTGCGTGCAGTTTAGCCGCGAGGAGCTCGATATCTTTCTAAGCGTCAAGCGCGCCTTTGACCCTGATGGGCTTTTGAACCCAGAGAAGGTGATACCGACGCTGGTGCGTTGCGCTGAACATGGCAAGATGCATGTGCACGGTGGCAAACTGCCGTTTGCCGATATTCCAAGGTTTTAGTCATGAGCTATGCACTATCTCAGCTAAGTGAGCAAGTCACAACGGCTCGAGCCAACATGCACGCGGTTCGCATCGTTGGTGGCAATACCAAGGCGTTTTACGGCAATCCGATCGAAGGTGAGCAACCCGTGACTGAGCTTGAGATGGCTGGCTTGTCCGGGGTGGTCAGTTATGAGCCCAGCGAACTGGTCATCACCGCTTTGGCAGGCACGCGCCTGGCAGACATTGAAGCGGTGTTGGCCAAAGAAGGGCAGATGCTCGCCTTTGACCCACCGAGCTTTGGTGCCACGAGCACCATCGGTGGCGTGGTTGCCAGCGGCTTGTCGGGCCCTTTGAGCTTCGGATACGGCGCGGCGCGCCACTTTGTGTTGGGTGCTCACTTGCTTGATGCCCAAGGTCGGATTTTGAAGTTTGGCGGCGAGGTCATGAAAAACGTCGCCGGCTACGACGTCTCGCGACTGCTCGCGGGCTCGCTAGGCATGTTCGGTGTGATTGTGCAGGTGTCGCTAAAGGTCATGCCGGTGGCTAAGTGCGACATGACGCTGCACTTTGAGATGTCCGAGGCCCAAGCGTTGGACTTTTGTGCCGGGCTGCGCGCTAAAGCGATGCCGATTCGGGCTGCCGCCTGGCAGACCGAGCCCGATGGCCCTGCCGGTGAGTTGGCCGTCCGGCTTTGTGGTGCTGACTCTGCTGTGCAGCACGCCGCCCAAGCGCTCGGTGGCCAGACCATGGCCGCCGACTTGGCCCACGACTGGTGGAGGGGCCTGCGCGATCAACAATCGCTGGCTTTTGCAGCCAGGCCCTTGTGGCGCCTGGCTGTGGCCGCGCAAACACCACAGCTTGGCCTGCCAAGTTGTGCGTTTGACATGGGTGGTGAGGTTCGCTGGCTCGTTGCACCGCACGCAGACGCACCAGAGGTTCGAGAGATGGCCCGCCAGGCCGGTGGGCACGCAACCCTATTTCGCGCCGCGCCAGATGATGCTTGGCCCGCTGACGGGGTGTTTGAGCCGTTGGCCGCACCGAACCGTGCGATCGTGCAGCGATTAAAGCGAGAGTTTGATCCGATGGCGATATTTAATCCAGGCCGTTTGGTTGCCGGAATTTGAGGAGTAGGGCTGTATGCAAACGAATTTGGCACCTGAAATCAAGGACACCGCGCTTGGCCAAGAGGCCGATGAGATTTTGCGCCGCTGTGTGCACTGCGGCTTTTGCACGGCAACTTGCCCGACCTATCAGGTGCTGGGCGATGAGCTTGATAGCCCACGCGGGCGCATCTATTTGATTAAAGAGATGCTCGAAGGCCGCGAGGTCACCGAGTCGACCCAGCTGCATCTGGATCGATGCCTGACGTGCCGCAATTGTGAAACCACCTGTCCGTCTGGCGTGGAATATGGCAAGTTAATTGACATTGGTCGCCAGATTGTCGATGAACGCGTGCCTCGCTCAGTCGCAGCCCGTATCGAGCGCGAAGGGCTCAGGCGCTTACTGAGTGCCTCTTGGTTTAGTTACGCCTATCGGGTTGGGCAGTCGGTGCGTCAATGGCTGCCTAAGGTCTTGCAACGCAAAGTGGTGGCCCGTCAAAACCCCGGTGTCGTGCCAGCCAATCGCCAGCAGGCCCGTCAGGTGTTGATGCTCAATGGCTGCGTGCAGCCTGGCATGATGCCAGCCATTGATGCAGCAACCATCCGTATCCTGGATCGTCTCGATATCGGGGTGCAGGTCGTCAAAGAGTCCGGTTGTTGTGGTGCCTTGAATTTCCACCTCGACGCCCAGGAGGTCGCGCGCTCACAGATGCGTCGCAATATCGATGCGTGGTGGCCATTGCTAGCTAGTGGCGACGTCGAAGCGATAGTCATGAATGCCTCGGGTTGCGGGGCGATGGTGCGTGAGTACGAGCATCACCTGCGCCTTGATCCGGCCTATGCTGAAAAAGCCAAACTGGTTAGCCAACGGGTGCAAGACATTGGGGAGTTTTTGGCGCCACAAGCCCAGCGTCTTAAAGCCCTTGTGGACCCGGCGCGACTGCCCGCCAAGGTGGCCTATCATCCGCCTTGCACCTTGCAGCACTGGCAAGGTTTGCGTGCACCCACCGAGACGTTGTTGGCCACGCTTGGCGTTGACTTGCAAGCGTTTGCCGAGAGTCATTTGTGCTGCGGTTCAGCTGGAGCCTATTCGGTGTTGCAACCCGAGATTGCGACTAACTTGCGTGACCGAAAGTTGGGTCATCTTGCCAGTGCCAAGCCCGAGGTGATCTTGTCATCGAACATCGGCTGTATCGGTCACCTGCAGTCAGGCACCGATACGCCGGTTGAGCACTGGGTCGTTCTCATCGATCGGGCCTTGCGCCCGAACGCTTAGACAGCCTTGACCATTTCCTCGAGCACTTTCTTGGCGTCGCCAAACACCATCATGGTTTTATCCATGTAAAAGAGCTCGTTGTCCAAGCCCGCGTAGCCCGCGGCCATGGAGCGCTTGTTGACAATCACCGTGCGGGCTTTGTAAGCCTCTAGGATCGGCATGCCAGCAATGGGCGACTTTGGATCGTTTTTGGCAGCCGGGTTGACCACGTCATTGGCGCCAAGCACTAAGACCACGTCTGTCTGTCCAAACTCACCGTTAATGTCATCCATCTCAAAGACCTGGTCGTATGGCACTTCGGCTTCGGCAAGCAAAACGTTCATGTGGCCAGGCATTCGTCCAGCCACCGGGTGAATCGCGTATTTGACGCTCACGCCTTGATCGCTGAGCTTTTCTGCCAATTCCTTTAGCGCGTGTTGTGCACGTGCGACTGCCAAACCGTAACCCGGCACAATCACGACCGATTCGGCGTTACTCATGAGAAAGGCGACGTCCTCGGGGCTGCCCGAGCGCACGTTGCGCGCACCGGCATCGGCTGTGCTCGCGCCATCGCCGCTGTCGCCACCAAAGCCGCCTAAGATCACGTTGAAAAACGAGCGATTCATGGCCCGGCACATGATGTAGGACAAAATCGCACCCGATGAGCCCACGAGCGAGCCGGCGATGATGAGCATGGAATTGTTCAGAGAAAAACCGATGCCGGCTGCCGCCCAGCCCGAATAGCTGTTGAGCATCGAGACCACCACCGGCATGTCTGCGCCGCCGATCGGGATGATGATCAACACCCCAAGCGCGAAAGCAATCAGTGCCATGATGATAAAGGGCGTCCAAGTTTCAGTGACGGTGAACCAAATGCCGCAGCCCACCATGACCAGCGCCAATGCCAGATTCAGCATGTGTTGGCCGTTAAAGACGACGGGGGCACCTTGAAAGAGGCGAAACTTGTACCGGCCCGAAAGCTTGCCAAAGGCAATGACAGAGCCTGAGAACGTAATAGCGCCAACGAAGGTGCCAATAAAGAGCTCTAGGCGATTGCCAAATGGAATTGAGCCATCGGGGTTGACGATGCCAAAGGCGTGTGGTTCGGCGACAATCGCCACGGCAATGGCCACAGCCGACAAACCAATCATGCTGTGCATGAAGGCCACAAGCTCGGGCATTTTGGTCATCTCAACGCGTTTGGCCAGAATCGTGCCGAAGGTGCCGCCAATGGC
>SKIZ01000089.1 GCA_007116135.1 Burkholderiaceae bacterium
CCCAAGCCGGCGATGTTGCTTGAACTCATGAGCGAGCTCTCGAGCGCGCCGCAGTCCATGGTGATGGTGGGCGACACCTCGCATGACCTGCGCATGGCAGCCAATGCGGGCGTGCATGGCGTGGGGGTGACCTATGGCGCGCATGACGAGCCCGAGCTGCGGGCCTGCCCGCACGTTGAGGTCAAAGGTTCAGTCGCGGATATTCATCAATGGTTGATTGCGCGGGTGCGCGATCTTTAGTCCAGGGGAAAAAGCATGGCTCGTTATCGATACCCACAACCGGCACCGTCCGAAATCACGCCACGCGAGATCTGGCAGCAGCGCCGACGTCTGATGCAGGCAGGCGCTTTGGCGGCCACCGGGTTGGCCTTGCCGTTTGGCGCAAGAGCTGCCCAAGCCGATGCCTTGGCACCGCTGCCGGCACAAACCAATGCCGAATTCTCCACCATGGAGAAAGTCACGGATCGCTCGCACGCGACGACCTACAACAATTTTTACGAATTTGGGCTCGATAAAGCCGACCCCCACCGCTTGGCTGGCAAGATGCAAATCTCGCCCTGGGCGGTTCAAGTCGTCGGACAGGTGGCCAAGCCCCAGACCTTTGACATTGATGATTTGCTTGCACTTGCGCCCATGCAGGAGCGGATCTATCGCTTGCGCTGCGTTGAGGGGTGGTCGATGGTCATCCCCTGGATTGGCTATCCGTTGTCGCACTTGCTCGATAAAGTCGAGCCAACCGGCAATGCCAAATACATCGCCTTTTATACCGACATGCAGCCCGAGACGATGCCTGGGCTTCGCTCAACCGTGCTCGACTGGCCCTATCGCGAAGGGTTGCGCATGGATGAGGCGATGCATCCTCTAACCCTGTTGACATTTGGGATGTATGGCGAGGTCTTGCCCAATCAAAACGGTGCACCAGTGCGGCTAGTTGTGCCGTGGAAGTATGGATTTAAGTCGGCCAAATCGATCGTGACCATTCAGGTGACGGAGCAGCAGCCCACCTCGAGCTGGATGCAGGCAGCGCCGCGCGAATACGGGTTTTACTCCAACGTCAATCCCAAGGTGTCGCACCCGCGCTGGAGTCAGGCGATGGAGCGGCGCATCGGTGAGGGTGGGCTGTTTGCGCCGCGCCGCCCCACGCTGATGTTCAACGGCTATGAGGAGCAAGTCGCCTCGATGTATGCCGGTATGGACCTGGCCAAGTACTACTAGTCGCCAACGCCATGCGCTTGGCTGCCATTTGGATTGATCGACTCAAGCCGTTGGTGTTCTTGCTGGCGCTCTACCCATTGGCGCGCTGGTTCTATCTTGGTTGGCAAGATGGTTTGACTGCGAACCCCACGGAGTTCCTGACGCGCTCATCGGGGACTTGGACCTTGGTTTTTTTAGTGGTGACCTTGGCGGTCACGCCCGTGCGCGACTGGTTAAATTGGCCTGCGATTGTTCGCTGGCGCCGCATGTTGGGGTTGTTTGCGTTTTTCTATGGCTGCTTGCATTTGCTGGCGTGGGCCTGGTGGGAGAAAAACCTGATGCCTGTGGCCATGGCCCTCGATGTGGTCAACCGCCCGTTTGTGACGGTGGGCACGGCTGCATTTTTGGTGATGCTCGCCATGGCAGTGACATCGAATCAACGTGCCATGCGCGCGTTGGGGTCGAATTGGAAAAAACTACATCGCTGGATTTATCTGGTCGCCATCTTGGCGATCGTGCATTACTGGTTGCACAAAGCAGGCAAAAATGACTTTTATGAAGTAACCATTTACGGCGCTATCGTGTTGTTACTTTTAAGCTGGCGCCTTTGGCGACGGTTTAAGCCTGGAACAAAAACAGGGTAGGCAAGCCACTGAGCTTCGGTGTTGGTGCTTTGCGCCACTGTTGCACGGTGCGGGTTGCGACCCACTGCTCAGGGCCCGTGAGCGCGCGTGCCAAGCATAGGCGGGTTTGGGGTGCTAGTGTCTGGGCGAGCGTCTCAAACATTGCGTCGTTGCGGTAAGGCGTTTCAATTAGGATCTGAGTCTGGGATAGGCGAGCCGATAACTGCTCCCATTGTTTTAACTGGCGTGCGCGATCGGCCGGCTTGACCGGTGCGTAGCCGTGAAAAGCAAATCGCTGGCCATCTAAGCCACTGGCCATCAAGCCCAACATAATCGAAGACGGTCCGACCCAGGGATGAACGCGGGCCCCAGCGCGGTGTGCCAGAGCCACTAGCGCCGAACCTGGGTCAGCCACCGCGGGGCAACCGGCCTCGGACACCAGGCCCAGATCATGACCGGCAAAAAGCGGTGCCAAGCACTGCTCTAGGCGCGCCTGATCGGGTTTGGCCGGTAGCGTCTGAATATCGATGTCCTGTATGGGTCGCGCCAGTGCTAATAACTTGAGAAACGCGCGTGCCGTTTTTGCGTTCTCGGCAACGTAATGGGTCAGCCCGCTGGCCTGCTGCTGCGCGGCCGCTGGCAGCCAATTGTCGATGCCAGCTTCTGACAGACCCACCGGGATTAAGTGAAGCGTGCCAAGTTCCTGTTGTTTTTCAGTCATGTCTCACCAGAGGGTCTAATCCAAACCTTGTCAACATTCGCGTGAGCGCGATCAACGGCAAACCGACAATGGCACTCGGGTCGTCGCTTTGCAGCTCGCTTAACAAGGCGATGCCTAGCTGCTCGGCCTTGGCGCTGCCAGCGGTGTCCAATGGTTGGTCCTGGGTCAGGTAATAGTCAATTTGCGATGCGCTTAGCGTGCGAAATTGCGCGCGACAGTCGGTGACGCTCACCAGGGCGCCGCGCGGGCTGACGATAGCCAAGGCGCTGTGAAAGATGACGCGCTTGCCGCTAAGCGCAAGAAGCTGCGCGCGTGCACGGTCCATGCTACCTGGCTTGCCCATTGCTTGACCGGCGACATCGAGTACTTGATCGGCGCCAATCACAATGCTGTGGGGGTGCTGCCAAGCGACGACCCGCGCTTTGGCCAAGGCCAGCCGGCGTGCCAGGGCGAGAGGGGTCTCGCCTGGCTTGATGGTTTCATCAATCCCGGGCGCGACTGTCTCAAATGGCAGCAACAGACGCTGTAGCATTTGCTGGCGATAGACCGAGGTGGAGGCGAGGATCAGGGGCGTGGCAGGCAAGATTGGACGATATTTTTTGGGGGTTTATACGATTTCGCGCTATGATTATAGGCTTTGCCTTATTTGGCCTGGCAACTAATTGCCACTGAAGGATTATGACGTTGTCTAACTCGCAGGCCGCTTGGCGGCAGCGCTGCCTAGAGAACTGGGGTTTGCCCAGACGCGTGGACCTCATGCGGCTTGCGCGCGGTGGTCAGGGCTTGAGCGGCGCCTTTGCGGTCAATCGTCTTGATCGACTTAGCGAGGACTTGGCTCAGAGCATTGAGCACACAAGCTTGCCGGGCTTGGACGACAAAGGTGTGGTGTGGTTTGAAGTGAGCGCGAGCGCGCGAACGGGGCGTCGCAACACAGCGGTATTGAAGGTGCAATCGGTGTTGGGTTTGACATGTCAGCGTTGCATGCAGACTCTGTGGCTCGAGGTCGATGAGCAGGCGGTGTTTGAGTTGTTTGGCAGCGAAAGCCAGATGCAATCGGCGCTCGCTAGCGAGGAAATCGAGCCAGACGGCCCAGAGCCACTGTTAGTCGATGGGCCACTTGACTTGGTTCAGTTGATTGAAGATCAGCTGATTTTGGCGGTACCATTCGTGCCCAAACACGAGGATTGCCAGGCGGCCAAGACCGAAGCGGGTGAGCCAATTCAAACCCCAGAGCGGCAGTCGCCCTTTAAGGTTTTAGGGCAACTCAAGGGTGACCCGAAGTAACTAGGTTTGGTTTGCTGGTCGGTTTGCCGGTCGGTTAGCCGGTCGGTTGCTCAGTCGGCACGCCGTATTTGTCGATTTAGGCCTTGCCGCATTGCGCAGGCGGGCCTGCAAAGTTCTGTGTCGCCAATTGGTTTGGCGTACAATGTTGCGTATTATTAGGAGTCATCATGGCTGTCCAGCAAAACAAAAAATCACCGTCCAAGCGCGGTAATCACCGTTCGCACGACTTTTTGAAGAACCCGCCCACGGCCATTGAGCCCAACACGGGTGAGTTGCACTTGCGTCACCACATTAGCCCGAACGGGTTTTATCGTGGCCGCAAGGTCCTCAAAACGAAGTCAGACGAATAAGCCTCGGTCTTTTTTGCGCGGGTCCCTGACCTCATACCCGGCCAATAACACGTGACCAAGGCCATTCGTATTGCCATCGACTGCATGGGTGGCGATGTTGGAATCGACACGACCATCCCTGCTGCCTTTGCGTTTCTGAAGGACAACCCTGAAGCGTCGCTTCTTTTGGTGGGTTCTTCGGACGCAGTCCAGACGGCAATCCAAACCCACAGCCGCAAGCATCCGCAGGTGGACCTTGCTCGCCTGGAGGTTCGGCATGCTAGCGAGATCGTGACGATGGATGACCCCATCGAGGTGGCGCTGCGCCGAAAAAAAGACTCCTCCATGAGAGTGGCTATTGAAGCCGTCAAAGACGGCCAGGCCCACGCCTGTGTGTCGGCTGGCAACACCGGCGCGCTCATGGCGATTTCGCGCTATGTGCTCAAAACGCTCGACGGAATCGATCGGCCGGCGATCGCCACGGCCTTGCCAAACCAAAAGGGTGGGTCGACCACCATGCTTGATTTGGGCGCCAACGTCGATTGCACGGCAGATCATCTGCTGCAGTTTGCCATCATGGGTACCGCGCTGGTGCAAACTGGCCGCCAGGGTGCGCTGCCGACGGTGGGCTTGCTCAATATTGGCGAAGAGGTCATCAAAGGCAATGATGTGGTCAAGCAGGCTGCAGAATTGTTGCGTCAGAGCCATTTGAATTTCCATGGCAATGTTGAGGGCAACGACATATTTAAAGGCACCGTTGATGTTGTGGTGTGCGATGGGTTTGTTGGCAATGTGGTTTTGAAATCAGTCGAAGGACTTGCGCATATGCTTGGCAGCATGATCCGCGAAGAGTTCTATCGTAGTACGCTGACGCGACTGGCTGGTTTGGTGGTTCGTCCGGTGCTGAATCGGTTTCGCGCTCGCGTGGACAATCGTCGCTACAATGGCGCGGCACTACTGGGTTTGCGTGGCATCGTCTTTAAAAGTCACGGTTCTGCAGATGATTTTGCCTTTGCATGCGCATTGCAGCGAGCCCATGATGCGGTGGCTTCCGATGTGCTCGAGCGAATTGCCGGTGCTGTCATTGAGCTGACGCGATCACAGTCAGAGTCGCAATAGCTGCAAAGCTTTCATGAGGATGTAACGACCGTGTCTTTGCAATTTTCCCGAATCATTGGTACTGGCAGTTATCTGCCACCGACAGTGGTCAGCAACGATGAGCTGGCTGCGCGTCTAGCCAAGGACGGCATCGAGACGTCTGACGAATGGATTGTTTCGCGCACTGGTATTCGTCAGCGACATCTTGTTGCCGATGGTGTGCAAACCAGTGATCTGGCAACCGCTGCAGCGCAACGCGCGCTCGCGGCGGCCAATAAGACGCCGCACGATACCGCCCTGTTGATTGTCGCGACCTCGACGCCGGATTTTATTTTTCCCAGTACAGCCTGTACTGTGCAAGCCAAGCTTGGTAACCAGGGGGCGGCCGCCTTCGATGTTCAGGCGGTTTGTAGCGGTTTTGTGTACGCGCTGACCACCGCTGACAGCTTCGTGCGTGCCGGGCGGGCGCGATGTGCATTAGTCATCGGCGCTGAAGTGTTCTCCCGTATTCTCGACTGGCGTGATCGCGGCACTTGTGTGCTGTTTGGTGACGGTGCTGGCGCCGTTGTTTTAGAGGCCAGCGAGCAGCCAGGTATTCAGGCGGCTCAATTGCATGCCGACGGCAGTCTGACCAACATTTTGTGCGTCCCGGGCAATGTGGCTCATGGGCAAGTCACGGGCGACCCGTTTTTGCGCATGGACGGGCAGGCCGTTTTTAAGCAAGCTGTCTCTGTGCTTGAGAAATCAGCGCGCGAGACGGTCGCGCAAGCAGGACTGACGATTGACCAAATCGACTGGCTTATTCCGCACCAAGCCAATCTTCGTATTCTGAGCTTTCTGGCCAAAAAGCTGGGCTGCTCAATGGACAAGGTGGTGGTGACGGTCGACCAACATGCCAATACCTCGGCGGCGAGCGTGCCCTTGGCACTTGACCTGGCTTATCGGGACGGGCGCATCAAACCTGGCCACGAAGTGTTGATGCAAGGTGTGGGTGGTGGTTTCACGTGGGGCTCGGTGGTTGCCCGGATGTAATCAGTAAGGACAAAAGACATCATGACCAAATTCGCATTTGTATTCCCGGGGCAAGGCTCGCAAGCGGTGGGCATGCTCGATGCATGGGCGCAAGACAGCGCCGCCCAGCAGGTGCTTGAGCAAGCCAATGTGGCGCTTGGCGAAGATCTGAGCGGTTTGATTGCACGCGGCCCGGGTGAGCAGCTCAATCTAACCACCAATACACAGCCAGCAATGTTGACGGCCTCTTTGGCCATGTTGGCCGCCTGGCGCGCCGCCCAAGGTCCGCAAGCCAGCGTCATGGCCGGTCACAGCCTAGGGGAGTACGCCGCCCTGACAGCTGCCGGTGCCTTATCGCTTGCCGATGCCGTGCGCTTGGTTCGTATTCGAGCCGATGCCATGCAAGCCGCGGTACCGGTTGGCACTGGTGCTATGGCTGCCATATTGGGTTTGGAAGATGATGCCGTGATAGCCGTCTGTCATCAGGCTGCGCAGTCTGAGGTGGTTGAGGCGGTTAACTTTAATGCGCCCTCGCAGGTCGTGATTGCAGGACACAAAGCAGCCGTTGAGCGTGCGATGGAAAATGCCAAGGCCGCTGGCGCCAAACGGGCGGTAATGTTGCCTGTTTCGGCGCCGTTTCACTCGAGCCTGCTCAAGCCGGCTGCGGCGGTCTTGGGGCAGGCATTGGCGGCAGTCGAAGTGCGCCTGCCCGAAGTGCCTGTGATTCACAATGTGGATGTCCAGATACACCAGACAGCGGCTGAAATCCGTCAGGCGCTTGTCGATCAAGCATGGCACCCGGTGAGATGGGTGCAAACCTTTGAGGCCATGGCCGCTCAGGGCGTCACACACGTCGTTGAGTGCGGCCCGGGCAAAGTGCTCAGTGGCTTGGTCAAGCGCATTGCGCCGCAAATGACTGGTTTGTCGGTGACCGACCCGGCGTCTATGCGTGCGGCAATCGAGGCAGTCAGCTAAGTTAAGGGGCGGGCATGCTCGCATTTGGTCGAGTCGGTTTGATGGGCCGGGATGGAAAGAGACAGGACAATTGGACATGGAACTTAAGGGAAAATTAGCTTTGGTCACCGGTGCAAGCCGTGGAATTGGTGAGGCAATTGCGGCGCAATTGGCCGCCCAAGGCGCCACGGTGGTGGGCACGGCAACGACCGATCAAGGCGCTCGGGCGATCTCTCAGGCGCTTTCGCCGCACGGCGGGCGCGGTGCTGTCTTGAATGTCGATGAGGCCGCGCGAATCGGTGAGTTGATCGATGAGTTGGCCCGCGAGGGTGGTCCCCATATTCTTGTAAACAATGCGGGAATTACCCGTGATATGCTGGCAATGCGCATGAAGGATGAGGACTGGGATGCGGTCTTGCAGACCAATTTGACCAGTGTGTTTCAGTTGTGCCGGGCAGTCATGCGGCCGATGATGAAAGCGCGCCATGGACGCATCATTAACGTCACCTCTGTTGTTGGTTCTAGCGGCAATGCCGGGCAAGCCAACTACGCGGCAGCCAAAGCGGGTGTGGCTGGCATGACGCGAGCGTTGGCGCGTGAGCTTGGAAGCCGTAACATTACGGTCAATTGTGTGGCGCCTGGTTTTATCGAGACTGATATGACCCGCGCGTTATCCGATGAGCAAACCGCGGCACTGCTGGGGCAAATCCCGCTGGGCCGTCTTGGTGCCCCGGCCGATGTGGCTTACGCAGTCGGGTTTCTGGCGTCAGACCCGGCGCAGTACATTTCTGGCACGACATTGCATGTCAATGGTGGCATGTACATGTCGTAAACCGTTTTTGGCCGCGCTTGGCTATAATTCGTAAAATTTTTTCCCCACTGGAGATTTGAATGGAAAGCATCGAACAGCGAGTCAAGAAAATCGTCGCTGAACAACTTGGTGTCAATGAAGCCGAGATCAAGAACGAATCGTCATTTCTTGACGACCTTGGCGCAGACTCGCTTGACATGGTTGAGCTGGTGATGGCGCTTGAGGACGAGTTCGAGACGGAAATCCCGGACGAAGAGGCCGAAAAAATTTCCACAGTCAAGCAGGCTATCGATTACATCGAATCGAACTCCAAGTAAATTTGGTATCGAGTTCGTTGTGACTCAGTAGACTCTCGGGCGTGCCCGTGGGCTGATTGATCGGCGGTCGGGTCGGCTGCGGTCGGGAGGGTTGGGTTTAATCGCCTCACCACTTCGCCGCGAAAACTCGGCCGTTTTTCTTGTCTAACACCAGGAGCTTGTTTTGAAACGACGCGTTGTGATCACTGGCCTCGGAATCGTCAGTCCGGTTGGTAACGATATAGCCACTGCTTGGGATAACCTCACGCAGGGTAAAAGCGGCATCGGACCGATCACCCGCTTTGATCCATCGGAGATGAACTCGCACATTGCTGGTGAGGTCAAGGATTTCGATGTCACCGAGTATTTGCTCGCCAAAGAGGCGCGCCAGATGGATACGTTCATCCACTATGGCATCGCCGCGGGCGTTCAGGCCTGGCGTGATGCCGGCCTGGAGGCCAATGAAGCCAATGCTGATCGTATCGGGGTCATTGTTGGTTCTGGTATCGGTGGGCTGCAGCGCATCGAAGAGACGCAAAAAGAGTATCTCGAGCGTGGTGCTCGGCGGATTTCACCGTTTTTTGTGCCCGCTTCGCTCATTAACCTGGTGTCTGGTCAATTGTCGATCATGCTTGGCTTAAAAGGCCCATCCTACGCCGTGGTGTCGGCGTGCACGACAGGGCTGCATTCGATCGGCGATGCCGGTCGGCTCATCGAGTATGGCGATGCTGACATCATGTTAGCTGGCGGCACGGAATCGACCGTGACCCCATTGGGGGTGGGCGGTTTTGCGGCAATGCGGGCTTTATCTACACGCAACGATGACCCGCAAACGGCATCGCGCCCCTGGGACGTTGATCGTGATGGTTTCGTGCTCGGTGAGGGCGCCGGTGTCTTGGTGCTCGAAGAATACGAGCACGCTAAAAAGCGCGGCGCCAAAATTTATGGTGAGCTTGCCGGCTACGGCATGAGCTCTGATGCGCATCACATTACGGCGCCTGATCGTCAAGGTCCTTGCCGGGGAATGCTCGCGGCCTTGCGCAACGGCGGCATTAATGCCGATGAGGTCAGCTACGTCAACGCGCATGGCACCTCAACGCCACTTGGCGACAAAAACGAAACCGAAGCACTAAAGCTTGCTTTCGGTGAGCACGCGAAAAAACTGGTCGTTAACTCGACAAAGTCCATGACGGGTCATTTGCTTGGCGCTGCTGGTGGAATTGAGGCGGTGTTTGCCACGTTGGCGGTTCACCATCAGGTCTCGCCACCGACGATCAATATTTTTAACCAAGATCCCGAGTGCGATCTGGACTACTGCGCCAATGAAGCGCGCCCCATGAAAATCGATGTGGCCTTGTCAAACTCTTTTGGGTTTGGGGGCACCAACGGCTCCATGGTTGTGCGCCGCATTTGATGCAGGATTGCCAGGGTCAAACATGCGCTGTGTCGTGGTCTGGCTCGTCGGTTCCATGGCCGATTGATTTGACGCGTGCAGCCATTTTGTGTGCCGTGCTGGCTGTGGTGTTTCAGTCGCTGGTGAACCTGGCTTACGACGCAGCGGCCTGGGTGCTGCATGTCAGTGCCTTTTGTGTTGTTTTGCTGCCAGCGCTATATTTGCTTAGATCCGTGCGCCGAGCGCGCACTCACCAAGCTGGCGTGCGTTGGGATTGGTCTGAGCAGACGATCACCGCACGTGCGCAGGCTGGTCCAAGCGTTCAACGGTACCGCGTGATCGGCGTGGCTAACTATGGCTTGGCACTGGTGGTGACATTGCAGCCCATTGATCAGGTATGGACTGCGCCTGATCATGAGGCCTCCACTGAACTGACCATCTGGCGCTGGGCGATGGATGGCATTTTGTACAGAAAAATATCGTTGCTTGCCTATTGGCACATCAGGGGATGCGCATGAGTGAGCGCCAAGCCGATGCCAAGCTTGTCGAGCGAGTGCAGCAAGGCGACAAACGAGCCTTTGACTTATTGGTTTTAAAGTACCAGCGTAAGATCCAGCGGTTGCTCTCGCGAATGATGCGCGAGCAAAACGACATCGACGACGTGATGCAGGAGGCCTTTATCAAGGCTTATCGCGCGTTGCCGCAGTTTCGTGGCGAAAGCGCTTTCTACACCTGGCTTTATCGAATCGCGATTAATACCGCCCGCAACTGGATTGCCTCCCAGGGTCGACGCCCAAGCACGCCCGGTCAAAACCAAACTGAGGATGGTGAAACTTTTGACCAAATTGACAACCTAACTGACAACAACACACCTGAATCGGTTTTAGCCAGTCACGAGGTGGCCAGAGCAGTTCAGGCGGCGATTGATCAGCTGCCAGCCGAACTTCGGTCGGCCATTATGCTTAGGGAGATCGACGGTTTGAGTTATGAGGAAATTGCCCAAACAATGGATTGCCCGATCGGCACGGTTCGATCACGTATTTTCCGGGCTAGAGAAGCCATTGCCGCTAAGTTGCGGCCAATTATGGATACCCAAGGCGACCGACGCTGGTAAGGATGAATAAGATGGAATCGGCACGCAACTTAGACGAAGTTACTCGCGAAAGCATCGACTCCTCGGCAGGCACGGCGCAAGCCGTGTCCGACTTTATGGATGCGCAGCGCGATGGGTTCGATGGTGTAGTTAACTGGGGCGAGGTGCGTGAGCGCTGGCGGCTCTATCACGTCGTGCGTGAAGTGCTGCAAGAGTCGCACCCGCCCGAGCCTGTGACAAGCAGCTTTTCTGTGCGAATGGCAGCGGCCCTAGAAAACGAACCGATCCACCAAACACCGCAGCAGGCCACTGAGCGTGCCAAGGCGCATAGCAGCAGCGTGCGGTTTTGGCCGCGGCTTTGGCCGGCTTTGGCAGTCACCGCGGCGGTTGCGTCGGTCATCTGGGTCGCGCAGCCGATGCTTGTTGGCCAGTCGCCTGATGCATCTATGGCCTTTGTACAACCCGAAGCCGCCGGGCTCATCAGTGCTGCTGAAGGCCAGCCACAGGCCGCTTACGTGTCGGCCCATCGGCAAATTGCTGCACCGATTGCTGTGCGACAAGTCGCCTTGATGCCAGGAGTTGACTAATGACGCCGCGTTTGGGTCTTGCAGTCTTGGGTCTATTGTTTTTTTGTGGTGCCGGGTCGGCCTTGGCGCAGCCAGCTCGCGCACTCGATGCGATTGATTTGTTGCGCCAGGCGCAAACGGCGGCCAAGACCAGCAACTATCAAGGCACTTTTGCGCATCAACGCAATGGTCAGATGCGTGCCTTTCGAATCACGCACCGTTATGTCGATGGCGACGAGTTTGAGCGTCTTGAGGTTTTGGACAATAGCCCCAAAGAGTATCTGCGTCATAACGATCGGGTGCAGTGTTTGATTCCCGAGCGCCAGCTCGTGGTCTCGGAGCGCCAGCAGCAGGAGCGTTTCCCGGCGCTGTTTATGACCGCCCTTGATACCATCGAAACCTACTACGATCTCACGGTCAGTGACAAACTCAGTCGGGTCGCCGGGCGCGCATGCCATCGCGTGAGCATTGTGCCGCGCGATGAGCATCGTTCGCGTTATGAGTTGTGTCTCGATCAGAAAACCGGCCTCTTGCTGGAGGCCCAAATGCGCGATGATGATGGCTCGGTGCTTGAACACATTGCCTTTCACCAGTTGCAGGTCGGCAAGAAAATAGAGGATCAGGCCCTTGAGCCTTCC
This sequence comes from Burkholderiaceae bacterium, assembly GCA_007116135.1. GTDB lineage: Bacteria > Pseudomonadota > Gammaproteobacteria > Burkholderiales > Burkholderiaceae_B > Algicoccus. Next base: position 12,012 of record SKIZ01000089.1, read on the forward strand.
TGGAACACGCAGGGCTGGCAGGTGATTGAACGCACCCAACGAAGCGTTGACCTTAGGGCCAGTGGCTGGTTGTATCGCGAGCCACCGGGCTATCGACGCGTCGCTGAGCTTGAGCGCCAGTTCGGTGATGGGCGTCGTGTCAACCAGCTGGTTTTGACTGATGGCTTGGCCACCATATCAATTTTTATTGAACCTTATCAGCAGGGACTGTCTCATGAGCACATCGGTGGTGCAAGTCGCATGGGTGCAGTCAACCTCTACGGCAAGCAGCACGGTGACTATTGGGTCATGGTTGCTGGCGAAGTGCCTGCGACCACTGTTAAACAGTTGGCTCAGTCAGTTGTTCGCACTGGTGCCTTGCATCAAAGATAAAGATAAAGATAAAGCGTGGCATCGCCACCATCTAAGCCAAGAAAAACGGAGTGATATATGCAGAGTCGATACGATGTGCCGAGCGCGGCGCTCCCGCAACAAAAACGGTTCGATCGGTTGCAAGTGACAAAGTGGTTGTTTCTTAGTTTCTGGTTGGTTTTGTTTTGGCAGTTTGTCAGCCCGGTTAAGGCCAATACGCTGGGTGGTCTGCCCGATTTCACCACGATCGTCGAGCGCGCCGAGCACGCGGTCGTCAACATCCGAACCACCGCAACGGTTCGTGGCTCGGGCCCGGCCGGTCGTGACCCCAACGAGCTATTTCGCTGGTTTTTTGGGCCTGACGCCACGCCGCCTGGCGGTCAACAACGCCGTGGCGCACCGGAGCAACCAGAGCAACCAGAGCGCACCGTGCCTCGCGGGGTCGGCTCCGGGTTTTTCATCAGTTCTGACGGTTACCTGTTGACGAATCACCACGTCATTGATGGCGCGACTGAGATTTTTGTCACGCTCACCGATGGCACCGAGTACACCGCGCAGGTGGTCGGCAGTGATCAACGCACCGATGTGGCGCTGCTGAAAATCGAGGCAACAGATATGACCACATTGCCCATTGGTACCGCGCAAGACTTAAAGAAAGGTCAATGGGTGCTGGCCATCGGCTCGCCGTTTGGCCTGGAGTCCACGGTCACAGCCGGCATCGTCAGTGCCATTGGGCGTGAAACCGGTGACTTTTTGCCGTTTATCCAGACCGACGTTGCAGTCAACCCTGGCAACTCGGGTGGGCCCTTGCTGGACTTGAATGGCGAGGTGGTTGGTATTAATGCTCAGATCGTGTCGCGCAGTGGTGGCTTTATGGGCATCTCGTTTGCCATCCCGATCGATGAAGCCATGGAAGTGGCCGATCAATTGCGCGAAAGTGGTCGGGTCACCCGTGGTTTGATCGGGGTTCAAATCGGCGAAGTCAGTAAAGACGTCGCCGAAGCCAGCGGTTTGCCCAACCAAGCCGGCGCCATGGTCAGTCGCGTCTCGCCCGATGGGCCCGCTGAAAAAGCTGGGGTCCAAGCTGGTGACATCATTTTGGAGTTCGATGGGCGCAAGATAGAGCGTTGGTCTGACTTGCCACGCGTGGTTGGTGCCACTGCACCGGGTACAAAAACTCAGATGAAAGTATGGCGCAGAGGCAAGGAGGTCGCCCTTGAGATCACCGTCGGTGAAACGCCCTCGAGCGAGACAGTCAGCCGCGCAGAACCTGAGCCATCGCCTGAAGATCGGACATCAGCGCTTGGGGTGACAGTACAGGGCTTGACCGATGAGCAGATGCGCGAGCTTCGGATCAGTCATGGCGTTGAGGTCGTGCAAGTTCAAGGCGCCGGTGCGGCGGCTGGTTTGACGCCTGGGGACGTGATTTTGACAGTGGGTAATACCGATGTAGCCTCGCCGGAGCAATTTCTCTCGCTGGCTAGTCAGGCTGAGTCCGAGGGCAAACCAGTTGGCATGATGGTGCAGCGAAATGGTCAAGCCCAGTGGGTATTGGTGCGGCCAACCAGAAACTAGTCGGAGTGCGGCTAAAATAGGCAGCACTTGACGCACAGCAGCACGATGGGGCGCAGGCGCGCCCCATCGTGCTTTTTACAGAGCCCCATTGCCAGTGCTCTGTCCCTTGAACTCGAACGCAGGTCTCATGCAGCATATTCGCAATTTTTCAATCATTGCCCACATTGATCACGGCAAGTCGACTTTGGCGGATCGGTTGATCCAGCGTTGCGGTGGTTTGGCTGACCGCGAGATGTCAGCGCAGGTGCTTGATTCAATGGACATTGAGCGTGAGCGAGGCATCACCATCAAGGCGCAAACGGCATCGCTGCTCTACACCGCAGCCGATGGCCAGCAATACCATCTCAATTTGATTGACACCCCGGGGCATGTGGACTTTTCTTATGAGGTCAGCCGCTCGTTGTCGGCCTGTGAGGGTGCTTTGCTTGTGGTCGATGCTTCGCAAGGCGTGGAGGCGCAAACGGTTGCCAACTGTTATACCGCCATCGAACTTGGCGTTGAGGTTATCCCGGTTTTAAATAAGATGGATTTGCCACAGGCTAACCCCGAAGGTGCGCGCGCCGAGATCGAAGACGTCATTGGTATTGACGCAAGTGACGCGGTGGCTGCAAGCGCTAAGACCGGGCTCGGTATTGACGAGATTCTTGCTGCGATTGTGGCCAAGGTGCCGCCACCCAAAGGCGATCCGACAGCGAAGCTGCAGGCACTCATTATTGACTCTTGGTTTGATAATTACGTTGGTGTGGTGATGCTAATTCGGGTGGTCAATGGCGTACTTAAGCCCAAGGACAAGGTGCGTTTCATGGCCACTGGGGCGGTGCATGTCTGTGAGCAAGTCGGTGTGTTTACGCCCAAGTCGCTCGCGCGTGAGCAGCTCTCGGCTGGCGAAGTCGGGTTCCTGATTGCCGGTATCAAGGAGTTAAAGGCTGCCAAAGTGGGTGACACGATAACGCTGGCCAACCAACCGGCCCAAGAAGCGTTACCTGGCTTTAAAGACGTCAAGCCCCAAGTCTTCGCTGGACTCTATCCGGTTGAAAGCAGCGAGTACGATCAGTTGCGCGATTCGCTAGAGAAGCTTAAGTTAAACGATGCCGCCTTGATGTTTGAGCCAGAGGTCTCACAAGCGCTTGGGTTTGGGTTTCGTTGCGGCTTTCTAGGCCTTTTGCACATGGAGATTGTGCAAGAACGTCTAGAGCGTGAGTTCGATATGGACATCATCACCACGGCGCCGTCCGTGGTCTACAAGGTCGTCTTAAACGACGGCGAGATCCTCGATATCGAGAGTCCATCGCGCATGCCTGAGTTGTCCAAGATTCAGGAGATTCGCGAGCCGGTGGTGGTGGTGACCTTGTTCATGCCGCAAGACTACGTCGGGCCGGTCATGACCCTTTGTAATCAAAAGCGCGGTGTTCAGCTCGATATGACCTATCACGGCCGCCAGGTTCATCTTCAGTATGAGATCCCGTTAGCTGAGATCGTGCTGGACTTCTTTGATAAATTGAAGTCAGTCTCACGCGGCTACGCTTCCATGGACTATGAGTTTCGTCAGTATCAAGGCGCCGACGTGGTTAAAGTCGACGTCTTGATCAACGGTGACCGGGTCGATGCCTTGTCAACCATTTGTCA
>SKIZ01000019.1 GCA_007116135.1 Burkholderiaceae bacterium
AATGAGCTCAGCCACTGCTGCTGCGGCATCGCGGCGCATGCCCATGGGCGTGGTGCCGGCATGGCTGGCCATGCCGATGACTTCACCCATTAAACGCACGCCCCCGTTAATCGAGGTCACGACCCCCAGCGGCAAGTCTCTTTGTGTCAAGACCGGTCCTTGTTCGATATGGACCTCCACAAACCCCAAATAGTCTTGAGGATCACGCTTGATTTGAGCAATCTGCTCGATATCGAGCCCCGCGTGTTGCATGGCCGCGCGCATCGTCACGCCATCGGCATCGGTCTCATCGAGCCATTTCGGATCAAACTGACCTATGAGGGCACCTGACCCCAGAAAGACCGCCTTAAAGCGTTGCCCCTCTTCTTCAGCAAACGCCACCACTTCAATACCGAATGGCAAGCGCTTGCCTTGTCGCGCCAATTCACGCACACACGCCATGGGCACAAGAATCCCAAGTCGACCGTCATACTTGCCGCCATTGCGCACCGTGTCGTAGTGGCTGCCGGTGAGCAGTCTTGGGGCATCGCGATCCTGGCCGAAATAAACACCCACCACATTGCCCACCGCGTCGATATCGACCTCATCAAACTGACACTTCTCGCGCATCCAATCGGCAATTTGCTTAGCGCACGCCCGATGCGCATCGGTCAGATAAGTCACCGTGAGCTCACCGCGCTCACGATAGCCTGGCTCACTGTGCTCGGCCAACGCTTCACACCAGTCCCAAACGTCATTGCCCAGATTGGGTTGGTCATCAAATAGCCGATTCAATGTCAACTCAGCCATCCGGTGTATGTGACGCAGTGCTTCACTTTGCTCAAAATCAACGGGGTTGCGCATCCGTCTTTGGATCGTCTGCAACACCTCTTGGGCTGACAAGCCTGTGCCCCTTGGCCCTTGCAATGCCAAGACGAACGCAAAACCAAAACGCTCGCGATACGTTTGCCCAAGCGAATCGATTTGCGCCTGCACCTCGGGGTTGCCTGCGTCGAAATCGGCCAACACGTCGTAACTATTAATTAAGGCCAGTTTGGCCGCGGCATCGGCACGGCTGACCGCCTCAACCATGGCCCACTTCAACGCGGCCAAACTGGCAAACGGCGCACACAGCGCCGCTTGCTCGGCGATCCAAGGCGCATTGAGATACACGTTCTCAATTGCCTGAACTCGTGAGGCCACGGTGGCATCGTTAAACTGCGCTAAAGACAGTGACATCTTTTTCTCCGGAACTGGCCAGGGCAGACTCGGGTACGACGAGGCACTCATAGCCTAAGAGAAAATTGTATACAAAATGTGCGATCAGTGGCCTTGGGCGCTGACGCCCAGAAAGCGCTGGCAGGCCGCCTCATCAGCCATGAGTGCCGCCATGGGGCCCTCGTACTGTATTTGTCCTTGTTCAAGCAAATAGACGCGATCGCTGACAGCTTGTGCAAACCCGAGGTTTTGTTCTGACAACAAAATGCTCACCCCTTGTTGCTTTAGAGCAATCACCATATCGAGCATGCGATCAATCACCACGGGTGCCACGCCTTCTGAGGGCTCATCGAGCAACAACACCAGCGGATTGCCCATCATGGTGCGCGCCAGACTGAGCATCTGTTGTTCACCACCGCTGATTTGGTTGCCCATGCGATCAAGCAGACCGGCGAGGTTGGGCAACAAGGTCAGCAGGGACGCCTCATCCCAGAGCGGCCCAGGGCTGCCGTCTGGCCAGTGGTGCGCGGCTTGCGTACCGAGATGCAAATTCTCACGAACCGTTAAACCCGTGAATATGCGGCGCTCCTGCGGCACGTAGCCCAAACCAAGCCGCGATAACCGATGCGTTGGTTGATGATCCACCTGACGGCCAAACAGCTCAATATGGCCTTGGCGCTTTGTGATCAAGCCCATCACGCTTTTGAGCAAGGTCGACTTTCCGGCACCGTTGCGCCCCATCAGTGCCACCACCTCACCTTGGCGCAGTGCCAGGTCGACCTCAAATAAGGCTTGTGCGCGACCGTACCAGGCGCTTAGCTTTTGAACTGACAACACGTTTAGACTCATGGGCCCTCCGCACTAATGGCTAAACCACCAGAGACTGCCGAGCGGCCAAAGTAGGCCTGCGCCACGGCTCGGTCCTGCTCGACTTGATGCGGTGACCCTTGCGCGATGAGCTCACCGGCTGCCATCACCACGATTCGATCGGCATAACCAAACACCACATCCATGCTGTGCTCGGTAAAGAGCACGCCAATGTTTTGCGCGCGCGCTAAATCACGAGTCAACGCCATGAGCATCTGACGCTCGGCTGGCGCCATACCAGCGGTCGGTTCGTCCATGAGCAACAAACGCGGCTCATTGGCAATTGCCATGGCGAGTTCGACCCGTTTTAAATCCGCGTAAGCTAAGCTCTGACACCCTCGGTCTGCCAAGGACTCAAGCCCCACTTTGGCCAAGACGGCCAACGCCTCTTGGCGACGGTAATGGCAGGCACGAGTCAGTAACTGCCCAAAGCGGCGGTCATGGGACAGCATCACCATTTGCACATTCTCAAGCACTGTCATCGAACCAAAGACGCTAGCGGTCTGGAAAGTGCGCCCCACCCCAAGGCGCCAAACCGCGCGCGGCGCCAGCCCAATGAGGGACTGCCCGCGCAATTCGATCTGACCCCGATCGGGTGCCATCTGACCATTGATCATATTAAAGGTCGTGGACTTGCCCGCGCCGTTTGGCCCAATGAGTGCGACCAACTCGCCTGGCGCCAACTCAAAACTGACATCGCGTACGGCATGAACACCACCGAATGATTTACCCAATTGGCGCACTGTCAGTAGGCTCATCTTGACTCCTTGCGCCTGTGGGCTACCCAGGCTGCCACACTGCGTCCGTAGCCGGCAATGCCCTGAGGTGCCAACAACACCAGCAGCAAAATCACGCCGCCCAACACCGCACGCCAGTAATCCGAGTGTTGTGACACCGAATCGGACAGCCAAACGAAAGTGGCCGCGCCAACCACGGGACCCGCTACCGTCTGAACACCGCCCAACATGACCATCACCAGGCCGTTAATCGATTGCGCCACACTTAAGACATCCGGGGCGATGCTGCCCTTGGAAAACGCGAATAAGGCACCAGCCATACCGGCCACCGTGCCAGTGATGACAAACCCCATCCATTGCACCCGGTGGACATCGATACCAATGGCCTGCGCGCGCAAGGCTGAATCCCTGGCACCGCGCATGGCATAACCGAGCGGGCTAAACAACAAACGACGCAAGAACCACAAGCCTGCGGCAACGAAAGCAATGACTAACCAGTAATACGCTTGTGCACTTGCCAACCAGTCAACAGGCCATAGACCGATGATGCCGTTGCTGCCGCCGGTCACCGCATCCCACTGAAATGCGATCGACCAAACGATTTGCGCAAAAGCCAAGGTCAGCATGGCTAGATAAACACCAGACAACCTGACGCTAAACCAGCCAAAGAGCAAGGCGCCCGCAGTCGCTGCCACCGGGGCTAACACCAGCGCCACCGGCATGGACAGTCCTGCCTTGGTTACCAACAGGGCTGCGCCGTATGCGCCCAGACCATAATAAGCAGCATGGCCAAACGAATGCATGCCACCAGGCCCCATCAACAGATGCAGACTCGCGGCAAAGAGCACGGCGATCGCCATGTCGGTAGCCAAGATCACTGCATACGGAAAGCCATGACTCCACCACGGCAGGCTCGCCACCACGATCAACGCCAAAAGGGTGAATCGGCGTTGCATGACATCAGGCAAACGCCACGGTGCCTCGGGTTCGGCGTATACCGAGATGGCCTGCGGCTTACCAAAAAGCCCCCAGGGCCGCCACACCAAAACTGCTGCCATCACCAGGAACTCTGCCACAAGCGTGAGCTTGGGAAACGCGAACTCGATACCAAAGGCAGTCACCACGCCCAACCAAATGCATAAGGCTTTAACAATCGAGACGATGACCGCCGCCACGAAGGCGCCACCAAGCGAGCCCATGCCACCGACGACCACCACGACAAAGGCTGAGCCCAAGATCGACAAATCAAGTTCCAGACTCGCAGGCTCACGTGGCAACTGCAACGCCCCGCCAAGTGCTGCCAAACCCGTGCCTAAAGCAAACACCGCGGTAAAGAGCCATGCTTGATTAACGCCGAGCGCAGCGACCATTTCACGGTCTTCTGTGGCTGCGCGAACCGCGCGGCCCCAGCCGGTTCGATGCAATAGCCACCACAAAGCGGCCAACACCGTGGGTCCAACCACCATTAAAAAGAGGTCATAGGCCGGAAAGCGCTGCCCCAAAATCATGACCGCGCCCTCAAGGCCGGGCGCACGCGGGCCCAATAACTCCTCGGGACCCCAAATGATCAGCGCCGCATCCTTGATCACTAGCACCACTGCGAACGTGGCCAGCAGTTGAAACAACTCGGGCGAGCGATAAATGCGGCGCAATAGCGTGATTTCAACTAATGCACCAAATAACCCCACCAAAATCGCAGCCAATGGCAGCGCCACCCAATAGCCCACGGCACCACCGAGGGTGTGTACCAGGGTGTAGGCCAAATAGATGCCGAGCATAAAAAAGGAGCCATGCGCGAAATTCACAATGCGCATGACCCCGAAAATCAGCGACAAGCCCACCGCCACCAAAAATAAAGATGACGCGCTCGCAAGGCCAGTCAGTAACTGCAGCGCCAGTCCGGTCAACTGAGCCTCGCCTTATCGAGCCGCTGGTGGCCGTAACTTGGCGGCTTCGTCTGGCGCTGGCAACACATCAACGCCATCGACATATCGAAAGTCAACCATCACACCCTGGCCGTCAACCAAGGCGGTGCGCCCCACAAAACTACCCATGGTCGACTGATGATCTTCTGCGCGATAGGTGATTTCACCAAAGGGGGTCATGAGTGTGAGCCCCTTGAACGCCTCGATTAGCTTGTCAGTCTCAACGCTACCGGCTCTCTCGATGCCCGCTGCAATCGATAAGATCGTGGCGTAACCCACAATTGACCCCAAGCGCGGATAGTCGTTAAAGCGTGCCTGGTAGGCCGCCAGAAATGCATCATGCTCCGGGGTATCGATGCCATACCAAGGATATCCCGTGACCAGCCAACCTTCAGGCGTCTCGTCACGCAAGGGATCAAGATACTCGGGCTCGCCGGTCAAGAGGCTAACCACCTCAACCGACTCAAATAGCCCGCGTGTATTGCCTTCACGAACAAAACGCGCCAAATCCGCGGCAAACAACATGTTAAAGATGGCATCGGGCTTGGCGTCTATCAACGCCTGCGTGACGTTGCCAGCATCAATCTTGCCAAGCGGCGTGGCCTGTTCGGCAACAAACTCAATGTCTGGCTGCGCTTGGCGCATCAGCGCTTTGAACGTCTCGACACCGGACTGACCGTATTCATAGTTAGGATAGACCAAGGCCCAGCGGCGCTTATTCATCGCCACGGCCTCGGGCACGAGCATCGCGACCTGCATGTAGGTCGATGGCCGCAAACGGAAGGTGTACTCATTGCCGTTTTCCCAGACCAGCTTGTCAGTCAACGGTTCGCTGGCCAGAAAGAAAATCTGGCGCTGGCGTGCAAAGTCGCTGACAGCCAATCCAATGTGCGACAAAAACGTGCCCGCCAAAATATCAACCCGATCGCGCGTGACCAACGCCTGTGCCACCCGAACCGCATCGCCAGGCGTGGCACTGTCATCGCGCACGATGAGCTCAAGTGGCCGACCAATCACGCCGCCTGCATCATTAATCTGCTCGATGGCCAGATCCATGCCCATCTTGTAGGGTTCAAGAAACGCAGGCAATGCTTTGTAGCTATTGATCTCGCCAATACGAATGGGCGTCTGTGCCACGGCAAAACCCGCCACAAGACATGCGGTGAACCCCAGAATTGAGCGTATCACTTGATCTATCTCCGAAAAGTTGCAGGTGCTTGCGCGACCGACGCGAGCTTGAGCGGTTAAAGTGGAGGGTGTTTTATGAAGGCAAACAAAATGTAGTGTTCACTACAAACTGTACCGCAAGGTTGCGCGGGGCGCAAGCGCGCACCCGTTTTTTTTAAAAATTCAATTACCACTCGTATTCAGGATCGATCAAATGGGTGCATTTAGCGAAGAGCGCGTCTTAAGCGTCCACCACTGGACTGACAACCTTTTTTCCTTCAAGACCACGCGCGACCCCGCACTGCGCTTTAGCAATGGCCACTTCACGATGATTGGGTTAAAGGTCAACGGCAAGCCGTTATTGCGCGCCTACAGCCTCGCTAGCGCCAACTATGAAGAACATCTGGAGTTTTTAAGCATCAAAGTGCCCGATGGTCCGCTGACCTCGCGCCTGCAACACATCGCGCCTGGCGACACAGTCATTGTTGGACGCAAACCCACTGGCACATTGCTCATCGACTACCTCTTGCCGGGCAAACGACTTTATCTGCTGGGCACTGGCACGGGTCTGGCACCCTACCTCAGTATTGTGCGCGATCCAGAGACTTACGAGAAGTTTGAGCAAGTCGTCGTGGTTCACGGTGTTCGCGAGGTCGCCGAGCTGGCCTATCGGGATCTTTTGACCAAAGAGTTGCCTGCCCACGAGTTCCTCGGTGACATGGTCAGCGCCCAATTGCGTTACTACCCAACTGTGACACGTGAGGCCTTTGAACACCAAGGTCGCATCACCGACCTGATTGAATCGGGCAAACTATTTGAGGACTTAGGTGTCCCAGCGCTCGACCCGGCGATCGACCGGGCGATGATTTGTGGCAGTCCAGCGATGTTGCGTGATCTAAAAGCCATATTTGAGCAACGGGCATTTAAAGAGGGCAACACCACAAAACCCGGTGACTTCGTGATCGAACGAGCGTTTGCCGAACAGTGAACAAGCAGTCGACTCGCCGCCCCTCGCAGTCCCGTGCGCGAAATACCCGCGACAGCCTGCTCAAGGCTGCCGTGCAGGTGTTTGCCGAATCAGGGCTCACTGGCGGCAGCGTCGCACGCATCTCCAAGCTTGCCCAGTCGCACGACCGGATGATCTATTACTACTTTGGCAACAAAGAAGGCTTGTTTGTCGCAGCGCTCGAAGAAATCTACCGCCAATACAACGAAGCGGAGTCAGCCGTGACGCTGAATCTAGCCGCGCCGATCGAGGCACTGGAGACGGCGATTGTCTTTTTTGTGCGCTACTTTCGTGACCACCCCGAATTTGTGACCGTCCTCAATAGCGAGAACCTGCACCGTGGCAAGCACATTAGCCAATCGCTGCGTGCGAGCCAATTCTCCAAGCCCGCCATTGGTCTGGTGCACCGGGCACTGACGGCCGGTCAACAAGCCGGCCTATTTCGCCATGACGTCAGTTCACGTGACCTATACCTGATGATTTCGGCCATGGGCTACTTTTACCAATCAAACCAATACACGCTGTCGGCTTTTCTAGGCCAGCGGCTTGCCGATCCAGTTCAATACCAGCACTGGGAGGACTTCGTGGTGCAAGCCGTCAAAAGTGCCGCGTTAAACACCAGCCAGAAGATAGGGTAGCAAACGCCATGACTGAACTGTTGATCGTGCGCCATGGGCAAACGGACTGGAATATCAAGCGCTGGATTCAAGGCTGGCGTGACATTGAATTAAACAGCACGGGCATGACGCAAGCAAAACGCTTGGCTGCCCACCTGGCTCGGCCCGAGCACCGTCTTGAGCCGCTAGAGGCCATATACAGCAGTGACCTGTTACGCGCGCGTCAAACAGCTGAGGTTTTATCTGAGTCGCTGCAAATGCCACTGCATCTGCTGCAAGGGGTACGCGAGCGCAACTACGGCATCTTAGAGGGCGTTGCGTTTGACGAAATGGCGCAACGCTTTCCAACCATTGCGCAGATCTGGCATTCACGTGACCCCGACGGCGTGATCCCGCAAGGTGAGACCCTGCGCACTTTTACTGATCGGGTCAAGAGCACGCTTGAATTGTTGGCCCAAGCACACAACGGACAACGTGTGATTGTGGTGACGCACGGCGGGGCCATGGACATCATTTGGCGCTTAGCCACCGATACCCCTATTGAGACGCCACGTAAAGCACCCCTGCTTAATGCGAGCATCAATCGAATTGGCATCAAGGCATCAACCAACGCCTTCGACTGGTCGCTGCTCGAATGGGGCAACGTCGATCACCTAGAGGCGTCAGACGATGATGCAACAGCCCAATGACATGAGCATGACGCTGAAATCGTCGCGTCTTAACTATCCAAGATAGATTGATGCAAACTTTGCAGGGAGTAAACCTGCAGGCCATCGCCATGGCGCAAATAATGCATGCCTTGCACCGCCGCCCAAGCACCGGCAATGGTGGTGTAGTACGTCACACCGCTTGCCAATGCTTGCGTGCGAATCGCGCGCGAATCTGAAATGGCGTTGCGACGCTCTTCAACCGAGTTAATGACAAGCTCAATGCCACTGTCATTCTTGAGCAAGTCCACCACATTTGGGCGCCCTTCAGCCACCTTGTTCACAGCAGCCACTTTGACGCCAGCGGCCTCAATCACCGCTGCAGTGCCACGCGTAGCCACAATGCTAAAGCCCAAGTCAGACAAGGCCCGCGCAATTTCAACGGCGCGCGGTTTGTCTTCATGCTTGACGCTAATGAAAACGCGTCCAGCTTCGGGCAGTTTCACGCCCGCAGCGATCTGAGATTTCACAAACGCTTCAGCAAAGCTCTTGCCCACACCCATGACTTCGCCCGTGGACTTCATTTCGGGCCCAAGAATGGTGTCAACACCGGGGAACTTCACAAATGGGAATACAGCCTCTTTGACCGAAAAGTAAGGCGGCACAACTTCCTGTCCCAACCCTTGGGCATCAAACGAACGACCGGCCATCGCACGTGCGGCAATCTTGGCAAGCTGCAAACCCGTTGCCTTAGAGACAAATGGCACGGTGCGTGATGCGCGCGGGTTGACTTCGAGCACGTAGACCTCATCGTCTTGGACGGCGAACTGGACATTCATCAAGCCATTAACATTCAGGGCTCGTGCCATGGCGGCCGTCTGCCGCTTGATCTCATCGATGACTTCGTTTGACAGCGCATACGGCGGCAGGCAGCAGGCTGAATCGCCCGAGTGCACACCCGCTTGCTCGATGTGCTCCATGACGCCACCGATAAAGACCCGCTGGCCATCGCACAAGCAGTCAACATCAATCTCAACGGCATGGTTTAGGAATCGATCCAGCAAAACCGGCGCGTCATTGCTGACCTTGACCGCCTCGCGCATGTAGCGCTCGAGATCGGCCTGCTCGTGCACGATCTCCATGGCACGCCCCCCGAGCACGTAACTCGGACGCACCACCAACGGATAGCCAATGTCGTTGGCGTGCGATAGCGCCTCTTCCTGCGTGCGTGCCGTGCGGTTGGCGGGTTGCTTTAGGCCAAGCTTTTGCAGCAACTTCTGAAAACGCTCACGGTCCTCTGCAACATCGATCGAATCCGGACTCGTTCCAATGATCGGCACGCCGTTGGCCTCTAGAGCCCGCGCTAGTTTTAAGGGCGTCTGGCCACCGTACTGCACAATCATGCCCACAGGATTCTCTTTGGCCACGATTTCGAGCACGTCTTCAAGCGTCAGGGGTTCAAAATAGAGCCGATCTGATGTGTCGTAATCGGTCGAGACCGTCTCAGGATTGCAATTGACCATGATGGTCTCAAAACCATCCTCGCGCAGCGCAAGGGCCGCGTGAACGCAGCAGTAGTCAAACTCGATGCCCTGGCCGATGCGGTTCGGGCCGCCACCGAGCACGATGATCTTACGCCGGTCCGTGGGCTGCGCCTCGCACTCGTCTTCATAGGTCGAATACATGTAAGCAGTGTTGGTGGCGAATTCGGCCGCACAAGTATCGACGCGCTTATAAACCGGGCGCACGTTGTGCTGATGGCGAAGCCTACGAACCTCGCCTTCGGTCGTATCAAGCAAGAAAGCCAGGCGACGATCAGAAAAACCGCGGCGCTTTAACTGCCATAAGGTCTCGCGATCAAGGTCAGCCAGTGTTTTTTGCTCCAGCGCTAACTCAATGTCGACAATTTCCTTGATCTGGGCAAGAAACCAAGGGTCGATGCGCGTGAGCGCATGCACTTCATCGAGCGTAAAGCCCTGGGCAAACGCATCGCCAACATACCAGATGCGCTCAGGACCAGGCTCACCGAGCTCGACCTGAATCGTTTCGCGATCGACTGTCATTTGATTCAAACCGTCAACCCCGATTTCCAGGCCACGCATCGCCTTTTGCAGCGATTCCTGAAACGTGCGACCAATCGCCATCACTTCGCCAACCGACTTCATTTGGGTTGTCAAACGCGCGTCAGCTTGCGGGAATTTCTCAAACGCAAATCGCGGAATCTTGGTGACCACGTAATCTATCGTGGGCTCAAAGGATGCCGGCGTCGCACCACCGGTGATCTCGTTGCGCAACTCATCCAGGGTGTAACCAACGGCCAGGCGAGCCGCCACCTTGGCAATCGGAAAGCCAGTGGCTTTTGAGGCCAGGGCCGAAGAGCGAGAGACCCGGGGATTCATCTCGATGACGATCATGCGCCCGTTGTCAGGGTTCACGGCAAACTGAACGTTGGATCCGCCTGTATCTACCCCGATTTCGCGCAAGACCGCAATCGAGGCGTTGCGCATTATCTGGTATTCCTTGTCGGTTAACGTTTGCGCTGGCGCCACCGTAATGGAATCGCCGGTGTGCACGCCCATCGGGTCAAGGTTTTCGATCGAGCAAACAATAATGCAGTTATCTGCGCGATCTCGCACCACCTCCATCTCGTACTCTTTCCAACCAAGCAAAGACTCTTCAATCAGTAGCTCGTTGGTCGGCGAGGCCTCTAGCCCCCGACGGCAAATCGTTTCGAACTCCTCGGCGTTATAAGCAATACCGCCGCCCGAACCGCCGAGCGTAAAGCTTGGGCGAATCACCATCGGAAAGCCAATTGAGCCGGTTTGCTCTGCGATCTGACGCTGCACGTCCCAGGCCTCTTGCATGCTGTGCGCAACACCTGACTTGGCCGATTCAAGACCAATGGCTGACATGGCGTTTTTGAATTTTTGCCGATCTTCAGCTTTCTCAATTGCCTGTGCATTGGCACCGATGAGCTCAACGCCGTGCTTCTCAAGCACACCGTGGCGCGCCAAATCAAGCGCGCAATTTAGCGCCGTCTGCCCACCCATCGTTGGCAGCAACACGTCAGGTTTTTCGCGCTCGATGATCTTTTCGACCGCCTGCCATGTGATTGGCTCGATGTAGGTGACATCGGCCGTCTCGGGGTCTGTCATGATGGTCGCAGGGTTGCTATTGACCAAAACGGTGCGGTAACCCTCAGCCTTTAGGGCTTTGCAGGCCTGCGCGCCCGAATAATCAAATTCACACGCCTGCCCAATGATGATGGGGCCTGCGCCAATAATCAGAATGCTTTGGATGTCAGTACGTTTGGGCATGAGTAACTCAGTGCGTCGCTTTGGCCATCAGGCCCATAAATTTGTCGAACAACAAAACAATGTCGTGTGGGCCGGGGCTGGCCTCGGGGTGGCCTTGAAAACAAAATGCCGGCCGATCCGTGAGCTCGAAACCTTGCAATGTCTGGTCGAACAACGAAACGTGGGTCACCCGCGCATTTGCGGGCAAGGTGGTTGCGTCAACGGCAAACCCGTGGTTTTGCGCAGTGATAAACACACGCCCGCTTTGCAAGTCTTGTACGGGGTGGTTTGATCCGTGGTGTCCGGTTTTCATCTTGACCGTGGCCGCGCCAAGGGCCAAGCCCATGATCTGATGGCCTAGACAAATACCAAACAAGGGAATTCTTTGGTCTAGAAAGACTTTGGCGGCCTCAATGGCGTAGTCGCATGGGTCAGGGTCGCCGGGGCCATTCGATAAAAACACCCCATCTGGTTTCATATCGAGCACCGCTTGAGCTGGCGTTTGCGCGCCCACCACTGTGACGCGAGCACCGCGCTCGACCAAGAGACGCAAAATGTTGTGCTTAACACCAAAGTCATAGGCCACCACGTGCGGGCCCTGCGCACTGCCCTCGGAGAAGCCTGCGCCGAGCTGCCACACCGAGCAGCGCCAATCGTATGATTGGTCAGTCGTCACCGTTTTGGCCAAGTCTTGACCCGTCATGCCCGCGAAACCCTTAGCGAGCGCTACGGCCCTGACTTGATCGTCACCGACGAGCAAGCAAGCACCTTGTGCGCCCTTATCACGCAGGATGCGAGTCAATTTACGCGTATCAATGCCACTGATTGCAACCACAGACTGAGCCTTGAGGTAGTCTGGCAGAGACTGTTGTGCGCGGAAATTCGAAACCCGCATTGAGCAGTCACGGATAATCAATCCGGCAGCATGAATTTGATTTGACTCGACATCCTCAGGATTGACACCCGTATTGCCGATATGTGGATAGGTCAGCGTAACAAGCTGACCACTGTAGCTTGGGTCTGTTAGGATTTCCTGATAGCCAGTCATCGCTGTGTTGAACACGATCTCAGCGACGACGTGGCCCTCTGCCCCGATTGATTGACCTAAAAACACAGTACCGTCTGCCAGGGCTAGAATTGCGGGGGGATACCGGTGTTGGTTGTCCCCGGGAAAAAGAGATGGCAGCACTTGAAAACCCCGGATTTAGAATCGATATATAAACCTTCAAATTATACCCCTTATGGCTACCTTGCTTCGCTCGCTCAAACAATCCACGGTGGTGGTGGCCGATACCGGCGACTTCGAGGGCATGAAACGCTTTACGCCGACCGATGCCACGACCAACCCCTCGCTCATTTTGAAAGCTGTTCAGCTGCCAGCGTATGACTCGCTGCTAGGCCAGACGATTGCGCGCACGCGCCATCTGTCTTTGGAGCAGACGGTTGACCACTTGCTAGTGGCATTTGGCGTCGAAATCCTAAAAATTGTGCCTGGCCGCGTCTCGACCGAAGTCGACGCGCGCCTGTCATTTGACTCGAATGCCACCGTCGAACGCGCCAAGACACTCATAGACTTGTACGCCAAACAAGGCATCGATCGCTCGCGCGTGCTCATTAAAATCGCCGCAACCTGGGAGGGCATCCAGGCCGCTGAGGTTCTCCAAAAAGAGGGTATCGCCTGCAACCTGACACTGCTTTTTAACTTAGCGCAAGCCGTCGCTTGCGCTGACGCCAAGGTCACGCTGATCTCCCCCTTTGTGGGCCGAATCTATGACTGGCATAAGCAACAAGCGGGCAACACCTGGGATGAGCAAGCAAATGCTGGTGCTAACGACCCGGGCGTGCAGTCTGTGGCCACCATCTATGCTTACTTCAAGGCGCATGGGATCAACACGGAAATCATGGGTGCGAGCTTTCGCAACGTCGGGCAAATACTGGCACTTGCCGGCTGCGATTTGCTGACAATTAGCCCAGAGCTGCTTGACACGCTGGACAAAACGCCTGGCGACGTTGAGCCACGCTTAGACACCAGGTTTGCCCAGGCGCATGCGCCTGCGCCACTTGAGCTTTATGAGCCCCGTTTTCGTTTTCTACTGAATGAAGACGCGATGGCAAACGATAAGCTTGCCCAAGGGATACGCGCATTTGTGGCCGATGCCAGAAAGCTCGATTCGCTATTGCAAGCTGCGCGCGAGAACTAGGTGGGCTTGCGCTCCATGAGCGCCCAAGCCACCGTTCCGGCATCGACATACTCAATCTCACTGCCTGCGGGCACACCGCGGGCAATGCGTGTCACTGTCAGACCTTTGGCTCGAAGGACTTGGCCAAGGTAGTGGGCAGTCGTGTCGCCTTCGGCGGTGAAATTGGTCGCCAGAATGACTTCGGTTACCAAGCCATCGCTGGCACGCTCGATAAGCCGTTGCAGCCCAATTTCATCGGCACCCATGCCCTCTAACGGTGCAATTCGGCCCATCAATACGTAGTAAAGACCCCGATAGTTATGGGTTGACTCGATGATGTTCTGGTCGGCAGCCGTCTCCACCACACATAATTGTGTGCTGTCTCGCTGGCCGTTGTCACAAGTTGAGCAAACCGGTGCCTGAGAAAAGCCATTGCAGCGTTCACAGTGACGCAAGTCAGTCAAGGCCCCATCCAAGGCAGCGGCTAAATCGCGTGCGGCCTGTGGGTCATGCTGCAGCAAGTGATAGGCCATGCGACGTGCCGTGCGCACGCCCACGCCAGGCAACGCCCGCAGCGCTTGGACCAAATTAACCAGCGCCTGCGGCTCAGGCAGTTGCGGTTGCATGTCAGAATGGCAGCTTCATGCCGGGCGGCAACGGCATGCCAGCGGTGACCGACGCCATCTTTTCCTGCGAGGTCGCCTCGGCTTTGCGCAAGGCATCATTAAAGGCGGCAGCGACCAAGTCCTCCAGCATATCTTTGTCTTCACTGAGCAGGCTTGGGTCAATCTCAACGCGCTTGACGTCGTGTCGGCAGGTCATCGTGACTTTGACGAGACTGCCGCCCGAGGCTCCTTCGACGAGCAAGTCGGCAAGCGACTCTTGCGCCTTCTTTAGGTTTTCCTGCATTTGCTGCGCTTGACGCATCAAGCCAGCCATTTGACCTTTCATCATGTCCACTTTCCTCTCACAACGGTGATGTAACTGGGCGATCCACTTCTGGCGTGGCTCGCACCGAACCGGGTACGACCTGCCCCCCAAATTCCTGGATCAATTCATTGACAAACGGATCCTGGCGCACAATCTGCTCGGCCTGCTGTTGACGAGCCTGCGCATGGGCATCGGCAATTGACTGAGCCGACTGACCTTGGGCGATTTCACCAACAGACACCTCTAGCTTAACCGGCTGCCCAAAATGCTGGGTCAGCACTTCAGTCAATCGCTTGACATGGTTGCCCTGTGTCAGGGCTTGGGTGGGTACCGTTAGCCAAATCGTCTGGCCATCAACTCGGTGGCAGGCTGACTGCGTGGCGAGCTGTTCGGCCATGCCGCCAAGCGGCAGTTGGGCCGCCAAGCTCGGCCACTGCGCCGCAAGCGTTTGGTCAAGCACACTGTGCTCGGGCGCAGCCGTTGGGTTTTCAGGCGCCACTGATGCGACCGGCACCACTGGTGCAACCGGTACAACAGCTGGTTCATTCAGGGTTTTTTTTTCAGCCGGCGCAACGGGTGCTGGTGAGGCCGGCTTGACTTTGTCGGTGCGATCAACAAATGACAGCATCTTCAAACACACCATCACAAACCCAGCGTATTCATCAGGCGCGTGCAACATTTCCTGCCGACCGTGAACGGCGACGGTGTAAAAAAGCTGCAACAAATCCGGCGCTGTCTTGACCGCAACCTCGCGCAGTGGTGCCTCAAGCGCCTGACTGTCGGCCGGATCACTTGGCACACGCTGCTCAATGGCCAGACGCGAAAGCAACACCGCAAAGTCCGCTAGCGTTGCGCGCAGCGACACTGCGCGCGCCGACAACTCATCAGCCACGGCAAGCACCCCGGGCGCATCAGCAGCCAGCAGCGCGTTGACCAACTGCACCAAATAGGTCTGGTCGACACTGCCAAGCATGGTGCGCAC
>SKIZ01000147.1 GCA_007116135.1 Burkholderiaceae bacterium
ACTCGATCGTCGGTTAACACTTGTGGCGAGTTGCTCGGCCGCCGCCTCGAGCATGCCTTGGGCTAGCGCAGCCATGGTGGGCGCTCGAAAGCCCACCGATAAGGTCATGCAATCGTTAGTCAGTGCCACGCCATCATGTGCGACCTGAGGTGGCAGATATAACAGGTCACCGGGTTCGAGCACCGCTTCTTGCTCAGGTTCGAAGTGTTTGAGAATCTTAAGAGGTAAACCGTCAACCAGAGAAAGGTCACGTTGCTGACCGTACTTCCAGTGTCGCTTGCCCGCGGCCTGGATCAAAAACACGTCATACGAATCAAAATGTGGGCCAACCCCGCCACCTTCGGTCGCCACACTGACCATCAGATCGTCTAGCCGTGCCGCGGGTATGAAGTCAAACTGATGCATCAGTTCGCTGGCGGCATCGCTATGAATATCCAGACTCTGAATGAGCAAAGTCCAGTGCGGCTCGCTAGCTTTGGGCAGGCGCCCAAAGGGTCCATGCTCCAGATGCCATTGACCTTGCTCGCGCCAGATCAATCTGGATTGGACTTGCTCGTCTTTGGCCATCTTTTTTAATGCCGCCAGGCTCACCGGTGCCTTTAAGCCGGGCAAGGCTTGTTTGACCAGCAACGGCCGTTTTTGCCAGTAGTCGCGCATAAATTGCGCGGCCGTTCGCTGACCCAGTAAGGCCAATGGCTTGTGGATATTCACTTCAATAGCCTCGCTTTCAGGTCATACAGCGCCTCAAGGGCTTCTCGGGGGGTTAGGGTGTCGGGATCGATTTGTGCCAAAGCATCAAAGAGTTCACGCGCCTGCAGGTTGTCTGCCTCTTGGCTGTCATTGTCGTGTTCGGTCGTATCAGCGCCAAACAGACCTAGTTGCGCGCTAGGCGCACCGAGCGCCTCCAAGCGCTGTAATTCCCGGGTTGCCTGACGGATGACCGAATGGGGCACGCCTGCGCGTTGAGCGACCTGGATGCCGTAACTGCGGCTTGCAGGTCCGGCGCGCACCTCGTGCAAGAACACCACCCCTGTGGGGGCGTCTGCGGCAGCCAGATGGACGTTGGCTGCGCAGGGGTTGTCGTTGGGCAGGCGCGTCATTTCAAAATAATGGGTGGCAAACAAGGTCAGTGCCCGGTTGTGGGTCAATAGCCGGTTGGCGATCGACCAGGCCAGTGCCAAGCCATCGTAGGTCGAGGTGCCTCGACCGATCTCATCCATGATGACCAGACTACTTGAGGTGCTCGCTGACAAAATCGTCGCCGCTTCGGTCATCTCCATCATGAAGGTCGATTGGCCAGCGGCCAGGTCGTCAGCCGCGCCAATCCGGGTAAAAATCCGGTCGATGGTACCAATGACGGCTTGGCTGGCAGGCACGTAACTGCCCGTGCGTGCAAGCAGGCAAATGAGCGCGACTTGGCGCATGTAGGTTGACTTACCCCCCATGTTTGGGCCAGTGACGATGAGCATCGATCTTTGCCGGTTTAGGCTGCAGTCGTTGGGCGTGAATCGCTCGATGCTGTTTTCAACGACGGGGTGGCGCCCAGCTTCAATGTCAATGACGGGCTGGTCTGCCAACGTCGGGGCCACCCAAGCGTGTAGGGTCGCGTGGTGCGCCAGAGCGGCTAAGACATCGATTTCAGCCACTGCACCAGCGACTTGGCTCAAAGCGCTCACGGCTGGGCCAAGCTCATCAAGCAAAGCTTCAAACAGTATTTTTTCTTGGGCCAAGGCACGGTCTTGGGCCGAGAGGATTTTGTCTTCCCATTGTTTGAGTTCGGGCGTGATGTAGCGTTCAGCATTCTTGAGCGTTTGGCGCCGCCGGTAATCGGGCGGGACTTTATCAGCCTGCGCTCGGGTCAGTTCAATAAAAAAGCCGTGTACCCGGTTGTACTGAACCCGCAGTGTGGTGATGCCGGTGCGCTGGCGCTCGCGTTGCTCGATCTCGATGAGTACCTGCCCCTGGTCGGTTGACAGCTTGCGCAGCGAATCCAGTGTTTCATCGTAGCCATCGGCAATCACACCGCCGTCGCGCACCTGTGTCGCGGGCTCAGGGGCAATGGCCGCCTGAAGGCGGGTGACGATTGCTTGATCCACCGCTAGCGCATCGACCAAACTTTGCAGGCGGTCAGCAGCGCTTGTGGCAAGCAATTGCGCCAGCGACTGCAGCTCAGGCAAGGTCGCGAGCGCATCGCGCAAGTTGGCCAATTCGCGTGGTTTGATTGAGCGCAGAGCCAAACGGCTAGCCATGCGTTCGAGATCGGGCCAGATCGCTAGTTGCTCACGCAAGCGCAGGGCTTGACCGTTGTGTTCGCCGATCATGATTTGGGCAATCGCCTGCTGGCGCTGGTGCACGGCGGCGTTGTCTCGCAGTGGGTGATGTAGCCAGCGTTTCAGTAAGCGACTGCCCATGGGCGTGCCGCAGTGATCGAGTAAGGACAAAAGGGTGGGCGAGCCCTGTGCGCTGATGGTTTCGCTGATCTCAAGGTTGCGTCGCGTGGCCGGATCCATCAAGAGAAACTCGCCAGCGCGCTCAACGCTTAAGGTCTGCACATGTGGCAGCGCTTGGGCCTGGGTTCGAATGGCGTAGCGCAGCAGGGCGCCTGCGGCGCTGATGGCGGCATCAAAGTCATCAAGGTCAAAGCCAGATAAGGATGTGACACCAAAATGGTTCAGTATTTGTTGTTCGGCATCGGTGCGCTCAAAGTGCCAGATGGGCACTTGCGTCAGGCGCCAGTCACGTCCCTTGGGCGCCTCTTGTTCTTGTGCCAGGATGATTTCAGCTGGCGCGATGCGCTCGAGCGTACTTGGCACCAGATCGGGTTGGCACTCGGTCAAGCGAAACTCGCCACTGGCCAAATTCAGCCAGGCCAGGCCTGCAGCGGCCACCGGTTTGCCCGCGCGGCTCGGTTGCCAGTAGGCCGCTAGACAACGGTCTGCCTTGCTTGGCAAAAGCGCTTCGTCTGTCAGTGTGCCTGGGGTGATGATTTTGACGATCTCGCGCGCCACAGGACCTTTGGTCGCGCCGGGCTCACCCATTTGTTCGCAAACCGCCACCGACTCCCCGAGGGCCACGAGTTTGGCCAAGTACTGGTCAACCGCATGTACCGGGACGCCGGCCATGGGTATGGGTGCGCCGTTGGAGCTGCCGCGCTTGGTTAGCGTCAGGCCGAGTATGCGCGCGCCTTTTTCAGCGTCTTCGTAGAAAAGCTCATAAAAGTCGCCCATCCGGTAGAACAGCAACATGTCGGGCGCCTGACTCTTGAGCCCGAAGTACTGCTGCATCATGGGGGTGTGCTTGTTTGAATCGCCCAAAGAGGTCATGGTGTGGCTTGAAGAGGTGAAGTCAATCGTTGTTTGCATAACGATAAACGAAAGGCCGCTTCGGTGACGTGTCAATCGTTGCCTTTGTGAAACGACGCTGTGGTGATCAACCGAAAAGTCGAGCTCTTAGAATAACGCTTGGGCACAAGGATATCGGGCCTGTGACGGCGTGTCATCTCGAAAGCCCGTCAGGCGCTTGGTTAAAAGTCGCCAGCCACAATCGCCACCGAAGCGCTTGAGCCCCAATGCCCGCACGCTTTGGGCTGCGCAAACATGGCTTTGTCTTTTACGAAGGCGCAGGCCCTTGATCGCCTTCGTCACAGGCCGGCTGCCGTTGTAGACTAATGGCTGTTGTTTGTTTAGGGGTAGGTGCGGTCATGATCAACAAAATCGTTCAATCGCTTGAACACGCGGTCGCTGGCATCGAGGATGGCTCGACCATTCTGATTGGTGGCTTTGGCGGGGCGGGTCAACCCATGGCGCTTATTGACGCTTTGGTTGAGCAAGGTGCCAAAGACCTCACGGTTGTCAGCAACAATGCGGGTAATGCTGAGATCGGTCTGGCTGCTTTGATGAAGGCCGGGCGGGTGCGCAAGATTATCTGTTCGTTTCCACGGCAAGCGGACTCGTATGTTTTTGATGAGCTCTACCGCAGTGGCAAACTAGAACTTGAACTCGTACCCCAAGGCACCTTGGCTGAGCGTATTCGCGCCGGAGGTGCAGGCATAGGGGGCTTTTTTACTCGAACTGGTGTCGGGACGATGTTGGCCCAAGGCAAGGAAGTGCGAACCATTGATGGTGAGCAGTATTTGCTCGAGGCGCCAATCAAGGCCGATGTCGCTCTGATTAAGGCCAAGTGCGGTGACCGTTGGGGCAACCTGACTTACAACAAGACAGCCCGTAACTTCGGGCCGGTGCATGCCACTGCGGCGGGTTTGACAATCGCCCAAGTCGATGAGGTGGTCGAGCTTGGTGAAATCGATCCTGAGGCGGTGGTCACGCCCGGGATCTTTGTCAAGCGCATAGTTCAAGTTAGGTCGTAGGGAGAGGCAGCATGAAACGATTATCGCGAGACGATATTGCCAAGCGATTGGCGCAAGACATCGAAGAAGGGGCTTACGTCAATTTGGGCATTGGCTTGCCCAC
>SKIZ01000199.1 GCA_007116135.1 Burkholderiaceae bacterium
TCCACATAACGCCCGCGCCGGTAGCGCTGAAAGTCTTTGTGAAGCTCGCTAAAAGCCAGGTCACGCCTGCGCGCGACAATCGGCAAGTAGGCGTGCACAAAG
Organism: Burkholderiaceae bacterium; assembly: GCA_007116135.1. Classification (GTDB taxonomy): domain Bacteria; phylum Pseudomonadota; class Gammaproteobacteria; order Burkholderiales; family Burkholderiaceae_B; genus Algicoccus. The sequence goes on from SKIZ01000199.1 coordinate 103, forward strand.
GCATTGCCCACCGATTGGGTGATGGCAAACGATTCGCTAAAACCGGGCTCGCTCAGATCATCAAAAAACACCCCGCCAATCCCACGCGTTTCTTGGCGGTGCTTTAAGTAAAAGTACTCGTCGCACCAGCGTTTATAGGCTGGGTAGAGGTTTGGGTCATGCCCATCAAGGGCGTCTTTGCAGGTTTGATGAAAGTGCCGGGCGTCTTGTTCAAAGACGTAATAGGGGGTTAAATCCATGCCCCCGCCAAACCAGAAGATATCGTCTTGGTCATCGCTGCCGTAGGCCACGAACATGCGCACGTTCATGTGGGTGGTTGGCACAAACGGATTGCGAGGGTGCAGCACCATTGACACGCCCATGGCCTCCCAGCGTCGGCCGGCGACCTGCGGCCGGTGCGCGCTTGCTGAGGGCGGCAAGGTATCGCCTTGGACGTGACTAAAAAGAACGCCTGCGCGCTCAAACAACTCACCGCCTTCAATGAATCGAGAAATCCCGCCACCGCCTTGTGGGCGCACCCACGTGTCGGTGGCAAACGAAGCGCCGCCGGCCTTCTCCAGGTCAGCCACGATACTGGCTTGCAAGCCGGTGAGGTAGTGGTGGGCTGCGCCCACATCAGGTTGGTCAGATGCGCTCATGAGCGAACAGGCGCCATCGCTCGCCAGGCAATATCGCGTCGGTATTGGGCCCCATCAAAGGTGATTTGCGCCACACGCTCGTATGCCAGGGTGCGTGCGGCCTCGACGCTCTCGCCCATGGCTGTGACGCACAGCACGCGCCCGCCGGCAGTGCGCAACACCCCGTTATCAAGCGCCGTGCCCGCATGAAACACCACCACGTCTGCGGCACCTGCCGTATCGTCATTGTTGACCGACCCGCTAATGGCATCGCCGCTGCGCGCACTGGCTGGATAGCCCGCACTGGCCATGACCACGCCAAGCGCGGTGCGCGCATCCCACTGAAGTTCGTGGCCATCGAGTTGACCGTCAAGCGCGGCATCTAGCGCTTGAAGCAAGTCCGATTGCAAGCGCATCAAGATCGGTTGGGTCTCTGGGTCACCCATGCGGCAGTTAAATTCCAGCACGCCAATTGGCCGCGTTGCGTCCTCGCCGGGCCCGATCATGACACCGGCGTACAGAAAGCCGGTGTAGGGCAGGCCGTCGGCGCGCATGCCGGCAATGGCCGGTTCGATGACTTCACGCATGATGCGTTCGTGCATCACGGGTGAGACCACCGGCGCTGGGGAATACGCGCCCATGCCACCGGTGTTGGGCCCTTGGTCGCCGTCTGACAAGCGCTTGTGGTCTTGGCTGCTGGCAAGTGGCAGGCTGTTGAGCCCGTCGGCCATCACAATAAAGCTTGCCTCCTCACCGACTAGGCACTGTTCAATGACCACCCGTGCACCAGCGGCACCCAAGCTCGCATCACCGAGCATGCTGTCGACTGCCTGGTGCGCTTGTTCGAGGCTTGTGGCCACCACCACGCCTTTGCCCGCTGCCAAGCCATCGGCCTTGATCACAATCGGTGCGCCTTGGGCATCGATGTAGGCGTGCGCAAGCGAGGCGTCGGTGAAGGTTTGGTAGGCTGCCGTTGGAATACCGTGGCGCTGCATAAAGGCCTTGGCGTAATCCTTGGAGCTCTCAAGCTGGGCGCACGCCTTGGTGGGCCCAAACACGCGCAGCCCACGGGATTCAAACACATCGACGATGCCAGCGGCCAAGGGCGCTTCAGGGCCCACCACGGTCAAGTAAATGAGTTCGCGCGCAGCAAACTCGGCCAAGTCTTCAAGCTCAGTCAGCGCGACGTTGGTGACGCGGGCCATGGCTGCTGTGCCGCCATTGCCCGGGGCGACAAAGACGTGACTGACCTTGGGTGAGCGTGACAATGTCCAGGCCAGTGCGTGCTCGCGCCCGCCTGATCCGATAATAAGCACCTTATGCATTCGTTTTATTCCTCATTGGGCAAGATGGCGTTGGTGTAGACCTCTTGCACGTCGTCTAGGGCCTCTAGCGCATCGAGCAGCTTTTGCATTTTGAGCGCGCTCTCGGCGCCAAGCTCGACTTCGTTTTCTGGTTTCATGATGACATCGGCCATCTCGGCACTCAAGCCCTGGGCATCAAATGCGGCCTTGAGCGCAGCAAACTGCCCGGGCTCACAGATCACCTCGATGACACCCTCGGCATCGGTGACGACATCGTCAGCACCGGCATCAAGGGCTGCGCCAATGACAACGTCTTCGCTGGTGCCTGGGGCAAACAGGAACTGCCCGACGTGGCGAAACATGAAGGCCACGCAACCATCCTGACCCAAGTTGCCGCCATGCTTGCTAAACGCGTGGCGCACATCGGCCACGGTGCGGGTGCGGTTATCGGTCATACAGTCCACGATCACCGCGGCACCATCGATCCCGTAGCCCTCGTAGCGGATTTCGTCGTAGTTATCGCCATCGCCCGTGCCTGCGCCACGGGCAATCGCGCGCTGAATGTTGTCTTTGGGCATGTTGGCCGCTGTCGCCTTGTCCCAGGCCAGGCGCAGCCGTGGGTTGGCCTCGACGTCGGCACCGCCGGCGCGCGCAGCCACGGTGATTTCACGGATGATTTTGGTCCAGAGTTTGCCGCGTTTGGCGTCTTGACGACCCTTGCGGTGCTGGATATTGGCCCATTTGCTATGACCTGCCATATTAAGCACTTGTCCATTAAAAACATTCATTTTAGCGTGCGAGGCGATACACTACGAGCATTGACGATTGCGCCAATATGCCCGGCCAAATCGCACCAATCTCTACACACTGACAACAACATTGGGAGTATTCATGAGCATCTTGAGCAAAGCAGTTCGTATTGAGCGCCACGGCGGCCCCGAAGTGCTGCAAATGGTCGAAGTTGAGGTGCCAGCACCAAGCGACAATGAGATCACCATTCGCCAGCGTGCGCTGGGCTTGAACTTCATTGATATTTATTTCCGCACGGGCCTATATCAAGCACCGCTGCCGCATGGTTTGGGTTTTGAAGGGGCCGGCGACGTCGTGGCGGTGGGCCGTGGGGTCAAGCGCTTTAAAGTCGGTGATCGGGTGGCCTATGGCCAAAGCCCGATTGGCGCCTACGCCCAAGTGCGCAACATGCCGCAAGCCCAAGTGGTCAAGCTGCCTAAAGGCATCTCGTACGAAGAGGCCGCGGCCATGATGCTCAAAGGCCTGACCGTGCAGTATCTGTTTCGCCAAACCTATCGCTTGCAAGGTGGTGAGACGATTCTGTTTCATGCCGCAGCCGGCGGCGTGGGCTTAATTGCCTGCCAGTGGGCCAAGGCGCTTGGTGTGAAGTTGATCGGCACGGCATCGACGCCGGAGAAAATGGCGCTGGCTAAAAAGCACGGCGCCTGGCAGATGATTGACTACACCAAAGAGGACGTGGTCGAGCGCGTCAAGACGTTGACCAAAGGCAAGAAAGTGCCGGTGGTCTATGACGGTGTGGGCAAAGACACCTGGGAGATGTCACTGGACTGCATTGAGCCGCGCGGCTTGATGGTGAGCTTTGGCAATGCCTCTGGTGCCATCGATGGCGTCAATATCGGTATCTTGTCAGCCAAGGGGTCGCTCTTTGTGACGCGCCCCACACTGGCTACGCACGTCAATACCGCTGAAAAAATGCAAGCGGCAGCCGACGAGTTGTTTGAAATGGTGCTGGCCAAGAAGGTCAAGATTTTCATTGAAAATCGCTATAGCCTTGATCAGGTCGCCGAAGCACAAAACGCCTTGCAGGCGCGCAAGACGACCGGCGCATCGGTCTTTGTGCTTGATTAAGTCAGCCTCTGTGAGGCCACACGCTTAGGCGCAAGCGCTTGGGCGTGAGCAAAATGGACAAAGGGCAACCCACGGGTTGCCCTTTGTCACGACTGGGGTGCTTGCGACTTATTGCCCTTGGTCTGCTTCGAAGTGATATTGGGTCACACGTGCGACTTCGTCTTTGGACCCGAGGATGACGCTGACACGCTCGTGCAGCGAAGCGGGCTCGACATCGAGAATGCGTTGGCGGCCATTGGTGGCCATGCCGCCGGCTTGCTCGACCAAAAAGCTCATCGGGTTGGCTTCATACATGAGTCTGAGCTTGCCCGGTTTGTTCGGTTCGCGCGCGTCCCATGGGTACATGAACACACCGCCGCGCATCATCAGGCGATGGATGTCGGTGACCATCGAGGCCACCCAGCGCATGTTGAAGTCCTTTTGGCGCACACCGGTCTTGCCGGCCAGACACTCGTCGATGTAGCGCTTAACCGGCTTGTCCCAATGGCGCTCGTTAGACATGTTGATGGCAAATTCCTTGGTCTCTGACGGGATCGA
>SKIZ01000145.1 GCA_007116135.1 Burkholderiaceae bacterium
GCTTGTTGAGCACGATCACATCGCAAAACTCAATTTGCTCGATTAGAAGGTCGACCACCGTGCGGTCATCTTCCTCTCCCATTGATTGACCGCGTTCGCGCAGACGGTCAACCGAGCTGTAGTCGCGCAGAAAGTTATACGCATCGACAACTGTGACCATCGTATCCAACCGCGCCAACTGGTTCAAACTGCGTCCATCTTCACCTTCAAAGGTGAATGTCTCGGCCACGGGTAGCGGCTCGGAAATGCCAGTAGATTCGATGACAAGGTGATCGAATCGGTTTTCTTTGGCCAGGCGCTCAACCTCAAGCAAGAGATCCTCGCGCAAAGTGCAGCAAATACAACCGTTGGACATCTCGACCAACTTTTCTTCAGTACGGGAAAGCTGCGCGTCGCCTTCGCGTATGAGGGCCGCATCGATATTGACCTCCGACATATCGTTGACGATGACGGCAACGCGCAAGCCTTCACGATTGTGAAGAATGTGATTTAACAAAGTCGTTTTGCCTGCGCCCAAGAAGCCAGACAGAACAGTTACTGGAAATGCAGCCATAGGGGTAAAGAGGCTATTGGTTTAGTTAATGCTAATGATAATTCATTATCAATAAAATGCAAATCTCCAAGCTTCGCCCGTGTTTGCGAGTGTGTATATAAGGTCCGGCGCACCCCGATCGATTAGACATCACAGCACAGTATGCTCATCTCCGAGGGTCGCCATATTTGCGAACTCGGATTGGGCGAGCCGCTGTGCTGCATGACTCATAACATTTGGTTTCTGATAGACTTTTGCCATGCTCGAACAGTTACGCAAACGTCTGCGCCGAAAATTAACAGGATACGTTGCCCTGGTGGCTCTGGTGTTTGGGCTGGTTTTGCCTGTTGTCAGCCATGCCATTGTGCCCATTTTGCATCATGACTCTCTGCAAGTGGCAGTGTGCACAAACTCAGGCATTAAATACATCTCCCTTGAGATGGATAAAAATCTGCAGATGGGCGGCGATGAGCAACAACCATCACGCTCGAGTCACTGTGAATACTGCAGTATCCAAATCTACTCTCACAGTGCCCCAACAGTCCGAGTGTTTTGGCAACCGCTGGCACCTCGAGAATCCTTTGGCCAATGCCTGACTCGAATACCTCCGAAAGACTCTGTAACCTGGTCCCGCGCGCATCCCAGAGCGCCGCCGCTACACACCTAACCCTGTGTTTTTCCCGCATGCCAGCCACACTGCCCATACGGCAGGTGGTGGATAGCATGCGCTATCGACTCATGGATAGAGGTGTAACCAATGTATATTCGCGCTCCCAATCAGGTGCTGCCAGCAATCCTGACAGCATTGCTCGTACTTGTCTCATCGACCGCTTGGTCACACGGCACTTCCTACGGCAGGCTAACAATCGATCACCCCTACGCTGTGCTCAGTCAGGACCGTACTGCTGCCAGCGTGTTCTTTCGTGACTTAGTCAATCGCGGGCAAGAAACCTTTGTCATCACGGGTGCACAAACAGCTGTGGCTGAATTCGCCACACTGCAAACCGAGACCCACTCCTCTGATCATGTACAGCAATGGATAGACGTCGAGTCTATTGCGATCGGACCAAAAGCCTCCGTGCTGTTTCGTCACAACCATGAGTCAGGTTATCGAATCTATCTAACGGGCTTGAAACGCGAGCTTAAAAACCGCGACCGATTCGATCTAACGCTCACCTTTGGAGATGGTGGACAAAAAACCGTCGATGTTTGGGTTCAAACGCCAAGGGTTCGGGCAAGGCCTCACACCCACTGACGGCACGTGTGCTCATCTTTAACTATTTTCAGGAACATTCATCATGAAATTCAATAAAGCGCTTAGCATCACAAGCATTGCAGCGGTTGTCTTTTGTGTTGGTCCAGCGATGGCCAATGCACACAGCGAAACCGAAATACGTTTCGCTGGGCAAGTCAACGGCCAACCTTTTGAGTGCGGAAAGTCATACACCAATATCGGCACAACCAATTCGACCATCACGCCGAGTGATTTCCGTATGTTTATCAGCGATGTACACCTAATCGACGCCAAGGGCAATGCTGTCGCCCTCGAGTTGATACAAGACAAGACTTGGCAAGTTGCCAACGTCGCACTGATCGACTTTGAGGACGGCACCAGTCATTGTCGCAACGGAACTGGCCCCGTGAATTTGGCTGTACGAGGTACCGTTGCTCCCGGGGAGTACAAAGGCATTGAATTCACTCTTGGCGTGCCATTTGACCTGAATCACGGCAACCCAACAATCGCCCCCGCGCCGCTTAGCAGCACTGCGATGTTCTGGAATTGGCAAGCTGGCTATAAGTTTCTCAAATTTGACACTGCAACCAGCGGACGACCGCTCACGACGGATGCTCCTGATCGCCAAGGCGGTGGAAGCGCCTCCGGCTTTTCCGTTCATCTAGGCAGTACCGGGTGCGCCTCTGAGTCGAGGACCACCCCGCCGAGCAGCTGCAAGAACCCTAATCGAGTCACGGTTCGATTTGATTCGTTTGATCCAGCCAAAGATGTCGTGATTGCTGACATTGGCGCAGTACTTGCAAACGCGAATGTAGACGTCAATGCGCCGGAAACGCCTGTCGGATGCATGAGTTTCCCAAACGATCCAGACTGCCCGCCCATCATGAGAGCGTTTGGCCTGCCCTACGGTGGTCAACCCGGTGGTGTTCAGCAATTCTTCAGGAAGCAGTAACGTATGCATAGCACCCGGCGCACTAACGTTCTTGCTAGCGTGCTGCTTATGAGCGCTCTGACATTGGGTCAGAGCGCTGTAGCAGATAGTTCATTTGATTGGCAATTGCCCAAATGGGTACCTTCACCCGTGGTACCCACAGACAACCCAATGACAAATGAAAAAGTTGAATTGGGTCGACACCTCTTCTACGACACCAGACTTTCAAGCGATCAGTCAATGTCGTGTGCGACATGCCACGTGCAAGCACGTGCATTCACTGACGGTAAACCTGTCTCACCAGGCGTTTCGGGTGAACCAGGCATAAGAAACTCGATGGCGCTTGGCAATATCGCTTACCTGCCTGTGCTGACTTGGATGAACCCTCAGCTGACTTCGTTGGAAATCCAGACCCTCATCCCTCTTTTCGGCGAGCACCCGGTAGAAATGGGTATGGCAGGTCGCGAGCAGGAATTATGGGCGCGACTAAAGTCCGACCCAACATATGCTGATCTTTTCGAATCGGCATTCCCGGACAAAGCCAAGCAGGGAGAAGATGCGCTCTATTCTTTATCAACGATTACCAAAGCGCTCGCGGCATTCCAGCGAACACTTCTATCGTTCAATAGCCCATACGACCAATATAAATATGGTGGTGATCCAAAAGCCATTAGCGACTCAGCCAAACGAGGAGAAGCCCTATTCTTCGGGGAAAGAATGAAGTGCTACCACTGCCATGGCGGCCTGAACTTTACCGATAATGTCATGCATGCGCGTATGCCATTTCCCGAGTTTGGCTTTCACAATACGGGTCTATACAACATCGATGGCACTGGCAGCTATCCGTTAACAAATCCGGGTATTGTTGAGCTCACCTTGGAGCCCCATGACCGTGGCAAAGTGCGCACGCCCAGTCTACGTAACATCGCGGTAACCGCGCCTTATATGCACGATGGGTCGATTAAAACGCTTGAAGAAGTGATCCAACACTATGCCATCAAAGGGCGAAGCGCTAGTGCCAGCGGCCAACCGAGTCCTTTACGTAGCGAGCTCATCATTGGATTCTCCTTTGACGAAACGGAACTCTCTGACTTGATCGCTTTTCTCCATTCGTTGACAGATGAAAAATTCCTGCGTGACAGTCGTTTCGCCAATCCATGGCCATGATGTTCTACTAACAGCGCCAGCCTGAACGCCAGAGTCAAGCAACTCATGGTTGTTCCGGGTCATTGACCAAAGGCTCGCTGACTGCGCCCCACATATCCAGCAGGGCTATCAGGTTCATGCGCATGTTCAGGCGCAAGCGACGTGAAGCGCTGCCACAGCGTTCGAGCGCCGAGGGCTCGGCGCGCGCGCACGCCCTGCCACTGTGCATAGACCTGCCCTGCGTAAATCATGTCGAGCTGTGCATCGCTCAGATACTTGAGGTAAGGGTCTTGGGCAGGCGGTAACGCAAGCAACAATTCGTCATAGAGCTGATCACGCGCCTGACCCACTAACCAGGTGTCTAGACCAGCAATGACAGCTCGATGGGTGCGTGGCGCCATATATTCAATCAATGGTCGGCTATCTGTGTTGATTGGCGCATCGGCAAAAAGCCCTGCATGGGCATTACCAGCGTAAAACTTCAATGCAAGGTCAA
>SKIZ01000172.1 GCA_007116135.1 Burkholderiaceae bacterium
GGAGGTAACGGTGACAAACTGCAAAATCGCAGTCGACTGGGTTTTAGTGGTCACGCCCTGGGCCTGCACGGCCTTGGGCAACATCGGCAACGCAATCGCGACCCGGTTTTGCACGTTGACCTGGGCCATGTCTGGATTGGTGCCCACGGCAAAGGTCACCGTCAGCTGATAGGTACCGGCATCAGTGGAAAACGATTGCATATAGAGCATGCCGTCCACACCATTGACCTGATTCTCAATGTTGCTGCCCACAAGCTCTTGCACGAGCTTGGCATTGGCACCTGGCCAGGCGGTGGTGACCTGAATGGTCGGCGGGGTCATCTGCGGATATTGCGCCACCGGCAGCCCGAAGATAGAGACCGCACCGATCAACACAATGATGATGCCAATCACATTGCTTAAGATCGGCCGCTCGATGAACAATTTAGAAAGCATGCGCGTTATCCAGGCGTGTTGGCATTGGGGTGGGCATGGGCAAGGCGCACCGGCCCGTTAGTCATCATGGCCAGGCAGCTTGACGGGTTCGACTTTGCCGGTTTCGGCATCAACGCCCGCGCCGGCTGACAGCGTCACAAACCCGTTGATGACCACTTGATCGGTTGGGCCCAAGCCCTTGGTGACTTCGACCAAGGCGCCAAAGCGCTGGCCAAGCGTGATGTTGGTTCTCTGAGCCTTTTTGTCGGCATCAACCGTGTATACAAAAGCGCCCTGTTGATCGCGCATGACCGCCGCAAACGGCACCAGCATGGCTTGGCGCTGACTGCCGTAATAAGCCAGCACCCGGGCGTACATGCCCGGCACCAGTCGGTTGGCCGTGTTGTCAAACACCGCACGCAGCTCAAGGGCCCCCGTTTCAGTGCTCAAGTCGCTGGCCACAAAGTCAAGCACGCCCTCATGCGGGAAACCCTCATCGCCTTGCAAAGCAGCATACACCCGGGTCTTGCCAACTTGCAGCGCGCCGGGCGCACCGGCCTCATTGCTGCTGCGCTTTAGACGCAACAGCTCAGTCTCGCTCATGGAGAAATAAACGTAGAGCGGCTGCAACTGACGAATCTCGGCTAACTTGATGCCATCTGGGCTGTTACCCAGGTAGTTGCCAACATCAATCAAGTGACGACCCATCACACCATCAAATGGTGCGCGCACCTCGGTGTAGCCTAAGTTAATGTTCGCTAGCGCCAGATTGGCTTGGGCTTGCTGCAGTTGCGAGCGCGCACTGTCAACGGCGGCCTGAGAAGTGGCCTTTTGTGCCAGTAGCGTTGACTGACGGTCAAACTCGATTTGTGCCTGCTCAAAAATGGCCTTGTTTAGGTCGACTTCTTGCTGGTATTGGTCTTGCTCAATGACAAACAAAAGGTCGTTCTCTTTGACCGCCGCCCCGTCTTTAAAGAGAATTTGGCGCAAGTAACCCGGCACACGCGCCTCCAGATTGACGCGCAACAGAGGGCTGATCGTGCCATCGAGCGTGATGTAGTCCTGCACCGCCTGAGTCACGGGTTGGGCCACTGTCACTTTGATCGGTGCGCGCGCCGGTGGCTCGTGCTTCTCGCAACCAGCTAAGCTCAATACGACTAGCCCCACGATGGCCGCAACCGAAAGGCGGGCAAGACGATTCAGGCTGATACCCGTGGCGTGACTCAAACTTCGCATTACGGTGCTCCCGTGGTTCGTCGAACCGGGTCTAGTCCCAGTGTTTGTATCAGGCGCGGCGCCTCAGGATGCGCCAACATGTCACCCCAGTCGCTGCGCTCTTTCATTTGCGCGACCATCTCGTTTGGCAGCGGTGGCACTTTAAGCTCACCACTCCAGCCGCCGCCCAAGGCCCTGAAAGCATCAACATACCCGATGAGCGCGTTGCTGCGCGTTTGCACCAAATCGCTTTGCACGCGCAAAAGCACTTGCTGGGCCACGATCACGGTGTTGTAGTCTGACTGCCCGGCCTCATACAGATCCAGCGCAAGCCTAGCTGCTTGGCTGGCCGAACGCGAAGCCTGCACATAGTCCACCTCGGCTTGCCGGGCTGTGGCGATTTGAATCAACGCGTCTTCGACTTCAGCCTGGGCGCTAAGCACCGTGTTTTGATAATTCAGCACCGCATCCTGAAACGCCGCATCTTGCACCCGCACCTCATCGATCAAGGCGCCACGATAAAAGAGCGGGAATGTGAACCCGCCGCCGCCGCCTCGAACCGTATTGGAGAAGGTAAAGGTGGGCGCGCCCGAATACGACACCGAGCTATTGAGGTAGCCAAACATGCCGGATATCGAAAAGCTCGGGTAAAGCGCTGCTTCGCGCACACCGATCAATGCCGATTGCGAGGCGGCCTGATACTCGGCCAAAGCCACATCGGGCCTGCGGCGCAATAGGTCCATCGGGATGCCCACATTGAGCACCTCGGGCGTGCGCAACTGGTTAGGCAAAGTCCCAAAGTGCGTCTCGTAAAAGCCCGGTGGCTGGCCCAACAACACACTCATGGCGTTTTGCTGGCGGTTTAGGCGTGCCACCAAAGCCGGGATCTCGGCGTTGGTCTGCTGAAAGCGGGTACGCGCCTGGCTTAACGCCAAAAGCGATGTAGCGCCAGCCCGGTAACGCGCATCGGCAATACGCAGGCTCTCGCCTTGCAGGCGCAGGTTATTGCGCGAGACCCGGATCAATTCTTCGAGGTTGCGAATGTTCACATAGGTGCGCGCCACAGTGGCAGCCAGTGACACGTCGGCGGCGTAATACGCAGCAATCACACTCTGATAGGTGGCAAACGTGCTTTCAATGCCGCGGCGCTGTTTGCCCCAGAAATCGAGTTCCCATTTACCGTTGAGCATCGCCTCGCGCGTGCTGGCGTTGTTGCTTTCATTAAGCGTGCCGCCAGCCACAACAGTTGGCAGCAAGGTGGCGTCGCTGACACCGAGCTGCGCGCGCGCCTGGTAAATACGCACAGCCGCTTGCTGCAGGCTTAAGTTTTGTGAGGCGGCCATCTCGAGCAATTGCTCCAGCGCTGGGTCACCAAACTGTGACCACCAACTGACTGGATTGATCTGGGCGTCTCGCACCAAGTCGATGGCCATCTGGAACTCGCCACCGGTTTGTTCACGCCACTGCTGCTCGAGTGACACCTCGGGCTGACTGAAGTCTGGCCCGACCATGCAACCGGTCAGTAAAAGCGAAGCACCTGCCGCCGCAAGCGCGCGGCGCAACCCCGATTGACCCACACGGCCAAATCGACCCAATAAGGCGGGTTTGGTCGCAGACGGACCATCAATCATCATGAGCGCATGGGGCATAGGAACGAATGTCCACAGAAAGTGACGAAGTCATAGTAGCTCAAATTAGTCGCACCTTGATACCCAAAAAAACACCGTGCGCGTCATCCTTGAGCAACAATCCGGCGGCAATGCTCAAGCGCTGCCTCGATCAAATTGTCGCTGGCCTCGGGGGTGCGAAACGCCGAATGCGCTGACAACGTCACGTTATCAAGCTTCGATAGCGCATGGCCGGCGGGCAAGGGTTCGGTGGTGTAGACATCAAGCCCGGCATGGCGCACTTTGCCCGATTTCAGGGCGTCTATCATGGCGGCCTCATCGACCACCGCGCCGCGCGCGGTGTTGATAAAGATCACGCCATCGCGCATCTGGCTAAACCACTGGGCATCAATCATCGATCGGGTCTGGTCGTTTAACAACAGATGAATTGACAGCACGTCGCTTTGGGCCAGCACTTCTTCGCGTGCGAGAAACTCAACACCAGGATGGGTTTTAGGGGTTCGGTTCCAGGCAATCACGCGCATGCCTGCACCCTGACACAGGCGCGCCATCTCAGCGCCAATGCCGCCAAATCCAATTAAACCGACCGTCTTGCCGGTTAACTCGATGCCATCGCGCCGCGGCCAGCCACCGGCGCGCACGCCCCGATCCATGACCGCAAAATCCTTAGCCCCCGCCCACATCAAGCCAAAGGCGCACTCGGCCACCGCCGTGTCACCATAGCCTTTGATGATGTGCACCTGAATCCCGATCTCAGCTAACTCTTCTGGGCTCATGTAGGAGCGCGCACCCGTGCCCATAAAAACCACATGACGCAGGTTCGGGCACTGGCTGGCGATGTCAGTCGGAAAGCCGGTGTGATCGATCCAGACGATGTCGGCATCACCCACGACCGCCGGGATTTGCTCGGGCGTGATGTCTATATCCCGGTTGACCGAGACTTCAACGTCTGACGGCTGGCGCAAACGGCTAGTCACATCGGCAAGCAAATCACTGGCATCGACAAACACGGCTTTCATATACATTCCCCACTGAATTCATTTATAACGGCGCCCATCTTGCGACA
>SKIZ01000046.1 GCA_007116135.1 Burkholderiaceae bacterium
ACGGTTTTTACGCCAAGCTCGCGACAAGCACGTTGGATTCGCAGAGCAATTTCGCCTCGATTGGCAATCAGGATTTTCTCAAACATGTTTAACCAATCACAAACAAGGGCTGTCCAAATTCGACCGGTTCACCGTTTTCCACGAGAATCTCGCGAATCACACCCGACTTCTCTGCCTCGATTTCATTGAGCAGTTTCATGGCTTCAATGATGCAAAGTGGCTGGCCTTCCTTGACGGTTTGACCGACCTCGACAAATGGCGAAGCGCCTGGACTAGGCGCGCGGTAAAACGTGCCCACCATGGGCGAGCTCACCAAATCACCCTCGGGCACTTCAGCTTTGGCCGGTGCTGCAGGCGCAGCTGCTAGCGCCGGCGCCGGCGGCGCACTCACAGGCGGCGCTGCGTAAGTTGCCGGTGCCGGTGCGGGCGCCGCGGCAGAGGCCTTGACGATCTTCACTTTGTCATCGCCCTCGGTAATTTCGAGCTCCGAGATATCGGACTCGCTTACCAGGTCAATGAGCGTCTTTAACTTTCTAAGATCCATAATTTTTTTCCCAAACGTGCGGGTCGTTGTCAAAAAAATAGCCTGAGAAACGGGATGCGACCCATTTTCAGGCTGGCTGCTGCAAAATCGATCGAACCGCGGCGCGATACCCCTCGGCGCCCAAACCAGCAATCACCGCCTGTGCGATGTCAGAGAGGTAGGAATGATGCCGAAAGGGCTCACGCTTATAAACATTGGACAGATGCACCTCAAAGACCGGTTTGGCCAAGGCACTTAGGGCATCGCGAATGGCCACGCTGGTGTGGGTATAAGCCCCGGCATTGATGACCACATGCGTGACGCCATCAGCGGCAGCGCTTTGAATACAGTCAACGAGCGCGCCTTCGTGGTTGCTTTGAAAGGTCGTCAGTTTGACACCGGCTTGACTGGCCATCTCTTTGAGACTCGTGTCGATTTGAGCCAAGGTCGTCTGACCATAGATGGCTGGCTCTCGTGTCCCTAGCAAGTTCAGATTGGGGCCGTGCAAAACAAGAATGTGAGTGGTCATATTGAGCGGGCCGGCCTTGCCTTGGTTTTAGTGATCATCAGGCTAGTTCGCGCGGTTGGACCCGGTTTGTTTTATTCCGATGACGCCGGTATGGTTTATTGCACACCGGCATCAGAACAAAATCCCCTAGACACTACTTGGCGCTATTTTTAGCCTATTTGCCCTTAATTCTACACTTACACACCTGAACTTGCCAGCAATCGTTCAATTTGTTGATCCAAAACATCAGGTGAGATCAAACCCATGGTGGCGTCCTGTAGCGAGCCGTCGGGTCTGATGAGCACCGTAAAAGGCAAACCACCAGCCGGATTACCGAGCGCGCGCACCATGCCGATGCCTTGATGTCCGGCAATCACCACCGCGTAGTCTATTGGAATTGTTTTAATGAACTCTCTGACATTGGGCGCCGTATCGATGGCCACGCCAACGAACTGAGCCTTCGGGTGCTTGGCCGCTAGTTCATTCAAATAGGGAATCTCTTTGACGCAGGGCGGGCACCACGTGGCCCAGAAGTTAACCACCAGCGGCTGCCCACGCCATTGGGACAGTGCAAATTCGCTGCCACCGAGATCGGGCAGCTGCGCCTGAAAAAATGCCGCACTCGATGGCTCAACCGCAGCCGCGGGCCCCATTGCTCGATTGGCCTGGGGCGCGCGGCGCGCGCTCGTCTTCCAGCCATACCAACCCACAGCAAGCATGCCTGCCAATCCAGCTGCACCAATGACCAAAGTTCTTCGCTTCATGCCCGACATGATAGCGTTTGACCAGCTTTTGCGCTGCCCCAACCCTCTACAATAGTGCCAGGAGAAGACTATGCATTTGCACATACTGGGCATTGGTGGCACGTTCATGGGTGGTTTAGCGCTCATCGCGCGTTCGGCAGGCCATCGGGTCACCGGCTGCGACCAAGCCATCTACCCGCCCATGAGCACTCAACTCGCTGAGCAAGGCATCGATCTGATCGAAGGCTTCGGGGCCGATCAGCTCAAGCTCGAACCCGACCTCTTTATCGTGGGCAATGTGGTTAGCCGCGGCAACGAGCTCATGGAGGCGATATTAAATGCCAACGCGCCCTACACCAGCGGGCCGCAGTGGCTAGGCGAACACGTGCTCACCACACAACACGTGCTCGCTGTAGCTGGCACGCACGGCAAAACCACCACCAGCGCCATGCTGGCGTGGATACTGCAGCAATGCGGCCTAAAGCCCAACTTTCTGATTGGTGGCATAGCACCCGGGCTTGGCGTGTCAGCAAAGTTTGACTCTGAATCTTCGCTCTTTGTGATCGAGGCCGACGAATACGACACCGCTTTTTTCGATAAGCGCTCCAAATTTGTGCATTACCGCGCGCGCACGGCGATTTTGAATAACCTTGAGTATGACCACGCCGATATCTTCGATTCGCTTGACGATATCGAGACCCAGTTCCATCACTTGGTGCGCACCGTGGCATCCTCGGGTCAGATTCTGGCTACCGATGGCGAGCTCGCCATCGAGCGGGTCTTGCAGCGAGGCTGCTGGACACCGGTGACATGGTTAGGTAGGCCCGATGGTTGGCACGGTCAGGCTCAAGACGGGCAAATCCAAATTGCCCTGGGACAAAAGACCATCGGCGCCTTGCAATGGTCATTGTCGGGCGAGCACAACATCAAAAACGCATTAGCGGCACTGGCTGGCGCGCACGCCGTTGGTGTGCCGCCCGAGCAGGCCTTGCTCGCATTAAACGGCTTTAGCGGCGTCAAGCGCCGCATGGAAACGTTAGCTGTCATCAACGACATCACGATTTATGACGACTTCGCCCACCATCCAAGCGCCATTCAGACCACCTTGGCTGGTTTGCGCCAGCGCGCAGGCCAAGCCCGCATCCTGGCGGTGCTTGAGCCGCGCTCAAACACCATGAAACTTGGCGCGATGGCCACACGACTGCCCGATGCCTTAGCACCGGCTGATTTCACATTTTGTTATGCCGGCGGCCATGGCAAACAAGCGCTGCAATGGGATCCGTCTGAGGCACTGGCGCGGCTGGCGCCGAACCTGCAAATCGCCCATGAGGTTGATGCGTTAGTCGATAGCGTCCTCAACATGGCCTTGCCAGGTGACCACATCGTCATCATGAGCAATGGTGGCTTTGAGGGATTTCACACCAAGCTCGTTGATGCCATGCGTGCCAAGCCATGATGACACTTTACTTGCACGGCTTTCGCTCATCGCCGAACTCCTTTAAAGCGCAGCTCATGCGCGAGGCGTTTGCCACGCGTGGTCTATTGGACTATTGGTGCTGCCCGAGGCTGCCCGCAAGCCCACGCGCGGCCATCGATCTGGCGCAAGCGCAGGCACACGAACTGTCACGTCAATGCGCCAGACCCCTGTCGCAACTGAGCATCGTTGGCTCCTCGCTTGGCGGCTTTTACGCCATTGTGTTGGCCCAAGCGCTAGACTGTCGCGCCGTGCTATTGAATCCGGCTGTGCATGCCGCACGCGACTTAGCGACCCAGGTCGGCAAACACACGCTTTATCACAGCGATGAGCCTATGACTTTTTTGCCCGAATACGTCAACGAATTAGCACAGATGAGCGTCGAGAAGATCAGCAAACCCGAGCGCTACTTGCTCATTGCTGCCACCGGTGACGAATTGCTCGACTGGCGCGAGATGGCTGCTTTCATGAGCGGTGCCAAACAAATCATCGTGCCAGGCAGTGACCACGGATTATCCGACTTTGAGAAATACCTGCCCGATGTGCTGCGTTTTGCTGGCATGACGGCTAAAAACCAAACAGGCTGACTGAATGTTTTTGTTGTATGACGACGCCGGTAGCTTTAAGACAGCCACCATCAAATCCGAGACCGAGGCCAGCCTGCAGGTCGAAGCGCCAACGGGCAAGCGCAGCAAAATCAAACGCGCCCAATGCATTTTGACGTTTACCGAGCCCTCGCCCGAAGATCTTTTGCCACAAGCGCAGGCCATGGCACAAGACATCGATGTCGCCTTTCTCTGGGAAGTCGCCGCCAAAGACGAATTTGCCATCGGCGAGCTCGCAGCCGACTATTACGGTCATGCGCCTAGTGCGCTTGAGACAGCGGCCTTGTTGTGCTGCGTGCACGAGGCACCGCTTTATTTCCATCGCCGCGGCCGTGGCATGTATCGCGCCGCGCCCCCGGAAATATTGCAAGCCGCGCTAGCGGCTCAGCAAAAAAAACACGAGCAAGCCCAAGAGCAAGCCCGCTGGGCCCAAGCGTTGCTTGCCGGGCAGCTGCCTGATGCGATCGCGCAGGCTGCGCTTAGCCTGGTGACGCGGCCCGATAAAAACACGCAGGCCTATAAGGCGCTGGAGCTAGCCTGTCAGCAAAGCGGCGCCACGCCAGAGGCATTGCTGTTGCAATGTGGTGCCTGGCCCGATGCACTGGCACTGCACCGAACACGCTTTCTAAGTAACAACTTCCCCAAGGGCACCGGTTTCGGTGCGCTCGAACCACTTGCCGCGCACGACGACTTGCCACTGGCAGAAGTCACCGCTTATTCGGTTGATGACATCAGCACCACGGAGATCGACGATGCGATTTCCGTTCATGCGTTAACTGACGGGTGGCTGCAGATCGGTATCCACGTGGCTGCACCCGCGCTCGGTGTGACGCGCCACAGCGAGCTTGACCAGTGGGCTCGTCAACGCATGTCGACGGTTTACACGCCCGGCGAAAAGATTCCGATGCAGCCCGATGAAGTCATCGAACGCTATTCACTCGTGGCCGGTGAGCCGACAGCGGCCTTGTCACTCTACATCGAGGCGCATGGCCAAACGGGCGAGATTCGCAAGCACGAAACCCGCGTCGAGCGCATCGCCGTGGCACAAAACCTTCGCCACAACGAACTCGATGCGCAAATCACGCTGGCTGCTGTGTCTGACCCACAGGCAAGCTTTGCCTATGACCACTGGGTCAAACCGCTTTGGTCGCTCACCCAAGCGTGGCTGGCCATGCGCGAGCAACGTCGCGGCAAACCGGAATCAAACCAGCGTGCTGACTACAACTTCTACCTCGATGGGCCAGCCGATGATCGCAACAGCGTGATTCACATTCAGGCGCGCCATCGCGACTCACCCTTGGACCGAATCGTCGCCGAGTGCATGATCCAGGCCAACCGCCTATGGGCCGAGCAACTAGCTAGCCACAAGCTGACCGGGATTTTTCGTTCTCAGCAAGCCGCACGCGTGCGCATGGGTACCCACGCGCTGCCGCACGAGGCCATTGGCGTTGATACCTACGCCTGGTGCACCTCACCACTTAGACGCTACGTTGACCTGGTCAACCAGCGCCAACTGCTGGCGCTGGCGCAACACGGGGTATCGGCGCCGCTGATCGCCCCTTACCAGCCGCGCGAAGACGATCTGTTTGCTGTCATTAACGAGTTCGAGAGTCAATACAGCACCTGGGCCGATTATCAACGTCAAATGGAGCGTTACTGGTGCTTGCGCTGGCTCGCGCAACGCGCGGTCAAGCAATGCCAGGCCACCATTTTGCGCGACCAGCTGGTGCGACTTTGCGACATCCCGCTGGTGCTGGAAATTGCCGACTTGCCCTCGTTGCAGCGAGGTGATGAAATCACCATTGAAATCCTCGATATGGATGAGCTCACACTCGCGGTTTCAGCGCGCCACGTGCCGCTTGCCAGCGAAGCTTAAATGCCCATGCCTGGTCAAACAAAGCCTTCGAACCCGCTGACATGGTTTAGCGCACCTGAGCAGAACTTTCTGCGCTGGGCGCTCGCCTTGTCGCTGCTGGTGCACGCAGCGGCTTTGGCATGGCAAGCACCCATCACCCAACCCGAGGCCGCGCGCAGCGCGCCGATCGATATCGTCTTGGTGAACACCTACAGTCAAGAACCACCGTTAACTGCGCAGGCGATGGCGCAAGACCACTTGGAAGGCGGTGGTTTAACCGAGCAGCCGCGCATCGCGAGCAACCCCACCCCACGGGTCGGTGAGCTAGACGAAGACGTGTCGCTTCAAGCCCTGACCGAGCAACGCCAGCAGCTTGAGTCCGAGCAAGACCAACTGGTCAACCAGTTGCGCAGCATCTGGTTGACCCGGCTAGATGCGATGAGCGGACAAACCCCCCAAGACAGTGCGCAAGACGGCGTTGATGAAGTCGATCAGCGTGCGCTTGAGGCCAACGCGCGCATCGCTGCCTTGCTTGAGGACATTGAGCGCTATAACCAAAGACCTCGCAAACATTTCGATGCGCCAAGCACCGTCGCTAGTCCATTTGCAAGCTACCTTGACGCCTGGCGCGTTCGGGTCGAACAAATCGGCAGCACCCATTACCCAAGCGCGGGCGCCAACCCGCCGCGAGGTGACTTGCAGGCGTCTGTGACGATCGCCGCTAACGGCAGCGTGATTGACATCACCATCGAACGACCCTCGAGCGACCCCCGGTTAAATCAGGCCGTGCGGCGCATCATTGAGTTGGCCCAGCCCTTTGCCCCCTTCCCAGATCATTTGGCCAGTGACATAGACCAACTGGTCATCACCCGCACCTGGCGCTTCACGCCCGGCACCCTGAGCATGCAAAACCCATGACCACAACCGCCCGTTACGCCGTCATTGGCCATCCGATTACGCACAGCCGCTCACCCGAGATCCACATGGCCTTTGCCAAGCAACTAGGGATTGATTTGCACTACGAGCGCATCGACCCCACGCCGGCAAGTTTCGAGCAGACGGTGCAGCAGTTTTTTGCCCAAGGCGGCCTTGGCGCCAACGTCACGGTTCCCTTTAAGGAGCAAGCTTGGCAGATGGCTCGCGCACACTTGAGTGCGCGCGCACGCGATGCCGGCGCAGTCAACACCTTGTGGCAAAGTACCGGGCAATTGCACGGTTGCAACACCGATGGCGTGGGACTGGTTAGTGATTTGTTGCGTCTAGGGGTCAAACTGCCTGGCGCCAACATTCTGATGCTCGGTGCCGGTGGGGCCGCGCGCGGCGTACTCGGCCCGCTTTTAGATAGTGGCTGCAACCACGTACGGGTATTGAATCGGACGGCTCAACGGGCACACCGGCTCATTTCGGACTGGCTCGCAAGCCACCCCGAACAGGCCAAATACATAAGCGCCGGTGGCCTAGACGAACTAGATCCAGAGACGAGCTGGGATTTGGTGATTAACGCCACCTCAAGCAGCTTGCAAGGCCAGAGCGTCTCTATGCCTGCACTGCGCTTTGATGCCGATACCTTTGCCTACGACATGATGTATGGCGGGCAGTTAACGGCGTTTTTACAGCAGGCCCAACAGGCCGGTTGCCGGCACCTGGCCGACGGACTGGGCATGCTGGTGTCACAGGCTGCTGAAAGCTTTTACATTTGGCGCTCGCGGCGCCCGGCTGTCGCGCCGGTCATCGATGCCATGCGCCTGGAGCTGCAACGCGCCGTCCGTTAAACTCAGACCATGTCCACTGCCCGCCGCTACATCGCCAAAGAGCTTTATCGATCCACGCTCGTGGTGATGCTCGCCTTGATCGGGCTGTTTTCTTTTTTTACGCTGGTCGATCAACTCGATCACATCAGCGATCGGCTGCCGCTAAGCGCGCTCATGTATATCGAGCTTTTGGCGCTACCAACCCGCACCTATGAGCTGCTACCGATCGGTGTGCTCATTGGCGCGGTGCTGGCCTTGGCGGGGCTGGCGCACCGCAACGAGCTGGTTATTTTCCGCGTCTCTGGCGTCAGTGCGACTCGTCTGTTGGGGATGTTGTGGGTGGCCTGCTTACCCATTATTGCGCTGGCGGTCATCTTGTCGGAATACGTGACCCCGGCCGCCGAGGTGCGCTACAGCGAAGCCAATCTCGTGCTGCGCGGTAAGGTCGAAGGGGGGCGACTGGTCAGCGGCTACTGGTTTAAAGAACCAAACGCCGATGGCGGCTCACGGATTCTGAACGTTGGCACGCTCTTGAGCACCGGGGAGGTGGCTAACCTGACGGTCTATGACATCAGCGCCAACAATCGACTGGTGCAAATGTCGCAAGCCGAGCGTGGCGTGTTTGAAGGCTCGATGCTGCGACTGGCAAACGTGACTGATCATTTGATTGCCAAAGATGCTGTCTTCTCGCTGGCCGAGGGCGTGCCTGATCCCGAACCGATGATCGTGGTCAAACAAGAACCGTCGCGTCTGCTGCAAACTTCATTGACGCCCGCGCGCTTGGTCGCGCGCATTGCCACGCCAGAAAAAATGTCACTCGTGGCGCTTTGGGATTACATCGGTTACCTACAAAACAATGACCTCGATGCCAACCGACAGATCGTCGCTGTTTGGCGCAAGCTGTCCTATCCTTTCACGCTTTTGGTGATGCTGACCATTGCCGCACCAATTGCCTACATGCAAACCCGCCGCGGTGGCATGGGGGCCAAGGTCTTTGCCGGCATCCTGGCTGGCACACTGTTTTTTATGATCAATCAATT
The DNA here is from genome assembly GCA_007116135.1 of Burkholderiaceae bacterium. GTDB lineage: Bacteria > Pseudomonadota > Gammaproteobacteria > Burkholderiales > Burkholderiaceae_B > Algicoccus. Next base: position 8,500 of record SKIZ01000046.1, read on the forward strand.
GAGTCTGAACATGGGTATGTTGTATCAGTGGCACCCAATCATGACTGCGCTTGCGCCCAACATCCTGGCGTTCGTGCTGGCACTTGGCACGCTCATGGCGATGGAATACCGCTTGAGTTGGGGTGGTTCAGCTCGCGCAGCTGGTATACCGCACGTCAAGGAAAGCGCATGAGCGCACCCGATATCTGGATGGTTGGTGACATTCAGGGCTGTTGCGCACCACTACAAAAGCTACTCGCGCACCCCGATATTGCCAGCAATGCGCAGGCACGCTTTTGGTTCGCCGGTGACTTGGTCAACCGCGGCCCGCATTCAGTCGAAACACTCAGACTGCTCATGACGCTTGATGATCGGAGTGTCTGCCTGCTGGGCAATCACGATCTGCACCTCTTGGCAGTTGCCGCCGGGGTGCGAGGGCTCGGAAAGAACGACACCTTTCATAATGTTCTCACGGCACCGGATGCCGATCAGATTATTGATTGGTTACGCCATCGCCAACTCGCGCATTTTGAGCTTGGGCACTTAATGGTCCACGCCGGCGTACTGCCCAAATGGAGTGTCAAGAAGGTCCTGTCACTGGCCAATGAGGTTCAGGCCGCGTTGCGCTCGGATCAGTGGGCTAAGTTATTGCAAAAGATGTATGGCAATGAGCCGACCCACTGGAAAAATGGTCACACCGGCAGCAAACGCCTGCGTGTCATTATCAATGCGCTCACACGCCTAAGAATGTGTAATGCCCAAGGCCACATGGCACTGTCGGTGAAGTCTTCGCCCAAGGACCAAGTCGGCAAGCTGATTCCATGGTTCGATATGCCGGATCGGCAAACGCGCGACGTCACCGTCGTCTTCGGTCACTGGTCAACGCTAGGCCTTCTGAACCGACCCGATGCCATCTGCCTCGACACCGGGTGCATCTGGGGTGGACACCTCAGCGCCATGCGTCTGCAGGACCGCCGGTTGTTGCAAGTCGCTTGCGATCAATCACTGGACCCGCTGGCCTCATCCTGAGGCTGGGCGATCGGGCGTTCAATTAACACCGCCTGTCGAATCTGCTCACGACTCAAACGGGCCATCTCAGCACGTGGCGGCTTGTCATGGTTGGCATCGGCTAGCGGCGTCATAAACACCAACTCCACACTCAAGCCGCGTGCGCCAAGCACACGCCAGAGGTTTTGCACCAACGACTCCTGGCCCACAAATGCCGCAAGCGGGCTGCGCTGGCCTTCATGGAAATAGCGCAACGCCACCGACTGCACGAGCACATCACTTTGGCGCGCCGGCTCAAACAAGTTGGCATGAAACGGCAACACATCAAGACCCTCGGATGTGGTGCCCTCGGGAAAAAAGCCAACCGCCTGCTCGCGCTCAAAGCGCAGTTTCATCGCTTGGCCGACACGATGCACCGCATGCCTGAAGCCACGCTCAATAAATATCGTGTCAGCACCGGCTGCCAGCCAGCCAATGACAGGCCAGCGACGAATCTCATGCTTGGCCACAAAGGTCGTAGAACGAACCACATTCAAAACAAAGATATCGAGCCAAGACACGTGGTTAACCACCCACAGCACCGCACCGGCTTGAACCGGTTGGCCGACGATCTCGGTTCGAACCCCGCACAGCGCGAGCAACAGCCTTGACCACTGACGTTTAATCGCCAAGCGAGCGCGACGACCAATCCAGGGATAAACCAGTGCAATGGTGACTAAGCCCGCAAGCACGAGCATCACCACCCATGGCACGCGCCATGCAAACCGCAGCACGTTCACCCGGCCTGGCTCCAGACGCGACGCCCCCGCATGTAGGTGGCCTGCACACGCGCGGGCAACTCCAGACCCAAAAACGGCGTGTGTCGGCTCTGACTGATGAGCCGCTCGCGTTTGACGACCCAATGCTCATCGAAGTCCACCACACAAAAGTCCGCCGGCGCCCCCACGGTCAAGCTGCCCAACGGCGGCATGGCTGGCGAGCATGCACGTAAAACACTGGCCGGGCCGCTGGTGACCGCTTTCAATGCATCGGTCAGACTCAGGCGCTCTTGCTCGGCCCAGCGCAGTGTCAGACTTAACAAGAGCTCCAGGCCAGTTGCGCCTGGCTCGGCCTCGGCAAATGGCAACTGCTTGCCGTCGTCATCGACCGGCGTGTGGTCTGAACAAAGGGCATCAATCGTGCCGTCAGCCAACGCGTCACGCAGGGCCTGTCGATCACGCTGGCCGCGCAGCGGCGGGTCAAAACGGCAACTCGTGTCGTAGTAACCGATATCGACGTCGATCAGGTGCAAGTGGTTAACCGAGGTGTCACACGTCACCGGCAAGCCTTGCGCTTTGGCTTGACGAATCAACGCCACACCGGCAGCCGAACTGACTCGACATAAATGCAAACGAACGCCAACACTGCGTTGCAACTCAAACAAGGTATGCAAGGCAATGGTCTCGGCTTGTTCGGGCACACCCGACAGACCGAGACGCGAGGCATAGGCACCGCTCGCGGCCACACCCCGTGCTAACCAGTGATCCTGTGGCCGCAGCCACAAGGTGTAATCAAACGAGCGCGCGTATTGCATGGCGCGCAATAAAACCGTCGTATCGAGCACCGGGTAATCCGCTTGGGCAAAGCCAATGCAGCCAGCCTGGCTTAACTCCGCCATTTCGGTAATCACCTCGCCCTTTAAGCCCATAGTCATGGCGCCTAGCGGGTAGAGGTTGACTTGATCCAGTTGACGCGCCCGGTGCTTGAGCATCTCCACCAACCCAGGCTCATCAAGCGGCGGATCGGTGTCAGGCGGCAACACCAGGCTCGTGATGCCACCGGCCAATGCCGCTTGCAGCTCGCTGGCCAAGGTCGCTCGATACTCCTGACCGGGTTCGCGCAACCGGGCCGCAAGATCGACTAGCCCGGGCAACACGCACAAGCCCGTGAGATCCTCAGTCTGTTGCACCTCAAAATCCGGTGGCGCTGCGCCCATCGCAGCGATCCTGCCGCCTGCTACCCAGAGGTCGGTATGCTCATCAAGACCGGTGGCCGGGTCAATGAGCCGGGCATTTTTTATATGTAGCCTCAATTGGATGCTCCCGCGACGATGCTCATGACTGCCATGCGAACCGCAATGCCAAATGTCACTTGATTCAGGATCACTGACTGGGGGCCGTCGGCCACCGCAGATTCGATTTCGACCCCGCGATTCATGGGGCCTGGGTGCATCACAATGGCATCGGGCTTGGCAAATTCGAGTTTTTTCTGTGTCAAGCCGTAATGCTTGAAATACTCGTGTGATGACGGCAGCAGCGCCCCGCGCATGCGCTCGTTTTGCAGGCGCAACATGATGATGACGTCAACATCACGCAACCCCGCGGCCATATCGGTGTAGGTCTGCACGCCCATTTGCTCTAAGCCACCGGGCAAAAGCGTCAACGGTCCAATGGCTCTGACTTCGGCCACACCCAGTGTGGTTAGCGCATGGATGTTGGAGCGCGCCACGCGAGAGTGCAATACATCACCGACGATGGCTACCCTCAGGTTGGCGAAGTCTTTCTTGAAGTGACGAATGGTGTACATATCAAGTAGCGCCTGGGTCGGATGGGCGTGACGCCCATCGCCAGCGTTAATGACATGCACATCTGGCGCGACATGGCGTGCAATCAGATAGGGCGCGCCACTGGCTTGGTGGCGCACCACAAAAATATCGGCTTGCATTGCCGACAGATTGGCGATGGTATCAAGCAGTGTCTCGCCTTTAGCGGCCGAGGACACGTTGATATTTAAATTAAAGACATCAGCCGACAGTCGGGTGGCGGCGATCTCAAAAGTGGTCCGGGTGCGGGTGGAATTCTCAAAAAAAAGATTAAAGACGCTTTTGCCGCGCAACAGCGGCACTTTTTTGACATCGCGTTGAGCCAGCGGCACAAAAGTCTGAGCCGTATCCAAGATGTGCAGCAAGATGTCTCGCGGGATGCCTTCGGTTGTGATCAGGTGCGTCAGTTCACCGTGGCGATTGAGCTGGGGATTGCGCATTACGTACCTTTGGACTCAGTGTGCAGGGTGAAGGTGCCGTTATCCTCACGCACAAGCACCAGATTATCAGCCGGCGCAGCGGCAAACGTCCAGGCTGCGAAATCGGCGCAAATGGGTAATTCACGCGAACCTCGATCAATGAGCACCACGAGATTGATCGATGCGGCGCGACCGTAATCAAATAACTCGTTCATGGCCGCACGAATCGTGCGCCCGGTGTAGAGCACATCGTCAACGAGCAAGAGGTGACGGTCGGTGACATCAAAGCCAATCTCCGAGGGTTCAACTTGTGGATGCAAGCCGATGCGGTCAAAGTCATCGCGATAGAAGCTGACGTTCAGTGTGCCTAGCGCCCCGGTTAGACCAAGATCACGCTGCAGGCGCTGGGCAAGCCAGGCACCACCGGAATAAATCCCCACCAGATGAACTTTGTCAGCCGGATAGTTGGCAATCACCTGAGCCACCCCGTGGCGCAGCCGTTCATACAAGGTCTCGGCGCAGGGCAATTCGGTTGATGAGTCAGCCGACATGTGCTGGGTTTCCTTTTTCTGGGGCTTCAGAGAGCATCAAAGTACCTTTGCAGAATAATAGCCGCTGCCGCGCTATCGTCGGGACGGTTGCCCACAAGCGCCTGCGCTTGCATGCTCGAGCCACGCTCGTCGACGAGTTCGACGGGCAACCCAAAGCGGCCTTGCAACTGGTTGGCAAATCGCCGGGCCTGCCGCGTGGCCAACTGCTCACCACCATCGGATGTCAAAGGCAATCCGACCACCAACTGGTCAGGGCGCCACTGCACAATGAGTTCTTCGATTCGGGCAAAACGCTTGACCTTGTCAGCGGCATCGATAATCGCCAAAGGGCGCGCGCTGGCGATAAGCACATTGCCTAACGCCACACCAATGCGTCGGGTACCAAAATCAAAGGCCAGTACGGTGCGTTCATCAGGCATGTCCCGCCGACCCTGTGAGCATGGCTGGATCAATCCCCAACAGACCCACGGCTGCCGGATATCGGGCTTGGGGTGGCGTCTCGAAGATAATCGACTCTTGCGCCTCGACGGTTAACCAGGCATTTTGTGCGAGCTCTTGCTCAAGCTGTCCGGCACCCCAGCCAGCGTAGCCCAGGGTCACTAGGATTTGCTCAGGGCCCTGACCGCTGGCGACAGCCTGCAATACATCGCGCGAAGTCGTCAGCGCCAGCCTTTGACCAAGGTGGATGCTTGAGCTGTACTGCCCGACCGGTTTGTGCAACACAAAGCCGCGATCGGTTTGCACGGGCCCACCAAAATAAACCGGCAAATCATTTTCCGGTGTCTCGTCAGTACCTAGCTCGACTTTTTGCAGCAAGCTGCTCAGGCTCAAATCAATCGGGCGATTGATAACCAGGCCCAGCGCGCCTCGCTCAGAGTGCTCACAGACGTAGATAACCGAGCCGGCCAAGTCACCTTGCACCATGCCGGGCATCGCCATCAAAAAGTGGCCAGAAAGGTCCACCGATGCGCTCATGTAAGCTTAGACCTCCATCATTTCAAAGTCTTCCTTGCGCGCACCACACTCAGGACAAACCCAATTGGGCGGGACCTCTTCCCATTTGGTGCCGGGGGCAATGCCCTCATCAGGACAACCCTCAGCTTCGTCGTAGATCCAGCCGCAAATCAGACACATATAAGTACGCATGGTTGTTTCACCGATTCTTTTACAATGTAGTCGTAATCTTACCTAAAGTGCAGCCCATTTCCTGTGACAGCCCCTCGTGCCATCTTGCTGTTTGGCCTGTTTGATCCGACAGGTCGCATTGACATACCCGCAGACAACGTGACCTGCGCGGCCAACGGCGTGCATGGGCTATCGATTGCCACAGGGTTTGCCTTAGCCGACTCCACCGGTGTGCACGCCGTGGAACCCACGAGTGCTGAATTAATGGACGATCAGGCGCGCTATCTGCTTGAAGACGTCCCGATCAAGGCCATCAAAGCCGGTAGCGTCACCTGCCCCGAATGCGTCAGCGTGATCGCCAGCGTGGCGGCGGACTACAGCGATGCACCCCTGGTGGTTCAGCTTGGCCCGCAAGAAGGCCCGCACCATGCGCCCGAACACGATCTCGATACGCAAGGCGGCGAAGACTCTCATGTCAGCGCAGTGCTCGAGATGCTCGTGCCGCAAGCCACTGTCGTGGTGATGCCGGCCCATGCGACTGATCGCTGGTTAAACGACGAGGTGCTACACCCGTTTGACCCAAACGATGGCCCAAGTGCTTTGCTTAGCCTGGGTGCGGCTTGGGTGCTGGTGACCGGTCACAGCCAGCGGCCGGGCTCGCTGGTGCACTTGTTACTGGGCCCTGAGGGCGAGACCGTTGCCCTGCCTTGTCAGACCCCCCCAGAGCGGGTACAGGACCTTAGCGGTCTGACGGCCACCGCACTGGCGTGTGCCTTGGCGCACGACCATAGCGTGCATGAGGCAGCACGCCTGGCTTGTGCCTACGCCGAACGCGCGGCACAAACGTCATTCCAAGCCGGCATGGGACA
>SKIZ01000014.1 GCA_007116135.1 Burkholderiaceae bacterium
ACATCGACCCAACGCTCTACGCGCAAGAGCTTGAGCGCCACGCCGCGTTGGGCCAAAGCAGGCGCAAGCTGCTTCAGTAACGCTCGCCAAAGCGCCTGTTTGATTGCCGCCTCTGGGTGATCGTTCCATTGCTGCACCGAGACGATGAAAAGGGCGTAGGCCGCGCCTTTGGCACGCGCAGCTGCCAAAGCGGGCTGATCTGTTAGCCGCAAATCGGTGCGCAACCACGCTAAAGCCGTCATGGACGACTGGCCGCCGGGTTTTGTGCTCGCCAAGCTTGCACGGCCGATAGCGTGCGATCGACATGTTGATCCGGACTCATGCTTTTATACGCTTTGAGCACCGTGCCGTCCGGTGCTAGCGCGTAGGAGATTCGGTTGGCCACACTTGGCATCATCGCAAAACCAGCCTCATAGGCTCGCACGATCGAACCATCAGCGTCACCAGCCACCGCAAATCGACCGGCACACGGACCCTCTGAGAATCGCTTGAGCGTGTCGATGTCATCACGCGAGACTCCGACAACGGTGGCCCCAGCAGCCTCAAAGTCATCCATGGCCTGCGCAAACAGCTGCGCCTCGATCGTGCAGCCGCTGGTGAAGGCCCGCGGGTAAAAGTACACGACAACTGGACCGGCGCTAAGCGCCTGGGACAAGTCAAACTCAAAGGCTTGGCCATTTTTGGCCGCTGGCGCACTGAAGGCAGGGGCCTTGCTGCCCACGCTAAGCTGCCCGTACACCGGCGCACATACCAGCAACAGCGCTAAGCAAGCGAGCCAAATTTGCCAGGCAGAAAATACCCCAACCTTGCGTTCATCGATACAATGAAACGTTGACATTTATTCACCTACTTGGTTTAGTAGACCTATTATCACGGCATTGCCGAGACACCCGTATTTTATCGACTCCTACCAAGGTAGATCATGCGACAGCTCATTGCTTACTGCCTCCAAACCCCGAAAACACTCAGGGTCATCGGTGTGGCGCTTTTGGCCCTCATGTGGGTCGCGCCAGCTTCAAACGCAACCGCTCAAAGCGCCACAAGCGCCAGCAGCAACCCCACGCAAGCTGAATCTTTTGAGGATGATGGCAGGCTGACCTACGACGAGATCCTGGCCATGTTTGAACGCGAGGCGCGCGCAGCCTATCAGATAAACCGCCAGGCCTGCGAGCCACTGGCAGGCGAGGAACTGAAGAAATGCCTAGCCGCCGCGCGCCTGCAGTTCGATCAAGACCTGCGTTATGCGCGGCGACGCGCCGACCAAGGCTACTGATGCGACTTACAAAGACACGTCGCTGACGTGCACAACGGTTGGCGCCTGATCAAAGTGCGGCCCGACCAGATCGCGCCACTTTTGATAGTGCTCGCTTTCACGGAACTGCACCATGTGGTGATCAACCGACTCCCACTGAACCGCTAGGTGGTACTGCTGCGGGTCTTCAATGCAGCGGGCCAGCTTGAGGCCGTGGCAGCCGCCAGAGGCCATAAAGTGCGGCACGGCCTGCGCGACTTTTTTCTCAAACTCGGCCTCTTGGCCAGCTTTGATCGACAAGACTGCGATTTCAGTAATCATTTTTTATATGTCCCCTTAGTTCGGATTATGCGGCCACACCGTCTGTTGACGAGTTAGCCATCATTGGTATTGCATGCCTATTCTACGATGCCAAGCCAGCTTGGCATATGGCCTTCTCGAGTCAACTCAGGGGGCAGGCTGCGAATCGGGTAAAGTTAGCCTAACTAGGCTTGAGTTTGCGCAAGAGGTCTTTAGGATACCGGCTCAATCGTCTACCAAAGGATTTAGTATGACCAGAGCAGTCACGAGTTTGAGTTTCTTGGGCGCAGCGGGCACTGTCACTGGCTCCAAAACACTTCTAAAGCATCGCGAGCATCGAGTGCTCATTGATGCAGGCCTGTTTCAGGGCTTTAAGAATCTGCGCCAGCTCAATTGGCTCGCGTTACCGTTCGATGTCAAACGCCTAAATGCAGTGGTTTTGACCCACGCCCACATTGACCACAGCGGCGCGCTGCCTTTGTTGGTGCGCCAGGGCTACAGCGGGCCAATTTACACCTCAGCTGCCACAGTCGATGTCGCCAGCGTCCTCTTGATTGATAGTGCCAAACTACAGCAAGAGGAGGCCGAATACGCCAATCGCCATCACACCTCCAAACACTCGCCGGCCAAACCGCTCTATACGATTGATGATGTTGAAAAAACCATTGGTCTATTTGAGCCCTTGCCGTTTGGTGCTGACCAAGAAATCTTGCCAGGCTTGGGTGTTGGACTTCAATACGCCAGCCACATTTTGGGCGCCGCCTGCGTGCGCGTAAAGACCGACCGCCATGAAATCGTCTTCTCTGGCGACGTCGGCCACGACGAGGCCCCGATTCTCGGTGCGCCAGACCCACTTGGTGAACTTGACTACCTGGTCATGGAATCGACCTACGGCAATCGTTGCAGACCGGCCGAAGATGCCAGCGAGCGACTGGCGCAGATTATCGTGAGCACCACAGAACAGGGTGGGGCGGTACTCTTGCCGGCTTTTGCTGTGGGCCGCGCGCAGGTCCTGATGCACACCATCGATCGCTTGATCAAAGAAGGGCGCATCCCCAAAGTCCCGGTCTTTTTGGACAGCCCGATGGCCGTCAACGTCACCGAGCTCTACAAACGCCACCATGCAGATCACCAGCTCTCAAGTCAAGCCATCAAGGATGTGTTCTCAGTGGCCAAGATGGTTCAAAGCGTTGAACAATCAAAGCAGCTCAATACGTTGAAGTACCCGCGAATCATCATCTCCGCCAGTGGCATGGCCACGGGCGGGCGCGTCTTGCACCACTTGCGAACGCTCGTGGGAGACCATCGAAATGCCATTGTGTTTGTGGGCTTCCAAGCAGCCGGCACGCGAGGCGCGCGCATGGTCGCTGGCGAAACCAGTGTGCGCGTTTTTGGTCAGGACCTCCAGATCAAAGCCAAAGTCCACAACATCGACGGCATGTCTGCCCATGCCGATGCCGATCAACTGATGCAGTGGCTTGGCACGGCGAGCCGCAAGCCCAAGCGCATTTATTTGAATCACGGCGAGCCGCAAGCCAGTGATGCCTTGCGCCAACGCATCGAGCGCGAGCTAGGCATCGATTGCGTCGTGCCATTAATGGGGCAGCAGCACGCACTATGAAGACCCCAGCGACTTTGATGTACCGGCCTTTGGGCATCGATACCTTGCAAGAGCATGTGGCATTCATGCATCGCGACTGCCACATCTGCAAGTCCGAGGGGATACAAGCCCAAACCCGCGTGCAGCTGCGCGCCGGTGAGCGCGGCGTGATCGCGATTGTCAACGTCGTGCACTCTGATTTACTGGACTGCGGTGAAATCGGTCTGTCGCTCAATAGCGAAAGAGACCTCGCGGTCAACCCTGGCGAGCTGATCGAGGTCGCGCAAGCCAACCCGATTGACTCGCTAAGTCAGCTGCGCACCATCATTTACGGCAATCGACTAGACCGCCATGGCTTTGAGGCCATCGTGTCTGATGTGGCACGCGGGCGTTACGCCAATATCCATATCGCTGCTTTTTTGACGGCCATGGCCAGTCGCTCAGCCGATGCCCAGGAGGTCACTGACTTGACCGCAGCGATGGTGGCTATCGGTGAACGCTTGTCCTGGGGCAGCACGCCAGTGGCCGACAAACATTGCGTCGGTGGCTTGCCAGGCAACCGAACCACACCCATCGTGGTGGCGATTGCCGCCAGCGCTGGACTGGTGATGCCAAAAACCTCATCGCGCGCGATCACCTCACCGGCGGGCACAGCCGACGTCATGGAGGTGGTCACACCAGTGACACTCAGTTTGGCGCAGATGCGTAAGGTCGTGCAAAAGGAGGGCGGCTGTTTCGTCTGGGGAGGCTCGCTCTCACTGAGCCCTGCCGATGACTTGCTAATTAAGGTGGCCCGCCCACTTGAGCTCGACAGTGACGCCCAACTTGTCGCTTCGGTGTTGTCGAAAAAAATCGCCGCAGGCTCGACTCACACCTTAATCGATATTCCCATTGGACCGACGGCCAAAGTGCGCAGTAGCGAGCAAGCTGATCATCTCGAACATTTGCTTACTCAGGTGGCATTTGCCAACGGCCTGAACCTGCGGGTTGTGCGCACCGATGGCCGCCAACCCGTGGGCTTTGGTATTGGACCGGCGCTTGAGGCGCGCGACCTGATCGCTGTCTTGCGCAATGACCCAAGCGCGCCAGA
>SKIZ01000091.1 GCA_007116135.1 Burkholderiaceae bacterium
GGCATGGGACCCGCGCCGGCCCAAGGTCAAGAGGATTGGGACCTGATTAACGCAGGCAAACAACCGGTGACGCTGTTGAAGGGTGGCAGTTTTTTCCATCACGCCGACTCGTTTGCCATGATGCGTGGCGGGCACCTCGATATTTGCGTGCTCGGAGCGTTTCAAGTCTCGCGTCACGGTGACCTTGCTAACTGGCACACCGGCGAGCCCGATGCTATTCCGGCTGTCGGTGGCGCCATGGATTTGGCCGCTGGTGCCCGCTCAGTCTATGTGATGATGGAATTGCTGACCCGAGATGGTCAAAGCAAGCTCGTCGAACAGTGCACCTATCCATTGACCGGCGTTCAGTGCGTCTCGCGGATCTACACCGATTACGCGGTGTTTCAGATCGAAGGCCAAGGCGTGGTCCGGGTGCTTGATGACTGCGCAGGCGTCGGGCAGGCTGAACTTGAGCGATTGACCGGATTAGCACTGACGTTTTAGTGGCAGTGGCCTAGTCCACAAGCTTATTGAGACGCTCGGGATCAAACTGATCACCGTCTGGCGGATCAACCTTTTTGCCCATGGACTCGATGGTCTGGCACAACTGGGCAATGCGTTGATCCTGCTTGGCCGTGTGCGCAATCAGTTCATGCAGCACCTTGTGCAAAGGATCCGTATCCCCGTCTTGAACGGCGTAGGCGTCAAATTCGCTATCCTGATCAGCCGACACCTCACTAGGGCTAGAGCGTGCGGCTTGAGCGGCCAACATGTCACGCAAGGGCTGCGTGTCTAGCTGACCTTCTTGGCAGTGCTCGCTTGGCTGGCCCGGTTTGCCAGCGTCGGTGCCGCTGCCCTGAGCCGCTGGCATGATGATGCGTGCGGGGTTGCCAACGGCCGTGGCATTGGCTGGTACGGGCTTGACGACCACGGCATTTGAACCGATGCGCGCATTCTCGCCAACTAAAAAACCACCCAGTATCTGTGCGCCGGCGCCCACCACGACACCGGCACCTAAGGTCGGATGCCGTTTTTGGCCTTTGTAGAGCCGTGTGCCGCCTAGGGTGACGCCCTGATAGATCGTGCAATCATCGCCGACCTCGGCTGTTTCCCCAATCACCACACCATAGCCATGATCGATGAACACACGACGCCCGATGACCGCACCGGGGTGAATCTCGATGCCGGTCAACAAGCGCCCCAGATGCGAGACAAATCGCCCAAGCCAATACAGGCGGCTGCGCCAGAGTCGGTTAGCCAGTCGATGCACCCAGATGGCGTGCAGCCCTGGGTAGCACGTGACAATCTCTAAGCGACTGCGAGCGGCCGGGTCACGGGCCAAAATGCAATGGATATCTTCAGAAAGCCGTTTAAACATGAGCGAATCGTACTCGATGGCGATGTTTGACGCAGTTTAATCTGTTGGTGCCTTATTGTTTTTGTCTTGTTGCCCATCTTTGGCCGCTTTGATCATGGCCGTGCAAAGCCCGCGCAACATATCGACCTCATCGCGGCTCAAGTCGCTGCGGTTGAGCAGGTTTTGCATTCGGGGCATGAGTTTTTTAGGGTGTTGGGGATCTAAAAACCGCACGGCAACCAGGGCTTGCTCCCAGTGCGCGAGCAACGCCGTGATGGCCTGGCTGCTAGCAGGGCTTTTGCCGGGGTCAGGCGCTAGATCCGGGGTTTGCGGCAAACGGTCGCCCGCCTCAATGAGTGCGTAACGCAACTCCCAAGCGGTCAGCTGCAAGGCTTGGGCCACGTTCAAGGAGCTGTAGTGCGGGTTGGCTGGGATATGACAGACATGGTGGCACAGTCGAACCTGCTCGTTGGTCAGCCCAGCGCGCTCGCAGCCAAACACCATGGCGAGCTGATTTTGATCGTGCTTTTGCAAGTGCTCGCGCGCAAGCTGCGCGGCTTGCCGGATATCGCACGCCGGTGGCCCAAGGTCGCGCGCACGCGCTGTTAGCGCAAAAGACAGCGTCACCGGCCCTAGTGCGTCTTGTAGGCTTCTCGCCACCTGAGCCTCATCTAGGATATCGAGTGCGCCACTGGCTAAGGCTTGAGCCTCTGGCGCCTCTAACATATCGTCTCGCTGGGGTTGTGCAAGCCACAGCGCGCTAAATCCCATATTCTTGACCGCTCGGGCCGCTGAGCCGACGTTGCCCGGATGGCTCGGTTGCGTCAAAATGAACCGAACCCTTGAGAACGCTGAAGTCATTTAAAATCCCATATTGTATTTTCTATAGACTAAATCAAATGCACCCAATGCTTAACACCGCCGTGAAGGCGGCGCGCCGTGCCGGCAATATTATCAACCGTGCCAGTTTGGATGCACAACGATTGCAAATCACTGCCAAGGGCGCCAAGGATTTCGTCACCGAGGTTGATCTGGCTTGCGAGCAAGCCATTATCGACGTCTTGCACGAGGCTTATCCGCAGCACGCCTTTCTTGCTGAAGAGTCAGGTCGCGTTCACCACCCGGCCAACGGCAGCGAGCCGGAGTTCGAGTGGGTCATTGACCCGCTTGATGGGACGACCAACTTCATTCACGGCATGCCCATCTACGCCATCTCGATTGCGCTGCGCCAACGTGGCCAATCCATGCATGCCGTGGTCTATGACCCTAACCGCAACGAGCTCTTTACCGCGAGTCGCGGCGGTGGCGCTTTTGTCAATGATCGACGCATGCGAGTCTCTGGCCGTTTGCAAATCCATGACACGCTGCTTGGTGCAAGGTGGCCCAATTCAGGTGACGTTCACCCGCAGCTCGTCGAGCGTTTTGGTCGACTCGCGGCTGACAGCGCGGGCATTCGTCGCACCGGCTCCTCGGTGCTTGACATGGTGTATGTGGCTGCGGGCCGCTTAGATGGCTTTTGCGGTGTGGAGCTAAAGCCCTGGGATATGGCCGCAGCAAGCTTGCTGGTCATTGAGGCTGGCGGCTTGGTCTCGGACTTCTTTGGCGAGCAAGACTGGATGTCATCAGGCAGCGTTGTGGCGGCCTCACCGAAGGTGTTTCCCAAAATATTGCAATATGTCAGCTAAATACCTATCTTGCCTCAGGCGTTTGAGGCCGCGCGCAAGCCTGGAGGCCTGGTCCTAAATGCAATGGGTGTTTGAGCCTGCTGGCTGGCTGACGTTTGCGATTCTGTCGATCATGCTTTTGGCACTTGGCCTTGAGCAGATGATTCGCGTCGGTGAGATCGGTGCAGACCTCTCAAGCCCAGATCAACGCCGCAACATGAGCTTTAGTCTGGGCTTGGCCTGCGTGCTTTTTTTATTGATGCTGCTGGTCGCACAGTGGTTTAAGTCCTGGCCAATCGTCTTTGGCACGCTCGGTGATCAAGCCGTGACCACCGGACATGTTCTTCTCGTTCTCGCGGGCTTATTCTTATTGGTCAAGGCCACAGTTGACTTAAGTGAGCGACGCCAAGGCGATCGCAGTGATGAGTCCTTAGCCCAGCGAGACCGCCTACCCTGGCAGGCGCCCATCGGCAGGCTGACCCTGGTTTTTGCGCTCAGCGCAGTCGCGCTAGTGCACGCGCTGGCAATGACGGCCGGCCTGATGTTGGCAGCATTCGTGCTCGCCGCCTCGTTATTGGTTATGGCGCGCCGCGCCTTGCTCGGCCTGGTGCGTCGCTATCCGTCGGTGATGGTGCTTAGCCGCAGCTATTTGTTGTTAATCGGTGCCTTTGCGTTACTGCAAGCTGTCGGCGCAGCCACGCTGGTGCCTTATTTGCAAGTGGTGTTGCTGCTGGTGATATCACTTGGACTTGTTTGCGGTTTTGTTTTGGGTCAGCGACTCGAGCCCGAAATGGCCACGGGCTTGCGCGAGCGCACGCTAGAGGCCGTGCTTCGGGTGCTCGATGAGCGCGCGCGCCCCGACAGCGGTGCTAGCCATGTCGAGCCAGGCTCGGGCGAGCAGTCCACAGCCGTTGGATTAGAGCAGCTACACATGATGAGCGGTGTGCTGACCCTGGCAGATCGGTCAGTGCACTCAATTATGACCCCGCGCACCGAAGTGTCCTGGATTGATATTGGTGATGATGCCAACCACATCCGCAGTCAAATTGAGCGCGCACCGCATAGCTTCTTTCCGGTGTGCCGAGGCGAGCTAGACGAGATCATTGGCATCGGGCGTGCCAAGCGATTGATTGCTGATTTGCTGACCTATGGGCGTATTCAGGAAAGCCGATTGCGTGCGCCGCTGGTCGTGCATGACACCATCAGCATCATTCGGCTCATTGATACACTGA
>SKIZ01000175.1 GCA_007116135.1 Burkholderiaceae bacterium
ACCCCGATTGCTCACGTTGCCAAACCGATCACCACCGCCGACTCGGCAAATCCGGCCATCGCGGGCTGTTGGTTTTTAAGCATGGCATCGGGCTGCGCCAAGCCGGCGATAAATAGGCCTGGCGCAATGGCCAACGACAACTGTCGGTCACCCTTGATGCGACTGCGTTTGACCACATCGCCGGTGATGACGTTGATCTGCCCCATGGCCATGATAGTTGGTGCGATGGTTACTGCGGTGGCCTTGAATAAGGCGAGCACGCGCATGTCTGGTTTTAGTTCCAGTAACTCGAGGCTTTCGTGCGTGATTGATGAACGCAGCCGCTGGGCGTCAGCGAGCTCAAGCGTGACTTGCGCCATGCCAGAGACGACTTCAATGGCACAGACCGTGCAGGGCAACTGATTGCGCATGCTGGTGCGCAGGCTCATCGCTGCGATCGCTGTCATGTCGTTGCGCTGTGATGGCGATTGCTGGCGCAGCTGGGCAAGCGCGTCTTGGCGAGCCTGGGCGAAACAGTCCGAGGCGTGCAAGACGTCTTTGGCCGCGCGGGTCAAACGCGCACCGCCCCCGCCAGCACCGCCGACCGACTTCTCCACCAAAGCGGCGCCAGCGACGTTACTTAGCGTCTCAATGGCTTGCCAGGCGGCTTTATAGCTAATGCCACTGGCTCTGGCGGCTTGCGAGATCGAACCAAACTGGCCGACGGCACGCAGGACTTCGATGCGTTTGTCACTCATGGCGTGCGCCAAGGTGTCAGCGATTTCATGCGCCGATCGCGGTTGTTGTTCTCTGGGCACCCAAGGGCTCCGTGTGGGGTTGCCATGGCTATCACGCTATTCACAAAATGAATAGCGTGATAGCATTTGAATTCCATTTTTAGCATATCGGGGGCAAGATGCGTCGATGGCCTGCGCGCGCGTGGTGGTTTGCCGTGGTGCTCTGGTGTTATGCCGTCTCGGTCAGTGCGCCCGCCCATGGCGGGCAGCTCACTGTGGCAGTGGCAGCCAATTTTGCGGCCCCCATGAAAGTGATTGCATCGCAGTTCGAAAGCGAGCACGGTGTCACTCTAAAGATTGCCTACGGTGCCACTGGCCAGTTTTATGCGCAAATCCGCAACGGTGCGCCATTTGAGGTACTTTTGGCTGGTGACGTGGCAACGCCGGCGAAGTTGGTCGATGAAGGTTTTGCGCTTGCCCAGACCCAGTTCACGTATGCAATCGGCCAATTGGTGCTCTGGAGCCGCGACCCTGAGCTCATCGATACTGACGCAGCCGTCTTGAGAAGCCCTCATTTCAGGCGCCTGGCTCTGGCAAACCCCGTGCTCTCGCCCTACGGTGCGGCGGCCATTGAGGTGATGACGCATTTGGGGTTGCGCCAGTCACTGGCACCGAAGTTGGTGCAAGGCGCCAATATTGGTCAGGCGTTTCAGTTCGTGGCCTCGGGCAATGCTCAGTTGGGCTTTGTGGCGATGGCACAGGTCTTTGCCGATGGGCAGCTGACTTCAGGCTCGGCCTGGGTGGTGCCTAGTCAATATCATGCGCCAATCGAGCAAGACGCCGTGGTGCTCGTTGCCGGGGCGCACAATCCGACCGCACACGCGCTGCTGCAGCATCTAGCGAGTCCTGAAGGCGTAGAGGTCTTGCGATCGTTTGGCTATCGGGTCCATCCGTGAATAAAGGGGCGCCTTGGTCGTGAATCCTTCTATCTCGCATGAGGCATGGCAAGCGATTTGGCTAACCCTGGCCTTAGCCACGGTAACCACCTTGATTTTGCTGGTGCTAGCCACACCGCTGGCTTGGTGGTTGTCGCAAACCCGATCGCGCCTGCGTCCTGTGATTGCGGCGATGGTGACTTTGCCATTGGTGTTGCCGCCAACGGTGTTGGGTTTTTATTTGTTGGTTTTGCTTGGTCCGCATGGCTGGGTCGGTGCATTGACCGAGTCGCTGGGTATCGGCCTGTTGTCATTTACTTTTACGGGTCTGGTCATCGGTTCAGTGATTTTCTCCTTACCGTTTGCCGTGCAGCCAATGCAGTACGCCTTTGAGGCCATTGGCCGTCGCCCGCTCGAAGTGGCTGCGACCTTGCGCGCGCGCCCGATCGATGCGTTCTTTTCGGTGGCCTTGCCGCAGGCCAAAGCCGGTGTCTTTACCGCGGTGGTGCTGACTTTCGCGCACACGGTGGGCGAGTTTGGCGTGGTGTTGATGATTGGTGGCAATATTCCTGGGCAAACGCGTGTGGTCTCGACTCAAATTTTTGGATACGTCGAGGCCATGCAATACAACGAAGCCCATTGGCTTGCCGGTGGGATGGTGCTGTTCTCGTTTTTGGTGTTACTGGTGTTGGCGCGGCTTAAGCAGCGCGGCGATCGGGTGGTGGCATGAAGGGCGTGGGCGTGCAGATTGATTTGACGCTGGCGCGTGCGGACTTCAGGCTGGCCATTGAGTTGAAGTTGCCAGCAAAAGGGGTGAGCGTCTTGTTTGGGCCTTCGGGTTGCGGCAAGACCACGGTGTTGCGTTGCGTCGCTGGGCTCGAAGTCGCACAAGGTCGTATCGCCATTGACACCGAGGTGTGGCAAGACAGCGGCGCCGGGATTTTTTGCCCAACCTGGCAGCGCGATCTGGGCTACGTGTTTCAGGAAGCCAGCCTCTTTGCGCATCTAAACGTCAAACAAAACCTGACCTTTGGTATCAAGCGCGCCAAGCGCGCCGGTGCCAATGAGGCGCTGGCTGAGGCGGTTGAACTGCTTGGCATTGGTCACCTGCTCGCGCGCGACCCTGCGAGTCTGTCCGGTGGCGAGCGCCAGCGGGTGGCCATGGCGCGCGCGTTGGCGTTGCAGCCGCGGCTTTTGTTGCTCGATGAGCCGCTGGCTTCGCTGGATCAGGCGCGTCGCGAAGAGATTTTGCCGTGGCTAGAGCGCTTACACACCCAGTTGCAAATCCCTGTGCTGTATGTCACGCATTCGATGGCTGAGCTGGTGCACTTGGCAGATCACGTGGTGTTGTTAGAAGCCGGTCGCATCAAGCTTGCCGGGCCGATCGCGCCTGTATTGGCTGATCCTGAATTTGCCATGGCCGTGGGCGGGCAGGCCGGTGCGATTTTGCGTGGCAAGGTGGCCGAGCATGACGTGGCTTATGGACTGACCGCCATTGACGTCAATGGCCAGCAGCTATGGGTCAAAGAGAATCATTTGCCGCTTGGTGCGCCAGTGCGTTTGCATGTCCACGCCAATGACGTCAGCTTGTCTTGCACCGAGCCGTCAGTTAGCTCCATACAGAATCGACTCTTTGGGCAGATCCAAGGTGTTTATGCTGATGTCGATGCAGCCAGTCAGATTGTGCTCGTCAATTGCGGCAATCAAGAGCTACTTGCGCGCGTGACGCGAAAGGCGTGCGAAACCCTTGAGTTGACCGCAGGCAAGTCAGTTTGGGCTCAAATGAAGTCAGTGGCATTGACGAGATCGTAAGTGCCGTGCACGTCCTTGTCTGGCGCGTGCACGGCACTGGCGTTAAAAACTGACAAATACGCCTTTGCCTTCGGATTGCTGATCAAAGACCCGATAAGCTTCATCAGCCTGATCCAGCGACCAGCGATGAGTGAATAACTGATCGACATCAACGTTTCTGTCGGCGATGAACTCGGCGCAGTCGGCTTGGCCATGGGTCGAAAAGGTCCAAGAGCCGATCAGGGTGACTTGACGGCGCAGCAAGTCTGGGCTGACATCAAGCGACAATTGCCCACCCTCGCCGACAAAGCAAGCCTTGCCCCAGGTACGCACGCACTGCACCGCCTGTGAGCGTGCCGCCGGCGCTGAAGAGGCTTCTAAAGAGGCGTGCGCACCGAGCCCGTGGGTTAATTCCTTGATGGCGGCAAGGGCATCGGTTTGGGCTGGATTAACCAGGTAATCGGCGCCAAAGGCTTGCGCACGTGCTAGACGCTCGGCGTTGACATCGAGTGCGATGACGCGCGCACCCATGGCCTTGGCCAACTGGGTGGCTGACAACCCGACTGGGCCTTGACCAAAGATCGCAATGGTCTGATCACCGGCCAATTCCAGCCGCTTTAGGGCGCCCCAAGCCGTGCCGGTGCCACAGGAAATCGCAGCGCCGGTCTCAAAGCTTAACGACTCGGGCAGTTCAACGAGCGTTGAGGCCGGGCACTTCATGTAGCGTGCATGCGCACCATGTCCGGTCATGCCGTAGACCTTTTGCACGCCATCGACACACAGCTGCATCCAGCCAGTTGAGCAGTGCGGACAAAACCCGCAGCCCTTGTAGTGGTGCACCATCACGCGCTGGCCAATGCGCGCCTGCGCGGCGCTGACCTGACTGCCCACGGCAACCACCACGCCGCATGGCTCGTGGCCAGCAATGACCGGTGCCGGATTGGTAAAGCCAAGCTCCTTGGCGGCTTGGCCCGGTGGGGCACGGTAGAACTTCAGGTCGCTGCCACACATGCCAGAGGCTTTGATCTCTAACACCACCTCATCGGGTTCTGGCGTGGGGTCATCAAACTGCTGCAGCTCAAGCTGGCGGTCACCCGCAAATACGACGCCTTTCATGTTGCTTGTCTCCTGGCGCACGCCCCTTGCAGGGGCGTGTCGTTTTTAGGTTTTGAATTAACGCATCACAAATGGATTGGCCGGTACGTCCTCGGAGTACGAGATCCAGGTGCTCTTGGTCTCAAGGAACTCGTCGATCGCCTCGACGCCGCTTTCGCGACCGATGCCCGAGTACTTCATGCCACCAAAGGGCATCATGTAGCTAATGGCCCGATAGGTGTTGACCCAGACGGTGCCCGCCTTGATGGCAGACGACACCCGGATGGCACGCCCCATGTTTTGCGTCCAGATGCCAGCGGCCAAACCATAAATGGTGTCGTTGGCGATACGGATGGCATCGGCCTCGTCTTCGAACCCGATGATTGAGAGCACCGGTCCAAAGACCTCTTCTCGCGCGATTCGCATCTGTGGCGTGACATCGGTATAGATCGTGGGCTCGACAAACTGCCCGCCGGGCAAGTCTGCTGAGGTGGCCGGCCCGCCACCGAGGATACATCTTGCGCCTTCGGCCTTGGCCACTTCCATGTAGTCGAGGATCTTTTGGTACTGAGGCTTGGTTGTGACTGGCCCGATATTGGTGTCAGGCGACATCGGGTCACCCTTTTTGGCCGAAGCGCCAAGCTCGACCAAGCGCTCGGTAAACTTTTCTTTGATTGAGTTCTGCACCAGCAGGCGAGAGCCGGCGATACATGTCTGCCCCGTTGCCGCAAAGATCCCAGAGATGGCACCTGATGCCGCCGCAGTCAGATTGCAGTCATCAAACACGATGTTCGGTGACTTGCCACCGAGTTCAAGCGAGACACGCTTCATGGTCTTGGCTGCTTGTGAGTAGATGCGAGCCCCGGTGACATCTGACCCAGTGAAGGTGATCTTGGCCACATCGGGGTGATCCACGAGCGCTGAGCCGATTTCGTGACCCAAACCGGTCACAACGTTAAAGACCCCGTCAGGAAACCCGGCCTCGCGCGTGAGTTCTGCAAAGGCCAGTGTCGAGACCGAGGCGAACTCAGAAGGTTTGACCACCACCGTGCAACCGGCAGCTAGTGCGGCGGCGCATTTCCAGGCAACAAACAGTAGCGGCGAATTCCAGGCCGTGATCGCGGCGACCACTCCCACGGGCTCGCGTCGGGTAAATGCGAAGTGCTCAGGCTTGTCGATGGGTACCACCCGACCTTCGATCTTGTCGGCCAAGCCAGCAAAATAGCGCCACCAGCTTGGGTGGTAAGTCACCTGGCCTTTCATCTCGGCGATCAGTTTGCCGTTGTCTTTGACTTCGAGTTCGGCCAAGCGGTCGATGTTTTGTTCGACCAAATCGGCGAGCTTATTCATCAGACGTGCGCGCTGGCTGCCATTCATGGTGGCCCATGGGCCTTCTTGCAGCGCACGGGTGGCTGCTTTGACAGCGCGGTCCGCATCTTGTTCGCAGCCCTGTGGGATCTTGGCCCAAGCCTCGCCGCGATAGGGGTCCATGCTGTCGAGCCACTTCTTTGCGATGGGTTCAACGTATTGCCCATCAATGAAATGATTATAGGTTTTCATTGAGACGATGTCCTGAAATTGCTAATGGGGTTAAGTGATTGTTATTGATTTTGTCGAGGTATCTTACAAGGGCGAAGATAACAGCGCAGCTTGCAAACGGCAAATGGTTTGTCTGAGTTTGTAGAACCAAATATGACCACGAATCGATAGATTTCTGGCTCTTTGAGGTAATACTGGTGCTACATTGCCATCAAAATAAAACTTAACTTGCTCTTATGTGTCCGTGTGTGCCGATGGGTCGGTTCATGCACGCTAGCTGAGGATCACCGTTTGAATGATTTGTCGCGCCCGGCCGACCCAGAACTGATCGATTCGCGCTACGCGTTGCGCCGGCTCATCATTTCCTTGCTTGCGATGCTCATGGGTTCGAGCAGCATGTTCGTGGTCGCGGTGGTTTTGCCGCAAGTGCAAGCCGAGTTTGGTGTCTCGCGTGCTGATGTCTCACTGCCCTACACGCTCTTGATGATTGGCTTCGGTGTGGGCGGCATCTACATGGGTCGCCTAGTCGATCGCTACGGCGTCACAGTGGCACTTTGGTTGGGCTCAGTCGGGATTTTGATTGGTTTTGTCTGGGCTGGGCTTAGCACCAACATCTATACCTTTGCGCTGGCACATGGCGTGTTTCTCGGGCTCTTTGGTATCTCGGCGACATTTGCTCCGCTGGTGGCTGACACGTCGTTGTGGTGGAACAAGCGCCGCGGTATTGCTGTGGCGGTCTGTGCCAGCGGCAATTACTTAGCCGGTGCGATCTGGCCGGGTTTGGCCAATTGGGGCATTGCCACAAGCGGGTGGCGCGAGACCTACATTCTGATGGGCGTGGTGTGTAGTGTCGGTCTGGCCGCGCTGGCCTGGTTCTTGCGCCAGCGCCCGCCAAGAGTCGAGCCGGCTGCGCCCACCACGACCACCCCCTTTTCAACGCAGCGACCCTTTGGCTTGACCAAAACCCAAGCGCAAACCTTGTTGATCATTGCGGGCTTAGCCTGCTGTGTTGCGATGGCCATGCCGCAGGTCCACATCGTGGCCTACTGCGTTGACCTTGGTTATGGACCTGCGCGCGGCGCCGAGATGCTCTCGCTGATGCTGGCCTGTGGTGTGATCAGTCGACTGATCTCTGGTGTCATTTGCGACAAGATTGGCGGGGTACGCACGTTAATTTTGGGCTCAGCCTTGCAAGGTGTGGCCTTGCTGATGTTTCTGCCCTTTAACGGCCTTGTATCGCTCTACATTATCTCGGCTGTCTTTGGTCTGTTCCAAGGCGGTATCGTGCCCTCATATGCCATCATCATTCGGGAGCATTTCCCGTTGGCTGAAACCGGGCGTCGGGTCGGCGCAGTGATTATGGCGACCATGCTTGGCATGGCGCTTGGTGGCTGGTTATCTGGCAAGCTTTTTGATCTGACGGGTTCCTATCAGACGGCCATGCTAAACGGCCTGGCGTGGAATGCGCTGAATCTGGCCATCGCGGTGTGGCTGCTGTGGCGCTTAAAGCGCAGGCCGCCCACGATCAACGTCGGTGGCGCACCGATGGCCGCTGTCGCAAGACCGTAAGCGTCTTGGCAGCCCAGAGCCCGCACGCCTGACTAATCGCCAGGCGCAGGCTCCCCGGGCATACGGGCCTGATGATGTGGCCTAGCGCGCGATTTCCATGAACCGATCCAACACCTCTTGATTGGTCTGAATCAGTTGGGCGATACGGTTGTATTGCTCCACGCTTAGGTCGGTGTTTTGCACGGCAGCCACCATTTCCTCATTAGCCTGAGCTTGCAGCTGTTGCATTTGCTCTTCAGACGTGACGTCTTGCACGAGACCTTGATACTTGTTATGAATTTGCTCGACAGCCGCGCGAGCTTGGGCGTACTCACGCAGTTCGGTATCGGACACCGAGCCTTGTTGCTGGGTTGCCTGTGCGCTAGTTTGACTGCTTTGTGCGCTGGCCACTGTCACTAGAGCGGCCGTTGACATCATGCCGATTGATGCCGCGATTGCTGCTAACTTGTATTTGAATGTTGTCATTCGATTTGCTCCTTTAGCGCTCGTGTGTAACGTGAACCTGCATGACAGTGTCGTGCGCAAAAACGTTCCAAATTTGTCCAAACCGATTTAGTCGGCTTGGTGCGCATGCTGGTTTTGATGGAACCTTTTTCGCACTGGCACTGTCCTGATGTGGACATGTCAAATCGTTCTAGGAGCGCTCGCCTTTATGAAATTAACCGACCACGAACGCCGCGAGATCAACTGGATGATCTCGCGCGAAATTCCGTCGTTGCGCCGCTATGCGCAGACGCTTTTGCGTGGTTCGGGCGACAAAGACGATTTGGTGCAGGACACGCTCGAGCGGGCCATGAATAAGGTGCACACTTGGCGCCGTGAGGGCGGCATCCGTAGCTGGCTCTATCGAATCCAATACACCGTGTTTGTCAACGGTTATCAGCATCGGTTGCGTCGCAATGAAGTGACCACAGAGGGTTTAGACCAAACCGAGTGCCTGTCGCAATACGACAGGCAAGACGAGCGACTCGAATGTCATCGGATGCTCAAGGCGCTAGACCAACTCAAAGCACAGCACAGTGAGGTGCTGTTGCTTGTAGCTGTTGAGGGGTTTTCGTACGACCAGGCTGCGCAGATCTTGGATGTGCCCGTAGGGACGGTGCGATCAAGACTCTCGAGAGGCCGCCAAGAGTTGCGCGCAGAGATGCAAGTGACCCAGCTAAATGAGCAGCCCATACCCACGCGCACAGGAGGTCAGTCGTGAGTCAGTACGATAACAACGTACAGCCTTTCGAGTCCATTGATGAGCGCGATTTGCACGCCTATGTCGATGGATTGCTTGACGCCCAACGTGCCCGTCAGGTTCAAGAGTACCTAAAACGTCACCCCGATAAATGCAAACAAGTCGCCGATTACCGTCAATACAACGAATTACTTCGCCAAGCGCATCAGGCGATCGCTCAAGAGCCAGTGCCCGCACGCTTGTTGTCCATTGTCAATAGACCGCGCCAGTCGCAGTGGCCATCGATCACCCGCTTAGCCGCTGTAGGTGCATTGTGTGTCGTGTCCGCTGCCGGGGGTTGGTTGGCCGCAATGCACAGTGGTTTAAGTGCCAATAGCAGCAATGGGTTGGTGCAAAGCTTCTTGCAGCAAGTTGCCACCAATGCATCGGCACCATTTGAATCTATGACGGTCAAAACACTTCATATTCAATCAGCAGAGCAGATAGACCCATTGAATTGGTTAACGCAGAAAGTGGCCCTCGAAATGCAGGCCCCTAACTTGACAGCGGCCGGTTACACCCTGCAATCACGTCGATTAATCACTCGAGGCTCGCAGGAGTTTGTTGAGTTGACTTATGCCAATTCGTCCGGTGATGCAGTGATGCTTTACATGAAAACCCGCTGGGAAAAAGATGCACCAACGATTGAGTTCGTGCAAAAGGACAACCAATCGATTGCGTTCTGGCAAGAGGGGCCTTTGGTTTATGCGCTATCAGGCGCGCTCAATCGAGATCGTGCCGTGAAAATCGCGGAACTGGTGCGCAGTTCGATGACCAGTGTCTCTAGCAATCCGCCTCAGGTGCAAGACATTCGCGTCATGCCAGTGACGCCATCAGAACCCATGCAAATCACGCATGGGTATGAACCGCAGTCGCCACTGGCACCGCCTCAAGCGCGGCCAGCCAATTAGTGCGTGTTCGTTCGTGCGGTTGGGTTGCCCTAGCGCATCGGTGGCTCTCGGTTCTTGAAAAAGCCCGGTTCTTGGTTGGTTATCAAACCAACACATCGCTGCGTGCAGGCTGTATCAGGGCAGCGGCAAGCCACGCCGAGCGCTAAACTCTGAACACAAAAGTGCTAATAAAAAGCTTCTGTAAATAGCAACCGGGGAGCACATGAGTGACAAACTGAAGGCCGATAAAGTCTGCGTGATTGGTGCTGGGTGTGCTGGATTGTCGGCAGCCAAAGCCTTGTGCGACCAAGGCATTGATTATGACCAGTTTGAGGCCCAGGCCGATATCGGGGGGAACTGGGCGTTTGGCATTTACGATGGCGCCCATCTTATCTCCTCTCGAAAGACATCGGGGTTTTTGGACTATCCGATGCCGGACCATTTGCCTGACTTTCCGAGCCGCGACCAGGTGCAGGCGTACCTGCAAGACTACGCCAGTCGGTTTGGCCTGAAAGACCGAGTGACATTGAATACCCAAGTCGTCAGTGTCGTGCCGGTGAAAGTTGACGCTTGCACGAAGTGGGATGTCACACTGCACAATGGGCAAACCCAGAGATACCACTCGGTGGTTGTAGCCAATGGGCATCTATGGGACCCGGTCGTGCCTGAGTTTGAAGGCGAGTTCACCGGCAAGCAGATCCACTCCAGAAACTATCGCCATGTTGGTGATCTGCAGGGCAGCGGCATATTGGTCGTCGGATCGGGCAACTCGGGATGTGATCTTGTTGCCGAAGCGGCCTTTGCTGGCAAACAAGTGACGCTGTCGATGCGTCAAGGACGCTGGTTTCTTCCGAAAACCATGTTCGGTGTGCCGCGAGGCGACCTCTTCATCGAGCAATTACCCGCATCGCAAAAAGAAGCGGTGCTTAGTTCGTTGGTCAACGTTATTTTGGGCAACATCACTGAAAGAGGGTTGCCCGCGCCCGATCATGCCTTTCTTGAGAAGCCGCCAACGATTAACTCTTTGATCTTTCATCTGTTGGAGCACGGTCGGGTGGCGATCGCCCCTGGCATTGAGCGCATCGATGCAAAGACTGTGCGCTTTACAGACGCTACAGCTAAGCAAATCGATACGATTGTCTGGGCCACCGGCTACCGAACCACGTTCCCGTTCTTGGATGAAACCATTTTGCAATGGGAAAACGGGGTGCCACTTCGGTTTGCGGGTGGAACGATGTCTCTGGGTGCGCCTGGTCTTTACTTCAATGGACTGGCGAGTCCTCGAGGCGCCAATTTACCCATGCACTCGGCCTGCGCGCAATTGATTGCCCAGTGTATCCAGACTCACCAGGTCTTGGGCGATCCGTTGTTTGCGTCGCTGGCCCAGCACAGCAAGTCGGTTGCACTCATGGACGGCAACGTTCAAGACATCATCGGGCAAGCCAACGCGATAAAGGAGCGTTGCATTCAGATGCGGTTGGCCTAAGGCGCCGCTGCCTTGGGTCGAACCGATCATCGCAATGTGGTGCTTGTCAAAAACCAACAGCATCACGGAGGGTTTCCACAATAAAATGGAAATGATCTCTAGACGCGCCTATGGGTTTAGGAACTTTGAAAATTACCGCATCAGAGTCTTGACTCAATGCGGTTAGAACGGCTTGATTAACCGTGTTTAGTGAATGCCCATCCCCCTTAATGGGGTAGAGCCAACCGCATTAATGCTATGTAGTTGGCGGAGAGGGTGGGATTCGAACCCACGGTACGGTTTCACCGTACGCCTGATTTCGAGTCAGGTACATTCGACCACTCTGCCACCTCTCCGCTCGAGGTCGGTATCTTAGCAGAAACGCCAGCGCGAGCGCGCGCGCAAGTCTCATTACGCAGACGTACACCCGGATTTATCCAAGGTTTGTTATCTTTGAGCCTAAATAAACCAAAGGAGAATGTCGGCATGTTGCTGTTATTGTCCCCAGCTAAGAAGCTGGATTACGATTCCCCGCTTGCAACCAAGCTGCACACCGAGCCGCTCTTTGTCAGCCAGGCCAAGGGATTGATTGACGAGTTAAAGAAAAAAAGCGCCAGCGAAGTCGCCAGCCTCATGTCGCTTAGCGAGAACTTGGCTCAACTCAACGTCCAGCGCTATGCCCAGTGGGTCCCCAAATTCACCCAGGCCAATGCCCGCCCGGCGGTACTGGCGTTCAATGGCGATGTCTACGAAGGGTTGCAAGCCGAATCCTTGACTGATGCGGATTTGAAATGGGCGCAAGATCATGTGGCGATCCTCAGTGGTTTGTACGGGGTGTTACGTCCCTTGGATTTGATGCAACCCTACCGTCTGGAGATGGGCACCAAGTTGCCAAACCGAGCTGGCAAGAATCTCTATGACTACTGGAAGCAGACCATTGCACCTTATCTCAATGAGCGCCTGGCCAAAGACAAGCAACCTGTGGTCGTGAACCTGGCATCAGAGGAATACTTCAAGTCTGTTGATTTGTCTGCGTTAAATGCGCGCGTGATCCAGTGTGTGTTCCAAGATGACAAGGGCACAGGCTATAAGGTTGTTAGCTTTTTTGCCAAACGCGCTCGAGGCTTGATGGCGCGCTTTATTATTGATAACCGCATTACCGACCCGGCTAAGTTGACCGATTTCAACCTAGAGGGCTACGTCTATACACCCGAGGTATCTTCAACGGACAAGTTGGTGTTTCGACGATCACAGGCGTGACGCCTAAAAAAGGAGGCCAACGTGCCCGCTGCTAAATTTGATTCATCTGTTTATCCCCGTATTGCACTGGTGCTACAGGGCGGTGGGGCGCTTGGCTCTTATCAGGCCGGTGTCTATGATGGGCTTGCACAAGCGGGCATTCACCCCAACTGGGTCGCCGGCATCTCCATTGGTGCCTTGAATTGCGCGATTATCGCCGGCAACGCGCCGGAAAAGCGCGTGCAGCGGCTGCACGACTTTTGGGACACGATTTGCATGTCGCCGGTGATAACCCCGGCGGTCAACGCCGGCCACCAGGCCCTTTTTGGGCAATACATGTCGCCATGGGGCGACATGATGGAGTCATTTGGGCACACCATGTTCAGTTCGATGGCCGCCATGTCGGCCTTGGTCATGGGCCAGGAAGGTTTTTTCAAACCGCGACCAATGGCCCCGGGTGGCGGCTCACCGGCAAACACGAGCTTTTACGACACCGCACCGATTTTGAGCACGCTCGAGCGCTTTGCTGACTTTGATCGGATCAATAGTGGTGAGACCCGGGTGTCGCTTGGTGCGACCAATGTCGCAAGTGGCAACTTCGTTTATTTTGATTCGAACCATATCAAACTGACGCCCAAGCACTTTCTGGCTTCAGGCTCTTTGCCGCCTGGTTTTCCGGCAACTGAAATTGATGGTGAGTTCTATTGGGATGGCGGTTGCGTCTCCAATACGCCGCTTGAATATGTGTTGGGCTTTAAGCCTAGGCGCGACACGCTGGTGTTTCAGGTGGACTTGTGGAGTGCGGTTGGTGAGTTACCCATCGATATCTTTCAGGTCAACGAGCGGCTAAAAGACATTCAGTACTCCAGTCGTACCCGAACGATCACCAACGCCGTGCACATGACGCAGGTCATGCGTGCGGCCTTGCTTGACACGATTGCGCGTATCCCCGACTCGGTCAAGGCCGCGGATCCTTGGTTTGACAGCATGGCGCGCCACATGCTCGGGGCGCGCTATAACGTCATTCACCTGATTTATCGCAACAAGCAGGCCGAAGGGCACTACAAAGACTATCAATTCAGCGCCGAAGCCAAGCAGATGCACTGGCAAACGGGCTTGCATGACATCGATGAGACGTTGCGACACCCGCAGTGTCTGGCATTGCCCGAATTAGGCGAGAACTTTGTGACTTTTGATGTGCATACGCGCGAGCGCAAATCGTCGACACAATTTGAGCCGGATAACGTGGTCAAGGAGTTGGTTAATAGGCGCCCAGCAAGAAAGTCGGTCAAACGCGCGGCCCCCAAAAAAATAGCCGCCAAGTCAGCTGGCAAACGTGCCAGCAAAAAAACCACCGGCGCGCCAAAGGCGCGCCGATAAGTCGGTCAGGTCTTTAGGTAGTCAAACGCCACTTCGCCAAGCCCAAGTGTGAGATCACACACGAGGTGCTTGGCGCCCACGATTTCGAGCACGGGCAAGTCGGCCACCGGTGCTAACGCATGCTTAAAGAGCTCTAGACGAGCCGGGCCAGTCCAAGCGCCCTTGACGGTGACGTCTTGCAGGTGATAGCGCACGAGCTCGCAGACCCGCGCTGAGCCGTCAACATGGGGAATGATCTTGAGCAAGTAGTTCGGTGTTTGCACCAACTTCTCTTGCTCGGCGGCCGTGTCTAGCGGTTCGTATTTAAAACCCATGGTGCCTGTGGCCACTCGGATCGGGCCATAATCGAGCGTGCCAACGAGGGTGTCGCTAGCGACCATGAGTTTGGGTTGCGCTAATTTTTTCGGGAACCCCCAGAGCTCGCGCCCGCCAGCAATCGGTGCTTCATCGTCCAGATACATCATATGGGTGTAGCCACCCTTGCGGCCTTGTTCATCGATGACTGAGATGACTTGACCAGATTCGGTGTAGTCACCAAAGCCCGAGGAGTCTGGCATGCGGATGAACTCGTAACTGACAATCGGGTCTTCAATGCGCAAAGGCTCGGGCACCATCTGTCGCAAGAGCTTTTCATCGGTGCGATAGGAGATGATGAAAAATTCGCGATCAACAAAATGGTAGGGGCCTTTGGGAAACGATGGACTGACAAAAGGCATGGAATAGGCGTTGGCGCGGATATCAGCAATTTTCAAAATAGGCTCCCAGATGGTTGGTTCGGTGGCAACCGACGCCGGCGGGCGTGGCAGTTCATGCAGCGTATAGACGACCGTTCTAGCATAAACGGTTTAAGTGACAGTTACAGTGAAATGCACTCGATTGGCGCTTGCCCTAAGCGGCATGACTGCGCACGGGCATGCCGTTTAGCAAGAGCGACTCGCGCACAATGGTTTGCACGGCACGCTGCAACTGTTTCATAGGATAAATCCAGTCAGCACCGGCGTA
>SKIZ01000067.1 GCA_007116135.1 Burkholderiaceae bacterium
CTGACGTCCCTGTGCTGGCGCACGCAGTAGATTGGTCTCACTTAAGAAAGGTCAAAGTAAGATGAACGCAGTAAGGCAACCGAGCCGTCGGTCATTGAAGCGCCTTTGGGTTTCTAGCGCCTTCGGGTGGGCTTTGACCTGCTCTGGCATGGCTGTGGCTGGTCAGCCATTGACGCTCTACGGGATTGTGGATTTAAGCCTCTACTACAACCCAACCTCTCAAGCGGCACGAGATGGGTTATCAGCGGCAATTAGTGAGACGAACTATGGCATGACCTCAGGTGTCTTAAGTGGATCACGCTGGGGTATCAAGGCAAGTGAGTCGTTGTCACCCGAGTGGTCAGTCAATTTCGTGCTCGAAGGCGGTATCAACGCACAAAATGGCACGCTTGGTCAGGGCGGGCTAGGTTTCGGTCGTCAGTCAACGGTTGGTGTGGCTAGCAGTCGTTTGGGCTCGCTGGACTTGGGCCGACAAGGCAGTCTGGCATATAAATACCTGGTACCGTTTGATCCATTCGCGATCTCGGGCAGCCAAGCTGGGATGGGGGTCTCGTTTGGATCTGCCAACGGCGTGAGACCTAACAATTTGATCCTCTACCAAACAGCGGTCATCCACGGCTGGCAAGCGGGTGTGGGCTTCTCATTGAACACCGGGTTTACGGCGGCCTACTACGACGGTGCCCAGGGCGATGCCATTACGCAGCCTGCGACATCATTTTTCGGAACGACGCAGAACATGCGCATGTTGACCTTAGGGTTGCGCTACAGTCGCGGGCCGCTGTCGATGGTCTTTGCTTACGATATGGTTTATGCAGCCAATCAATTGATCACAGACGATGATCAGGTCGTGAGCAATAAGAAGCAGCCTAAACCGCGAGCGTGGCTTTTAGGTGGTCAATATGACTTCAGGTGGGCGCAGATATCGGCGGTCATTGGTCAGACGGTCGGGGGTAACTTTTTTGGGCAGGGACCCGGTGCCGGTGGTTACTCGAGCTCATTAAGCACAGCTAGCCGCGGCACCAATATGTTGTTTGCCGATGGTGCCCGGTCATTTCAGTACTCGCTAGCTGCCACCATTGCAGCAGGTCGAGATGGACGGGTTTTGTTGTCCTGGCAGGCAAGCCGGCCCTACGGCTCATTCAGGCAGGCCGAGCAGCTAGCGACCCAGAATGTTTTTAGTGCTGCCTACGTCTACAGCCTTTCGAAGCGAACGGATTTGTACGTCTGGGGCTCGTATGGCAATAACTACCAAACCATCAGTACCGCCAAAAGCTCGGTCATAGGCACCGGTATTCGTCATTTGTTCTGACAAAACCTCCCAAGTGCGTGTGGCACTGCAACTGGCTATTGGTCTGGCGACCCGAGATCACAGGAAACAGTCAAGTAGCAATTGACGCACGCTTGACCATTGCCGCACAATAGGCAACCTTGCGACCGAGCTCGGGCGTTTAGCCGCGCACCTAGCGCTTACTTATGCAAATCACAACAATTGATCAGTTGCGTGCTCTATACGATCAGCCGGTCGAGCGGGTGATACGCAAAGATATTGGTCATATCGATCAACATATTGCCCAGTTGATCAGTCTGAGTCCATTTGTCGTGATAGCCAGTGCTAACGATGCCAATGAGCACGATGCCTCCCCGCGCGGTGGGGCTCCAGGGTTTGTCAAAGTGCTTGATACCCACACTTTGCTCATTCCCGATTCGGCTGGCAATAACCGACTCGACACCCTTGAAAATATTTTGTCTTGCCAACAAATTGGCCTGCTTTTTTTGGTGCCAGGCGTTGAGGAAACCGTTAGAGTCAACGGTCGTGCCCGTCTTAGTACGCAGGCCGACTGGCTCGCGATGTGCGCGCACGACAAGCGCCAACCTAAGCTTGTGATTCAGGTGCAGGTAGAGCAGGCCTATTTACATTGCGCCAAAGCGCTCATGCGCTCAAAGTTGTGGTCGGCGCAGGCGCAAGTCGATCGTTCGAGTCTGCCGTCTCTGGGTCAAATCATCAAGGATCAGCTCAACCTGCCAGGCCCGGTTGAAACGCAACAACAGATGCGCGAGCGCTATTTGAAAATTCTATGAAACGCTCTGTGCTGGCACCGTTCTCGGTCAGGAGCTACCGCTACCAATGGCCAGCTGATCTCACGGCCTCATGGGCTTTCGAAATGGAAGTTCTGATTCTTGGCTGGTTTGTTCTGGTTGAGTCAGGCTCGGTCTTTTTGCTTGTCGTGTATGGCTCGCTGCAGTTCATCGGTGCTGCGATTTCGCCTTTCATCGGCGTGTTGGGCGATCGCTGGGGTTATAAAACGCTGTTTTTGTGCATGCGAACGATTTTTGTGATCGTTTCACTGGTGCTCCTAGGACTGGCTTTCTTCGACTTGCTTACGCCGACTTTGGTGCTGCTTTTGGCCATCATTGTTGGCATTTTGCGCCCGGCTGACATCACGATACGGTTTGCCTTGATTGGCCAGGCATTGCCTGCGAGTCAGCTCGTCGGTGCTTTGGGTATTTCCCGGATCACGGTCGACTCGGCGCGCATGGTCGGTGCACTAGCTGGCGTGGGTCTGGTTGCCGCATTCGGTATGGTGTTTGCCTACGTGGTGATTACTTCGCTCTATATCGTATGCCTCATACTGTCTTTTGGTGTGGCCGGCGCGGACCGCCAACTTTTGGCTAGCCGCAAGCCTTCCTCGCCGCTGCAGGATTTAAAGCAGGGTATCCAGTATGTTTGCGCCAAACCGGAGTTGGTAGGCACTACTAGTTTGGCGTTTTGGGTCAACATCTTTGCTTATCCGATTGGCATCGGGCTTTTGCCCTATGTCGCCAACAATGTCTATCAGGCACCGCAGACCATGCTCGGCTGGCTCGGTGCGGCCTACGCCTTTGGCTCGCTTGTTGGTTCATTGGTGATCAGCAGCAACCGAATTGCCATGGGATCAGGTCGTTTAATGATCATTAGCGCAGCGATTTGGTTTGCATTGGGATTGCTATTTGCCTTCAATGAGGTCAGCTTGTTCGGTATTGCACTGCTCACACTCATGGGCTTTATGCAAAGTCTGTGCGTCACACCATTGGTAGCTGTCATGTTGCAAAGTACCGAACCACTTTACCGAGGGCGCGTGATGGGTATTCGGATTTTGGCGATTTTGGGGCTGCCCATGGGTTTAATGTTGTCTGGCCCGCTCATTGACGCCATCGGCTTTGGCGGAACCATTAGCCTGTACTCCATGATTGGCTTAATTGGTGCGCTGAGCATGATTCAAATTTGGCGCGATCAGTTGTGGTCAAAGTCCGCGCCCGCCAATCGGACGCAGGCAATGTAAGAAAACTTGGTTAAAGTGTCACGCGTGTTGACCTAAAAAGAGCCCTGGCAGTGATCGACATTACGCAACACCCCACGATTGGTGCCGCGTTCTTTGAAGCGGCGGCGAAGTTTGGTGACTCGACCTTGCTGGCGGTACCTGCCAATGGTGCTCGATCGTACGCCAAGCATGGTCTGGAGCTCAGTTATAACGAGGCCGCCAATCAAGTTCGTCAGTTAATGCGGTGTTACGCTGCGCAGGGCTATGGGGTTGGGCACCGGGTTGGCCTAGCGCTTGAGAACCGGCCGGAGCACATCCTGCATAAGCTTGCACTCAATGCAGTAGGTGCTTGTTGCGTCCCGATTAACCCAGACTATCGAGCTGCCGAGCTGTCTTATTTGATTGAGCATGCGAAGCTTGATCTGATCGTGCTGCTGACATCGAACCGAGTCGGCATCGAATCGGCGTTGGGACAAACGAACTGGCAAGCACCAACGGTTCTACTTGAGGCATTCATCAGCGAGTTGCCTTTAGCAGCCACTGCAGCGACGTCGGTCAGACCTAAACAGCACACTGCAGCGAGCATCCTCTACACATCCGGGACCACGGGCAAACCCAAGGGGTGCGTTTTGTCGCACCGCTACGAACTAGCTGCGGGTGCTTGGTATGCCAATATGGCTGGCATGATCGACATTCGTCAAGGTCAAGAGCGGCTATATAACCCATTGCCCCTATTTCACGTCAATGCCTCAATCCTGTCATTTTTTTGCATGATGTTGACTGGAAATTGTCAAATTCAAACAGACCGATTTACGCCGAACCGTTGGTGGGATGAGGTTTGCCAATCGCGTGCCACCATTGTTCATTATCTAGGCATCATCATTGC
>SKIZ01000139.1 GCA_007116135.1 Burkholderiaceae bacterium
ACGGCACGCAAGGCCAGATGCATTACCCGAGCAAGACCGCCAACTTGCACTATGAGATGGAGCTTGTGGTGGCGTTGTCAGGCGGCGGGCGTGATTTGACGCTTGAACAAGCCGAGCAATGCATCTTTGGTTACGCATTGGGTCTGGACATGACCCGGCGTGACTTGCAAGGCGAAGCCAAGAAGCAGGGTCGCCCCTGGGAAGTCGGCAAAGCCTTTGATGAAGGCGGCCCGATTGGCCCGATTCACCCGGTCAGCAAAACCGGTTTACTGAATGCCGGGCGCATTACCTTGGCCGTTAACGGCCAAATCAAACAAGACAGCAACCTTGATCAGTTGATCTGGAGCGTGCCCGAGAGCATCGCCTACCTGTCAACGCTATTTGAATTGAAGGCCGGTGACTTGATCTTCTCGGGCACGCCTGAAGGCGTGGGCGCCGTGGTGGTGGGCGACGAGCTGGTTGGCAGCTTTGATGGCTTGGGTCAGTTGCAAGTCAAGCTGGTTTGACAACCCGCGCGCTGCGCATCAGTAGGTGGCCCGGCCACCTGAGACATCAAACACCGCACCGGTAGAAAAGCTGCAGTCTTCGCTGGCTAACCAGGCAATCAGGTTGGCGATTTCGTGGACTTTGCCAAATCGCTTCATCGGGATTTTTGCCAGCATGAATTCAACAAATTCCGGTGTCATTTGCGACAGGATCCCGGTCTTGACCACCGCGGGTGTCACGCAATTGGCAGTGATGCCGGTAGTGGCAAGCTCCTTGCCCAGGGACTTGGTCAAGGCGATCACCGCGCCTTTGGATGCGCTGTAGGCCGCACCATTGGGGTTGCCTTCTTTGCCAGCAATCGAAGCCAGGTTAATGATGCGACCATAGCCGTGACCCTCATCGGCTGCGCGCATAATGGGCACCACGTGCTTGCAGGTCAGAAAGGTGCCGCGCAGGTTCACTGCGATCACGCGCTCCCAATCCTCGAGGCTGTAGTCAGCGACCGTGGCGTTGGGCCCAGTGATGCCAGCACTGTTAATCAGGATATCGATGTTGGGCTGCACCGCGCGTGCCGCGCTAATGCCGGCGATCACAGACGCCTCATCGCTGACATCGACTTGCACCACGTGTGCGCGCGCGCCAAGCTGCTCTTTTGCGGCTTTCAGACCTTCGGTGTCGGTATCAAAGATGGTCACCGTCGCCCCGTC
The DNA here is from genome assembly GCA_007116135.1 of Burkholderiaceae bacterium. Lineage (GTDB taxonomy): Bacteria > Pseudomonadota > Gammaproteobacteria > Burkholderiales > Burkholderiaceae_B > Algicoccus. Next base: position 1,194 of record SKIZ01000139.1, read on the forward strand.
TTGCAACAGTCGCTCGGCGCAGCCGCGCCCCAAACCGGCAACCCCGCCGGTGACGATGGCGTGGCGGTCTTCAAACTGATATTGCGTTGAAGATGTGGTGGGGCTAGTCATCGCTTGTCTCCTGATTTTATTGTGAGTTTGGTTCTCGACATTATGCGATGCCGCGCGCTACTGACCAAGGGCTGGTTTGGGTGGCGGTTTTAGTCATTTCTTTGACACTAAGTTTTTATGTAAAATTTCTCGGGAAAACCCTTACAATGAAAAAACATCAAATTAATAACGGATAACCACGGAGTTCACTGCATGGGTAAGCCACGCATTTATATGCATGACGTTTCACCACGTGACGGTTTCCAGAATGAACCGGTCTTTATCGAGACAGCCGACAAGGTCAACTTTGTCAATGCGCTAAGCCAGTGTGGCTTTGCCAAGATTGAAGCCACCTCGTTTACTTCACCCAAGGCGATTCCGGCGTTGCGTGACGCCGAGGCCTTGATGCACCAGATCGAGCGGGTGCCGGGCGTTCAATACACCGTCTTGATTCCCAATGCACGCGGTGCCGAGCGCGCGCTTGCGTGTCGCATCGATGAGGCTAATCTGGTCATGTCGGTCAGCGAGACGCATAACCGTGCCAACTTGCGCATGACGCGCGAGCAGTCGATGGCGCAACTCGGACAGATCATTGAGGTGCTCGAGCATGCCCCGGTGGCCATCAACGTGTCGCTGTCGACCGTCTTTGGCTGCCCCATGCAAGGTGATATTGATGAATCCGAGGTGCTGCGCTTGGTTGATAACTTCGCACGCCAAGGAGTGACTCGCATCAGTCTGTGTGACACCACCGGCATGGCTTACCCATCTCAGGTGCGTCGCATTTGTCGCAAGGCCAAGGCCAACTACCCGCAAATCACTTTTACGTTGCACTTTCACAATACCCGGGGTCTGGCACAGTCAAATGTGCTAGCTGCCATTGATGCGGGCATTGATCGGTTTGATGCTGCGCTTGGCGGCATTGGTGGCTGCCCTTACGCACCGGGTGCTAGCGGCAACGCCTGCACCGAAGAGGTGGTGCACATGCTGGAATTAGAAGGGTTTGACACCGGCGTCGATTTGAATCGTCTGATGCAAGTATCGGCGATGTTGCCGGCATTGGTGCAGCATGACGTGCCAAGCCAAATCCTCAAAGCAGGTCATCGTCTGGTGACCCATCCGGCGCCGGCTTTCATCAGCGAAATCGGCCAAGCACAACAGGCCGCGATCTAGCACCAGACCGATTAGCCCAGCAGCAACTTCAGCTTGGTTAATCTTGCCAGTGGGTCGTCTTCTGATAGCAGATCGACTTTGACACCGGCGTCGATGTTCAAAAGGGTGGCCCATTGATTGGCCACCCAACCACACTCATCCAAACGGTAGGGTCGGGTCAGCGGCAGTTGCTGCTCCATGCCTTGCTTTTGTGCATCGGCAATAAGCGAGCCTAATTTGTTGGCCAGGGGTTGCAGATCGGGCGGGATGTCGACGGCGATATCGGATTCAAGCACCTGCACCTTGGCCACCCATAAACCGTAGGCGCCACGTTCGCTGGCCTGGATCCGAAACCGTTGGCCGCCATACGTGTCGATCATCAGCAGTCCGGCCTGCACCTCGGTCATCTCGCTTAAGTGAGCCAGACACCCCACCGCGTGAGTCGTCTCAGTGACCCCAGGCTGCTCGACTTCGGCGCCTTGGCGCAAGGCCACAATGCCAAAAGGCTTTTGATCTTTATGGCACTGCCGAATCATGTGTAAGTAGCGCACCTCGAAGATGCGCAGCGGCATGCGACTGTCCGGAAACAAGGGGGCTGATAGGGGAAAGAGGGGGATGTTCTGGATACTCAACAAAGACACTCCGTTTGACGTCGCCTAAACCACCAAAGACCACCATCGATGGCATGACACCTTACTACTTTAAGCCAGCCTGCATATGTTGTCTGCCTTAGCCATACACGGTAACGGTAAACCGGTGGCGCTGCGTGCGGGTGGTTTTTTTAGGGCGTGTCTCAAGCGCCTTTATCTGGCGCTTTGGATCGGCCGCATCTTGGCATAGACTGTGCTTGACGAGTGTGCGCTTTACTGCAATGCTATGAGATAAAGCTTATTGCAAAAACAAAAAGCATAATAAAAAACAATGCATCAAAAAGAGATTGCTCTGGGTTGGTAAAACACCCAGGCAGTGATTTGAGTCGGCAGCAGCCTGATGCGTTCAAGCTGCTCTGGCGTTTGACCTATTTGGAAGGAGCCAAAAAATGAATGCAAAAGATCCGGCGGTCATGGCACCGCCCGTACACCTCTATATTGATGGCCAGCTGGTGGTCTCCAAATCCACCGAGTGGCGCGATGTGATTAACCCGGCGACCCAAGAGGTGCTTGCTCGGGTGCCGTTTGCCACATCTGAAGAGCTCGATGCCGCTGTGGCTGCAGCCAAGAAAGCGTTTAAGACTTGGCGCCACACGCCTGTGGGGGTGCGGGCACGAATCTTTTTAAAGTATCAGCAACTGATTCGCGAGAACATGGACACGCTTGCCAAGACGCTCACGGCCGAGCAGGGCAAGACCTTGGCCGATGCCCAAGGCGACGTGTTTCGCGGGCTTGAGGTCGTCGAGCACGCCGCGGCGATTGGCAACCTGCAATTGGGCGAGTTGTCTAACAACGTTGCCAACGGCGTTGATACCTACACCGTGCTGCAGCCGCTTGGGGTGTGCGCGGGCATTACGCCCTTTAATTTCCCGGCCATGATCCCGTTGTGGATGTTTCCGATGGCCATTGCCACAGGCAACACCTTTGTGTTGAAACCCTCTGAGCAAGACCCGATGGTCACGATGCAGCTTGTGGCCTTAGCTGAACAAGCCGGTATCCCGCCTGGCGTTTTGAATGTGGTGCACGGCGGTGCAGACATCGTCAACGGCATTTGCGACCACCCCGACATCAAAGCGGTGTCGTTTGTGGGTTCGACCAAAGT
>SKIZ01000088.1 GCA_007116135.1 Burkholderiaceae bacterium
ATGCGGGCCGTCACGGTTCGCGCCACACGGTATCGCCTGGCAATGAAGTGCTCCAATGCGTCGACTTGTGCCTCGGTGATGCCAAACTGTGCGCGTGCGGCCTCGATTTCAGTCAAGGCAATACCGCCCAACAAACCAACCCGGTCGGTGCGTTCAGACGCCGCCTGGTCCGAGCCCGCCGGCTCAAGCGCACGCTCTGGCACGGCTTCAAGATCGATCGGTTGCGCCAATGGTGCCAACCCCAAAATTCCGTTGGCCGACTCCACGACTAAACCCACACGCGAACCCTCCGGCACCAACGCAAGGAGTGCGCCTTGGTGCAAGAGTGCCACTTGCTGGCGCATGGTGGGCACGCTGAGCGCTAGAAAAACCACCACCAACGCTGCAAGCCCGAGATAGGCACCGGCCGTGCGCACAGTGATGGCGACCTCATGGAGGGCTTTGGCCAGCCAAACGGCCCTGTTGGGCGATAATGATTCACTCATGCCTTAAATTCTAACGTCTTGTGGATAAGCAACGTGCGCTACCGTGACTTAAGAGATTTTTTAAACCAGCTTCAAGCCAGCGGCAAGCTCAAACGCATCGAGGTGCCCGTGAGTACCCGGCTCGAGATGACCGAGATTTCGGATCGAGTTTTGCGCAATGAAGGTCCAGCCTTGCTTTTTGAGCAAGCCATGCACAACGGCCAGAAAGCCAGCATGCCGGTGCTGGCCAATTTATTTGGCACGCCCGAACGCGTGGCGCTTGGCATGGGGGCAGACGATGTCGCATCGCTGCGAGACATCGGTCATCTGTTGGCGTCATTGCGCGAACCAGAGCCGCCCAAAGGGTTTCGTGATGCGCTGGGCAAAGTGGCCATGCTCAAAGCAGCGCTCTGGGACATGAATCCCAAGAATGTGCGCTCGGCACCATGCCAGGAAATCGTGCTTGAGGGTGCCGATGTTGATCTAAACAACTTGCCCATACAAACGTGCTGGCCAGGCGATATTGCGCCGCTGGTGACTTGGGGGCTGGTGATCACCCGCGGGCCCAACGCCAAGCGACAAAACCTGGGCATCTACCGCCAGCAGGTCATTGGACGCAACAAACTCATCATGCGCTGGTTATCGCATCGCGGCGGTGCGCTCGATTTCCGTGACCATGCCATCGCCAACCCCGGTCAGCCTTTTCCGATTGCCGTGGCACTTGGCGCTGACCCGGCCACCACGCTTGGCGCAGTCACCCCCGTGCCTGACCGCTTGTCTGAGTATCAGTTCGCCGGACTCTTGCGCGGCTCGCGCACGGAAGTCACCAAAGCCATTGGCAGCGACTTAAGCGTGCCGGCGACTGCCGAAATCGTGTTGGAGGGCCACCTGCTGCCCAAATCCGATCCGCGCGCGCTCGCACCCGATGTCGGTCCCGACAGCCCTGCACCGCCGGCGTCGGACTATGAACTCGCACTTGAGGGCCCCTATGGTGACCATACGGGCTACTACAACGAGCAGGACTGGTTTCCGGTCTTTACCGTTGAGCGCATCACCATGCGTCGCAACCCGATCTATCACACCACTTACACGGGCAAACCGCCAGACGAACCGGCCGTGCTTGGCGTGGCGCTCAATGAGGTGTTTGTGCCACTGTTGCAGCGCCAACTCACCGAGATCACCGATTTTTACCTGCCACCTGAAGGCTGCAGCTACCGACTCGCTGTCATCTCGATTCGCAAACAATACCCGGGCCATGCCAAACGGGTGATGTTTGGCATTTGGAGCATCTTGCGTCAATTCATGTACACCAAGTTTCTGATCGTGGTCGACGATGACATCAACATCCGCGACTGGAAAGAAGTGGTGTGGGCCATGACGACTCGAATGGACCCGGTGCGCGACACCATCACCGTGGAAAATACGCCGATTGATTACCTTGATTTCGCCTCGCCCGTGTCAGGCTTGGGCGGCAAATTGGGTATGGATGCCACCAACAAGTGGCCAGGTGAGACCACACGTGAGTGGGGCCGCCCCATTGAAATGGATGCGCAGGTCAAGCAGCGTGTCGACGATCTTTGGCAGTCGCTTGGACTCTAGCGCAACTGTTGGCGCAGCACCCAGAGAAAAAGTGGTGCGGCCACCAGGCTGACCACCACGCCAACCGGCAGCTCAGCAGGCGCAATGAGTACGCGCGCCACGATGTCTGCCGTTAACACGGCCATGGCGCCGAGCAGCGCACTTGCCGGCAACAGCAGCCGGTGATCACTGCCGATTAATCGGCGCATCAACTGCGGCACCAACAGCCCCACAAAACTGATTGCACCAGTGAAAGCCACCAAAGGGCCGATAATGAGCGCCATGGCGCTAATCAAAGACAAGCGCAGCCTCGCGACATTGACACCCACATGCGTGGCCTGCTGTTGCCCAAGCAACAAAGCATTTAAAGCCGGCCAGCGCCGGTAGATCCACCACAGCCCAAGCGGCACCCACAAACACAGCACCCAAACCACCGTGGTTGGTGTGCGGGTCATGCTGCCCAATGTCCAAAAGGCCATCGAGCGCAGCTCGTTGTCTGACGCAAAAACGATCAACAAACTAATCAGACTAAATGCCAAAGCATTTAGGGCAATACCAGCTAGCAGCAAACCGGCCGAAGACGGCCAACCGCGGGCGAACTGCCAGGCGATGAAAGTCGCCACAATCGCACCGGCAAAGCCGCCAAAGCCAATCACCATGAAGTGTGTCGCACCAATAGCCATCAAGGCCACCGCCCCAAGGGCAGCGCCGGCTGACACCCCAACCAAGCCCGGTTCAGCCAAGGGATTGCGAAATAGACTCTGCATCACCGCACCGCCTGCGGCCAATGCAGACCCTGTCAAAATCGCCATCAGGGTGCGCGGCAATCGCAGGTCACTGAGCACCTGGTTGACCGGTCCACTGGCTTGGCCCGTGAGCCAACGCCATAAATCAGACGCACCAATGGACATGGGACCGGTCAATAAACTTGCGACCACCAGACCAAATAACGCAACTGCCAGCCCAACGAACCACTTAGTCATGCCGGCGTGGCTTAAGCGGGCCTGGCATCACTGGCGGTTTAACCAACGTATCACCTCGTTTTCAAAATCGCGCGCCTTAAAGGCCTGCGGATGATTGACGATGCTGACAAAGACATACCGATTGCCCGAGCGTGACAGCACGTAGCCCGCGATGGCGCGGGCATCTTTTAAGGCGCCGGTTTTCATGTAGGCGTAGCCGCGCGCATCATCACGATTTAGCCGCCGGCGCAAGGTGCCATCGACACCAAGCACGGCCATGGAGGCCACAAACTCAGGCATCGCTGGCGAGCGCCAGGCCTGTTGCAAAATAGCCGCCATGACGTTGGCACTGATGCGGGCGTTGCGCGATAGCCCAGAGCCGTTCTCAATGACGGTGGCGCCCATGTCAATGCCTTGAAGCGCTATGCTTCGCAACACCACATCGGCGCTGCCGGCCACCGTGGCCGGGCGCACGCCCGCTTGCGCACCCATGGTCAGCATCAGTACGCGCGTGAGCACGTTGTTGCTGCGTTTATTGACCAAACTGATCACTTCAGACAGCGGTGGTGACTCGTGGGCGGCCACCGGCATGGCATCAGACGGGATGGTGCCATTTTGAACGCGACCAGTCATCACCCCGCCAATTTCTTGCCACATCGATTCAAGCGCCTGGGCAGCAAAGGTCTGTTGATCAAACGCCAGTCGATAGAGATCAAACTCGCCGCATGCCCCATAGGCCTGCCCGGTAATGCGAAACCGCACGCGATCGCCGCTGGGAATGGTTTGCGCATCAATTTGCGGGCCGGCGCGACAGGCACCATCCAGAAAACTGATGTTGCTCTCAATGTCCACGCCTGCAAGCGGTGGATCGACAAAGGCGCGCCAGCGCTTGGCGGCCAAATCCGGTGTGAAAACCAGGCGCGCCGCACCGAAACTAACCATAAAGATGTCTGGGCTCGCGTTGTAGGGCCGATCGGGCCGTCCATCAAACTCGCCCGGATCAATGGCCACATCGGCAAATGCCGAGCGGTCAATCACAATGTCCGAAATCTGCCGGATCCCGCGCAGACGCAACTCACGCATCAAGCGCCAGAGGTCTTCGACCATGATTACAGGGTCACCGGTCGGGCGCAGGTAAAGCGGGCCAGACAACACCCCGTCAGCGCTGACAGTGGCGTTGCGGTCAATCAAAAAGGCAGTGCGCCAGACAAAGTTGGGCCCAAGCTCGCTTAACGCCGCCCAGGTGGTCAAAAGCTTCATCACCGAGGCTGGGTTCTTGAAGTCCTCCGGGTTCACACTCGCTAAGCGCTTGCCCTGGACTTGTTCGATGACCATGGTCAAAGACGAATCAGGCAAGCCTGTGCGCGCCCACGCTTGCGCGACCGCCGGCGGCATCGTACTCGAAGCATGTGTGACCGTCGTAGTCAATGCAAGCGTCAAAATCGCCAACACCTGTCGCAACATCCGTTTCTCCTTGTCTGATTGGTCACATTTGGGGTTCAAAACTTGTCACTTTGAACGGCGCGCCCGATACAATCACGCCCAGCGACTTGATTGCGCTGCAATTATCTCAGGAAGTCCCTTGACTGATCACGACAAATTATCACCCAGTTACAGCTCGGCGCCGAACCGCACGGAAAAGCTCGAGGACTATGACTACCTCTTGCCACAGGATTTGATCGCGCAATACCCCACGGCCAAGCGCACCGCCAGCCGTCTGATGCACGTCAATGCCCAGGGTGGCATCGGCGAGGGCCACTTTAGCGAACTGGCCCAACACCTTCGCGCAAACGACGTCCTGGTCTTTAACGACACGCGAGTGATCAAGGCGCGCCTGTTTGGCCAAAAAGAAAGTGGCGGCAAGGTCGAACTGCTCATTGAGCGCTTGCTCGATAGCCAACGGGTGCTCGCTCACGTCAAGGCCAGCAAAACGCCCAAACCCGGCAGCCGACTGCGTATCGCCCACGCCATCGATGTGCAGGTACTGCAACGTCACGCCGACTTGTTTGAGTTGGCCTTTGACTGCGACGTGTTAGAGGCGCTTGAGGCCCACGGACACGTACCCTTGCCGCCCTACATCGAGCACGCCGACGACGCCACGGATCAAAACCGTTATCAAACCGTCTATGCCCGTCACCCCGGTGCGGTGGCCGCGCCCACGGCTGGCCTGCATTTTGATGAGGCGTTACTGACCGAACTAACTGACATGGGCGTGGCGCAAGCATTTGTCACCCTGCACGTGGGCGCAGGTACGTTTTTGCCCGTGCGCCAAAACGACCTGACCAAACACCACATGCATAGCGAGTGGTACACGGTGTCAGCGCAAACGGTCGAAATCATCGAGCGCGCACGCGCTGTCGGTGGGCGGGTGATCGCCGTGGGCACCACGAGCGTGCGCGCACTCGAATCGGCATGCGTGGCCAACGATGGCCACCTTAAACCACACCAAGGTGACACGGCACTCTTTATTCGGCCAGGCTACGCTTGGCAAATCGTTGATGCCATGATCACCAACTTTCACTTGCCGCAGTCGACATTATTGATGCTCGTGGCGGCCTTTATCGGCATGCAGCCCATGAAGACTGCCTACCAGCACGCCATTGCGCAGCGTTACCGTTTCTTTAGCTACGGCGATGCGTTGTTTTTAGAAAAAAGGTCTGACCATGAAATTTGAGGTGCTCGCCACCGACGGCCACGCCCGTCGTGGGCAAATGACCCTTGCGCACGGTACCGTGCAAACACCGATTTTTATGCCCGTCGGTACCTACGGCAGCGTCAAGGCGATGCTGCCGCACGAGCTGCATGAAATCGGCGCACAGATTATTTTGGGTAATACCTTTCACCTGTGGCTGCGACCCGGCACCACTGTCTTGGAAAAATTCGCAGGGCTTCACTCGTTTATGGGGTGGGACAGGCCGATTCTGACGGACTCCGGCGGCTTTCAGGTCTTCAGTTTGCAAGGCATGAGAAAGATCACCGAACAAGGCGTCACCTTTGCCTCGCCCATCGATGGCTCGCGCCTTTTTCTGACCCCGGAGATCTCGATGCAAATCCAGCGCAGCTTAAATAGTGACATCGTCATGGTCTTTGACGAATGCACCCCTTACAAGATTGGCCACCAGATCGCCACCCACGCACAGGCCCAAAGCTCCATGCAACTTTCAGCGCGCTGGGCGGCCCGGTCAAAAGCGGCGTTTGAACAACAAGGCAACCCCAACGCGCTATTTGGCATTGTGCAAGGCGGCATGTATGAGGATTTGCGCGAGCAGTCCATTGACGCCTTAACTGACATTGGCTTTCATGGTTACGCCATTGGCGGGCTTTCGGTGGGCGAACCCAAAGAGGATATGCGGCGGGTGCTCGCGCACACGGCTCCGAAACTGCCCCATCATGCCCCACGCTATTTGATGGGTGTGGGCACGCCAGAGGATTTGGTCGCTGGGGTGCTGGCAGGCGTCGATATGTTTGACTGCGTCATGCCCACACGCAACGCGCGCAATGGCTGGCTCTTTACCCGTCATGGCGACATTAAAATCCGCAACGCGCGCTGGCGCGACGATCCGCGCCCACTCGATCCGGATTGCGCATGTCACACTTGCCAGCATTTTTCACGTGCCTACCTGCATCATCTGCAGCGAACCAATGAAATCTCAGGCGCTAGGCTAAGCACGCTGCATAACTTGTTCTTCTACCTCGAGATCATGGCGCAAATGCGCCAAGCGATCCAAACCCAATCGTTAGAAGCCTGGGCCAAGCAATTTCTGCAGCAGCGCGCCTCCAACTCGGTACAATAGCGATCAAGTTTGCGTGGTTTTACTAAGGAGGCTTTAATGTCTTTGCACGAATCAGCCGGCATGGTGCTGGCTCAAGCTGGCGGTGGCAGCTCATTGGTGGGTCTGTTACCCATTATTTTGATGTTTGTGATTTTGTGGTTCCTCATGATTAGGCCGCAAATGAAGCGCCAAAAGGAGCACCGCAATCTGGTTGCCAACCTGACCAAGGGCGATGAAGTCATCACCGTGGGCGGCATGGTGGGCAAGATCACCAAAGTCAGCGACGCCTACGTCGGTCTTGAGGTTGCAGACCTTGCTGAAAAACCCGTCGAAGTGACCATCCAGCGCGTTGCCGTGCAGGCCGTGCTGCCAAAAGGCTCCATCAAACAACTGTGATGTCAGCCCGCTAGTGGCCACCAGTGCCTGGTGGCCCACTGGCATTTCTCTTGCTTTAACTCGCCGCGAGTGTCCATGAATCGTTATCCGCTTTGGAAGTACCTGACGGTTGTTGTCGCCATGCTAGTCGGGCTTGTCTATACATTGCCCAACTTTTATGGCGAGGCTCCGGCCGTTCAGGTCTCAAGCGCCAAAACCATCGTTAAAGTCGAACCCGAAATGCAAGGCCGTGTACAGGATATCCTGACGCAAGCCGGCATTGCCACCACAGGCTCGAGCTTTGAGCGCAGTGGCCCAGTGGGCACGGTGCGGGTACGGTTTGCTGACACCGACTTGCAACTTGCTGCACGCGATGTGCTTGAGCGTGCTTTGAACCCAAACCCGGCTGACCCAAGCTACACGGTGGCGTTGAACTTGTTGCCAGCTTCGCCCAAGTGGTTAAGCGCCATTGGCGCGAACCCCATGTACCTCGGGCTAGATCTGCGTGGCGGTGTGCACTTTTTGCTTGAAGTCGATATGGCGGGCGCGTTAACCAGCCGTTACGACTCACTGGCCACCGAAATGCGCCAGACGTTGCGTGACGCAAGGATTTCAGCGGCCTCGGTTGATCGTGAGGGTCAATCAGTGGTGGTCGTATTTGCCAATAATGAGGATCGCACCAGTGCACAGTCGCTGCTGCGCACCCGCTACCCGGACATGGACATTAGCACCGGGGTCAGCGAAGGCGTCAACAGCGGGCGTCCACAACTGGCCCTCACACTGAGCGCGGCCTCTATTGCGACGGTTCAAAACACCGCCCTGCGGCAAAACATCACGACCTTGCATAACCGGATCAATGAGCTTGGCGTGGCTGAACCTGTGATCCAGCAACAAGGCGCTGACCGAATCGTGGTTCAACTGCCAGGCGTCCAAGATGTCGCCCGAGCCAAGGAAATTCTCGGGCGCACCGCCACGCTTGAAATTCGCATGGTCGATGATTCGCCTTCAGCAACCACGGCACTAGCGGCTGGCACCGTGCCGTTTGGGCTTGAACGGTTCACCGACACCGATGGGCGACCGATCCTGCTGCGCCGCCAAGTCATTCTGTCTGGCGAGAATCTACAAGACGCCCAAGCCGGGCGTGACTCGCAGACCCAGCAAGCCGCTGTGCACTTGACACTCGATAACCGGGGCGCACGAATCTTTCGTGACGTCACACGTGACAACATTGGCAAACGCATGGCGATTCTGTTGTTTGAGCGCGGCGTGGGCGAGGTCGTCACCGCACCGGTGATTCGCTCGGAGATCCCTAGCGGCCAAGTGCAGATTTCTGGCAGCATGAGTGCGGAGAATGCTGCTGACATCGCATTGCTGCTGCGTGCAGGCTCGCTTGCCGCGCCCATGACGATCATCGAAGAGCGCACCATCGGACCAAGCCTTGGCGCGGAAAACATCTCCAAGGGCTTTAGCGCCACGCTGTGGGGCTTTGTGGCCGTCACCATTTTTATGGTGCTCTACTACCGGCTCTTTGGCTTCTTTTCTGCCATTGGCCTGACCGTTAACGTGTTTTTGCTGCTGGCACTGCTCTCGATGCTGCAGGCCACGCTGACCTTGCCGGGTATTGCCGCCATTGCGCTGACCATCGGCATGGCCATTGACGCCAACGTCCTCATCAATGAACGAATACGAGAAGAGTTGCGACGCGGCGAAGCACCGCAAGCCGCCATTCAGATCGGGTTTGAGCGCGCCTGGGGCACGATTGTTGACTCCAACCTGACCACCTTGATCGTGGGTATCGCTTTGCTGATATTTGGCACTGGGCCCGTGCGAGGCTTTGCGGTGGTTCACTGCCTAGGCATCCTGACCTCGATGTTCTCGGCCGTCGTCGGGGTGCGTGCCATGGTCAACATCACCCATGGCGGGCGTAAAAATCTAAAGGGGCTGTCCATCGGCACCGTCTGGAAACCGAAGGACTGACATCATGGAATTTTTCCGAATTTCCCGCACCATTCCATTCATGCGCCACAGTCTGGCGCTCAACATGGTCAGTGCCGTTTTCTTTGTTCTGGCAGTGTTCTTTATCGTGGTGCGCGGCTTTAACCTGTCGATCGAATTTACCGGCGGCACGGTCATCGAGTTGTCCTATCCGGAAACGGCACCACTGGTGCAAATCCGCGAGGAACTTGCCACACTGGGCTACACCGACTACCAAGTGCAAAACTTTGGCACCTCGCGCGACGTGCTGATCCGCTTGCCAGTCATTGAAGGCCAAAGTGCCAGTGATCAAAGTGACGTGCTCATGGCGGTTTTGACGATGCAGACCCCGGATATTGTCTTGCAGCGAGTTGAATACGTCGGGCCGCAAATCGGTCGCGAGTTGGTTGAGAACGGCCTGCTGGCTTTGCTCTTTGTGATTATCGGGATTGTGGTCTACCTCTCGATTCGCTTTGAATGGAAGTTCGCTGTCGCCGGGGTCGTCGCCAATATTCACGACGTGGTGATCATCCTGGGCTTTTTTGCGCTCTTTCAGTGGGAGTTTTCGCTATCGGTGCTCGCCGGGGTGCTTGCGGTTTTAGGTTACTCGGTTAACGAATCGGTGGTGATTATGGATCGTATCCGTGAGAACTTCCGACGGCTCAGAAACGTCGAAGTCATCGATGTCGTCGATGGCGCCATCACCCAAACCATGTCGCGCACCATCATCACCCACGGTTCGACTCAGATGATGGTACTGTCGATGTTGATTTTTGGTGGTCCAACGCTTGAGAATTTTGCACTGGCCCTGACCATTGGTATCTGGTTTGGTATTTACTCATCGATTTTTGTGGCCGCCTCGATTGCCCTGTGGCTTGGCGTCAAGCGCGAAGACTTGGTCAAGCCGGTCAAAAAAGCCGACGAGCTTGAAGAGGTCTATACCGAAGATTAACTTTCAAAGGAGCGCCCCCGGGATCTACACCCGTTACGGCGACACACCATGACTCAAACCAGCAAGAAAGTGTTCATCCGCACCTTTGGTTGCCAGATGAACGAGTATGACTCGGAAAAAATGTTCGACGTGCTTGGCGGTGAGAACGGCGCCACGCGCGTCCAAAGCCCCGATGAAGCCGACGTCATTTTGTTTAACACCTGCTCGATTCGTGAGAAAGCCCAAGAAAAAGTGTTCTCGGACCTTGGACGGGTGCGCGAACTCAAAGAGGCCAACCCGAATCTCATCATTGGTGTCGGTGGCTGCGTGGCGAGCCAGGAAGGTCAGGCCATCGTCAAACGCGCACCCTATGTCGACGTGGTGTTTGGCCCGCAGACGCTGCACCGACTGCCCGCGCTAATTGCGCAGCGACGCGCAGCCGGCAAGCCGCAAGTAGACATCAGTTTCCCGGAAATCGAAAAGTTCGACGCCATGCCGCCACCGCGCAAGGACGGGCCCACGGCATTTGTCTCCATCATGGAGGGCTGCAGCAAGTATTGCAGCTTCTGTGTCGTGCCTTACACGCGCGGCGAGGAGATATCCCGTCCATTTGACGATGTGCTCGTCGAAATCGCTGATTTGGCTGACCAAGGCGTCAAAGAAGTCACGCTGCTTGGCCAAAACGTCAACGCCTACCGTGGTTTGATGGATGACGGCAAAACCATTGCCGACTTTGCAACGCTGCTGCAGTACGTCCACGAAGTGCCCGGTATTGAACGCATCCGGTTCACGACCTCGCATCCCAAAGAGATGACAGATCGTTTAATCGATGTTTATCGCCACTTACCCAAACTCGTTTCTTTTTTGCATTTACCGGTGCAATCAGGCAGCGACACCGTTTTGGCGAACATGAAGCGCGGCTACACCGCGTTGGAATTCAAATCGATTGTCAGGCGTCTGCGGCAAGCGCGTGCGTCAATCACTTTGTCATCGGACTTCATCGTCGGCTTTCCCGGCGAGACCGAAGCCGACTTCGACAAAACCATCAAGCTCATCGATGACATCGGCTTTGATACGTCGTTTTCCTTTATCTACTCGCCTCGCCCAGGCACACCGGCGGCCGGTCTGCCTGACGACACACCTCATTCGGTCAAACTCCAGCGCCTGCAACAGTTGCAGACGCTCATCAACGCCCAAGCCAGTCAGATCGCCCAGGCCATGGTCGGCACACGCCAGCGTGTGCTCGTTGAAGGCCCTTCTCGTCGCAACCCCAGCGAATTAATGGGTCGCACCGAAAACAACCGCATCGTTAATTTCTTGGGGCCGGCCAGACTGATTGGGCACATGGTTGATCTCACCATTAGCACCGCCTACACCAATAGTCTGCGCGGTGAGGTGATCACTGAGGACAGTCACGCGTGAGCACAGCCATCGGCCTTGATCTAACCGGCGATAACCAGCAACTTGCGCGGCTGTGTGGTGCGCTCGATGAGAACTTGCAACAAATCAGCCAAGCGCTCAATGTCACGATCCAACGACGCGGCAGTCACTTCGAGATCAGCGGCTCTCGAGCCAAACAAGCCAGCACGTTGCTTGCGCGCTTTCACGAACAGGCGCAGCGTGCCGAACTGTCAATTGATGACATTCAATTAGGCATCGTGCAAGCGCAAGCCGAGCACAACGCCCAAGCGGTGCGTTCACCGATCGGCGCTGATTATGTCTTGCGCACCCGCCGGCAGGACTTAAAGCCGCGCACACCGCGGCAGGCCGAGTATCTCGATCACATCCTCAAGCACGACATCACGTTTGGCACGGGGCCTGCCGGTACCGGCAAAACCTGGCTAGCCGTGGCCTGTGCCATCGACGCGCTCGAGCGCGACAACGTACAACGCCTGATCCTGACCCGCCCGGCGGTAGAGGCTGGCGAGCGGCTGGGCTTTTTACCGGGCGACCTGGCACAGAAGGTAGACCCTTATTTACGCCCGCTTTATGACGCGCTTTATGACTTGATGGGGTTTGACAAGGTACAGCGACTGTTTGAGAAGCAGACGATCGAGATCGCACCGCTGGCCTACATGCGTGGGCGCACCCTGAATCACGCCTTCATCATCCTGGACGAAGCGCAAAACACCACGCCTGAGCAAATGAAGATGTTTCTCACGCGCATTGGATTTGGCAGCAAAGCGGTGGTCACCGGCGACCCGTCCCAGGTCGACTTGCAGCGCGGTCAGACCAGTGGCCTGGCCCATGCGCTTGGCGTGCTCGCTGAGGTCCCAGGCATCGCCATGACGGCGTTTACCAGCCGCGATGTGGTGCGCCACCCGCTGGTTGCCCGGATTGTCGACGCCTATGATCAAGATGCGCAACGCTCGAGCTAAATTATCGTTAACAGTGCAGTACGGCTGCGCTAATGCGCAGCTGCCTCGCTGGCGCCTGCGACGCTGGGTAGAAGCCGCGATCGCAGCCGCGTCACTGACAGGCCTTCAGGCCGTCACCCTGACCCTGCGCCTGGCTGACCGGCGCGAGGCGCGCACGCTAAACCGAACCTATCGCGCCAAAGACTACGCCACCAATGTATTGACGTTTAACTATGTCGAACACCCCCCGCACATTGTGGCTGACATCGTCATCTGCACGGCCGTGCTCGCCGACGAAGCCCGCTCGATGGGCAAGCCCTTACGAGACCATGCCGCCCATCTGGTGGTTCACGGCACGCTGCACGCACTGGGCCATGACCACTTGAAAGCCGCCCAGACCCGTGACATGCAAGCCTTAGAGGTCACCGCGTTGGCGCGTTTTGGGATTGCAAACCCATACGAAACATAAGGGTTTTGGTGGTTCGGCTCGATCCTCTCACTAGTGGCAGCACACGCAGCACAATCGGTTATTCTTTGGGTGTCTAAACTTAATACCACACCCAATGCCAGACCCTTACCCTAGTGAGCCTAGCCCCGCGCTAGGCAAAAACCGCCAGTCCAGAAAATCAATCATCGACCGGATCTTATCGGTCATGCGGCGCGAGCCCGAAGATCGTCAAGGCATCATGACCGTCCTGGATGCCGCGCGTGCGCGCGACTTAATCGATAACAATGCCTACGGCATGCTCAAAGGCGCACTAGCCGTCTCAGACCAGACGGCTGCCGACATCATGGTGCCGCGTGCCCGAATGGACATGCTCGATGTCAACGAGCCCATGACGAGTCTGGTGCCCAAAATTGTTGAAATGGCGCACTCGCGGTTTCCGGTCTACGAGGAAACCCCCGATAACTTGCTTGGCATATTCATGACCAAGGATTTGTTGCGCCGCATGCTCAACCCGAGCCTGAGCCTGCGTGACTTGATCCGACCGGCCTTCTTTATCCCTGAGAGCAAACGGGTCAACGTGTTGTTGCAAGAGTTTCGTAGTCATCGCAACCACATTGCCATTGTCATTGACGAGCACGGCGGCATCACCGGTTTGGTGACGCTTGAGGATGTTCTTGAGCAAATCGTAGGCGCCATCGAGGACGAATATGACGATAGTGAACAAACCATCTTTCCAGACGGTCATAACACTTGGCGGATACTGGCGACCACGGAGTTGCCTGAGATCAATCAGTTGTTGGCGTGCGAAATGCCTGAAGGCGAGTACGACACCATCGGCGGGTGGCTAGCTCACGAGCTCGGACGAATTCCGCGCCGTGGCGATCGGGTCACCATTGAGGACGTTCAGTTTGATGTGCTGCGCGCCGATTCAAGGCGTGCACTTTGGGTTCGTGCCAGGCGCCTGCCGCATCTGAAGACCGGTTCGGACCACCAATCATAAGGATGTAATGAACGCACGCCTGTCGCTGTTTTGGCCTGCGTTAGTTGGCCTGATTTATGCCTTGACCTTTGCACCAGGCCCTCTTGCGGCCTGGGCATTGCCTTGGGTGCAGATCATCACCTTGGCGATCCTGGCGCACTGGGCGCTGACCCAATCGCCACGCCAAGCGGCCTTGACCGGCCTCATTTTTGGTACGGCCACCTACATGTGCGGCCTGTACTGGCTGACGATCAGCATGAACGTCTATGGCGATCTGGCCTTGCCGCTGGCATGGATCGCGCTATTTCTTTGCAGTGTGTTTCTGGCGCTCTATAGCGCCGCGGCCATATGGCTGACCGCGTGGTTGTTGCGCCAATCACGCGCAGGCGGCCCGGTTGCGATCATCGGGCGTGCCAGCGTTTGGGCCAGCGCCTGGAGTGCCGCCGAAATGTTGCGAGGCATACTGTTTACCGGCTTTCCATGGCTAGCAACAGCCTACGGTCAGACCGAGGGCTGGCTAGCCGGATTCAGTGTGCTTTTTGGTGCCACGGGCGTGACGTGGTTAACTGCCTGGATCGCTGGCGCTGTCGCGTTAACGCTAGCGGCCCAGGCAAGCCAACCCAGCGAAGGCTTTAACACCAAGCGCGGTGCGGCCTTGGTCATCGCACTTTTGGTCGCAGGCCTAGGCGCCATGCTCAAAGACGCCGAGTTTTCCAGGCCCAGTGGTGAGCCTTTGACGGTGCGCTTAGTGCAAGGCAACGTCTACCAAGGCTTGAAATTCGACCCAGACATCTTTGAGGTCGCGCACCAACATCACCGTGATCTGGCCCAGCATCAAACCGATCCCGGCGATCCACTGGACTTGGACCTGATCTTGCTGCCTGAGAC
>SKIZ01000155.1 GCA_007116135.1 Burkholderiaceae bacterium
CCGCATCCTTTAGCGCTGCGCCGCTTCATACCAAATCGTAACAGGAGTTTTATGATGATCACTCGTTGCATGGCTGCGGCCTTTTCTCTGTTGATCGTCTTTATGCCACGCGCCGATGCCGCCGATGGGGTTATGCCGGTGGCCACCATCCAAGCGTCAGCGAGCAAGGAGGTGCTGCAGGATCAAGTCCAGGTGGTCATGGGTACTCGCGTGACTGCGCAGACGGCGGGGCAAGCGAATCAAATGCTGACCCAAGCGCTTGCCCAAGCGCGCCAAGGGCTTGATGTGCCCGCCGCGGTGCTCATTTCGTCGGGACGTTTCTCGACTTTCCCGGCCTATGACAAAGAAGGTGTCGTCACGGGCTGGGCGGGCACTGCTAGTTTGGTGATCGACAGTCAAGACCTTCAGGCTGTTGCGGCGGTCATCGAGCATTTAGGCAAGAGCCTCGCAGTCTCATCGATTCAGTTTTCGCTGTCAACGTCTGTGCGTCAAGCGACCGAACAGGCGCTGATGCAGGATTTGGCGCAAACATTCAGACAACGGGCGAGCGTGGCAGCAAAAGCCTTTGGCTTTGAAGCGTATGACGTGATGGCGCTCGATTTTGACCGGGCCGATATGGGTAGCAGACCCGTGATGCGCATGGCTAGTGCACCCATGATGGCCGATGCCGGCCCAGCCGTTTCTCTAGAGCCATCAATGACCACTGTCGAAATTTCAGTGGTGGGGCAAATCCGACTGCGTTAACCGCCTGCTAAGTACCACGGCAGCTTAAGTATCGGTTCTGCGCTGCTCGATGATGCGTACCCCACCGATGCGCCAACCTTGTTCGAAGGCAATCATCTCGTAGACCAAGAAGTGCAGGGTGTTTTGTTTGTCCGTAATCATCACATTTTGCAACGCGTAGTCTTGGCCTTGTTCGAGCGCCAAATACTCGACGTTGTTGGGACGCCAGACCATCGGATAGTGATGGATCACAACAAACGCAAATCGCTCTGGTGTACCGAAGCGCGCCTGAATGGCCGGCGCAGCGAAATCGAATGCGGCTTTAAAGTCATGTGCCTTAAACGCATCGATCTGTTTTTGGATAACCGTTTCAATCACTTCGTTACGAGTCGATTCGGCCTGTGTATTGCCCACCATAAAAAACACACAGGCCGCTGCTAGCCATGCCGTGAATTTCATCGCCGTTCCCCCGCGTAGATTGGCATTCCTTTATAAGGGCAAACGACAAAAGGGAAGTGCCAACCATGTTGGCTGCGTGGTTATCGGCTTGTCTTTACTTGCCCTTGAACGCGGGTTTGCGCTTTTCCAGAAATGCCGAACGCCCCTCTTGGAAGTCTTGCGTGCCAAACAGTAGCCCTTGCAAGTCAACCTCTAGCGTCAATAGCGCATCGACGCTCATGGGGCCATGGGTCAAGGCCGCCTTGGTCAACCCGTGGGTCAATGGCGCGTGTTGGGCGATTTCCTGGGCAAGGGTGATGGCTGCCGATAGCGCCTGTCCGGGTTCGCAAACCTCCTCGACTAGTCCTTGTGCTTGCGCAGTGGTCGCATCGAGCGTTCGGCCCGTGAGCATCATGTGTTTGGCACGACCAAGACCCATGCGTGCAGGGATCGACCATAAGCCACCAAGGTCAGGCAACAAACCAATGCGGTTAAAAGAGCAGGTGAATTTCGCCGCGCTCGAGGCCACGACAATGTCGCAGTCAGCCGCCAAACACAGGCCCGCACCCGCGGCATGGCCTTCGACCGCCGCGATAACGGGCTTTTCGCCTCGCATGACAAGCCGCACCATCTCATGGGTGCGTTTCATGCGTGTTCGGCCGTTGATCGCGTCCACACCATCAAAGCCAGTGATATCACCACCGGAGCAAAAGTGCCCGCCTTGACCCGTCAGTACGATGACACGGCAGTTTTGGTCGTCAAGCGCCTGGCGCAGCGATTGACTTAACATTTCTCGCAGCGGCATCGACAGGGCATTGCGCTTTTCTGGGTAACTCAAGGTCAAGACTGTTACAGGTCCATGGTGCTCAACGATGACATTCGGTCCAGCGGGTGCATTGCTCGTGCTCATGTACGGCTTCCTTTATTGCTTGTGTTTCTGCTCAGCTCTAGGGGTCAGTTGCCCAATAACCGGACTATAAACCGGATAAACTCAGCACATGACCTATGCGCTTGATCGTATTTGCGTTATCCGCGATGGCCAGCAGGTGTTGCATGACATCACGCTCACGCTTGCCACGGGTGCGCTTATTGGTGTGATCGGTCCCAACGGTGCGGGTAAGTCGACTTTGCTTGGCGCCTTAGCAGCGGATCTGCCAGTCACGCAAGGTATGTTGACACTCAATGGCAGCAGCCTAGAAGGACTTGGTCCGAAGCGGCTTGCGCGCAGCCGAGCGGTTATGAGTCAGCAGGCTGCTGCGATCTTTAATCTCAGTGTCAAGCAAGTGCTTGCCCTGGGTTTGTTCACATTTGACGACTTGCCACAGGTTCAATTTCAAGCGCTGCTCCAACAGGTGGCCCAGCGCACGGGCATCGCGCCATGGCTTGACCGGCCCATGACGTCACTGTCTATCGGTCAACAGCAACGC
The DNA here is from genome assembly GCA_007116135.1 of Burkholderiaceae bacterium. Taxonomy (GTDB): domain Bacteria; phylum Pseudomonadota; class Gammaproteobacteria; order Burkholderiales; family Burkholderiaceae_B; genus Algicoccus. Next base: position 2,589 of record SKIZ01000155.1, read on the forward strand.
GTTCACTTCGCCCGGGCATTGCTGCAGACCAAGGCGACTACACAGAAGTGCGCTCAAGCTTGGTTGCTGCTCGATGAGCCCACGGCCAATCAAGACCCAGCGCACCAGCAGTCGATCATGCAGGCCTGTCGCGAGTTAGTCGCTAGAGGCACCGTCGGTGTCGTCATGGCCATCCACGATCTGAGCCTAGCGGCTCAATGGTGTGATGAGGTAATTGTTCTTCAGCAAGGCGCGCTTTTGACGCATGGGTCGGCCCAAGCGGTTCTGACGCCCGACACACTTAAACAGACCTTTGGTGACCAGCTAGGTATTCACGTCCAACAGGCGCCGCGTGGCGTGATTGTTTATACCCCCTAAGATGAGCTCGGGTGTTGTCGCGTGAGCCAGGCAGCCCCTCGCACGCCGCTTGAGTCACCATGTTTGGCAATTACAAGGCGAGTGTGGACGTCTTGTCCAAAGACATGCGCTGCCAAACGTTCCTTGACGCCAGCGCATAGACCGGGCAGTTGACTTAGTCCACCAGCGAAGACGACAACATCGGGATCGATGATGTTGATTACGGTGGCAAGTGACCGACTCAGTGCATCGAAATAAGCGGACAAGGCGCGCTTGGCAATAGGGTCACCTCGGTCTGCAGCCGCTGCGATCGCTTGTGCATCACATGGCAGATCAAGACTGTTATTAAGTTCTTGGAAGGTTTGAACAAGCCCGGCGCCCGACAAGTAGGTTTCGATACAGTCTGTCGAGCCGCAATAACACGGCCGTGGTGTGTGCGGTGCTGTTTGCGGCCAGTGCCAGCGTGGCAGCGGGTTGTGGCCCCACTCGCCAGTAATGCGGTTTGGCCCATTGACTAACTGTCCATGGATGGCGAGTCCACCACCCACACCCGTTCCCAGAATCACGCCAAACACGACCGATGCGCCTGCACCGGCGCCATCGATGGCCTCAGAGAGCACCAGACAATTGGCATCGTTTTCAACGATAACGGCAGTCTCTAGCCGACGACGTAAGTCATCGGCCAGTAGCTGGCCGATCAGGCAGGTGGTGTTGGCGTTTTTCAGTCGCCCTTCAGGGCCAAATGGCGTACCAGGCGCGCCAACCCCTAGGGCATTGGCCTTGACGGCCACCTGACATTGCGCGCGATTGACAAGGTCGACGATTGAGTCGAGGATAGCGGTGTAACTATGAGCGGGCGTCGGTTGGCGTTGGCGCCATATGATCTGGCCGCTCGGATCCAAGACGATGAGCTCGGTTTTGGTGCCGCCAAGATCAATTCCAAACTGAAGCATCGTGCAAGTTCACAAAGTGACATGATGGGTGGGTCGATGATAGCCGACTGCGTTGATCGATTCTATCGAACTTCAAGTCGCGCTTTAAGCGTAATCAGCACGATGCGCATCAAATCTAAAAGGCCATGGAGGTTTCGCAATGTTCGGTGTATTTAACCGCAAGGTGCTAGTGGTGATTGGGCTGGTCACTGCTTGGTCGTCTCAGGCGGCAAGCGTCAGTGTTGAGCCGCTTGTTGATGGCCTATCGCACCCTTGGGCCATGGCGTTTGTCGACGACCAGACGATGCTCGTGACTGAGCGAGCCGGCCAGCTGCGCTTGGTGGAGCTTGATGGCACTGTCAGTGAGCCACTTGCTGGTCTGCCAGAGATTGAGGCTGTCAGGCAGGGCGGTTTGCTTGATTTGATCCTCGATGCACAATTCGCCAGTAACCGTACGGTCCACTTTTGTTACACCAAGCCTGACCCAGAGGTCCCCGGCCAAAACTCGACCGCTTTGGCCTCGGCGCAATTAAGCGCAGATAATCGGTCATTAGTTAATGTGCGAGACTTATTCGTGCAAACACCAACGCATCGCGGAGGGTTTCATTTTGGCTGTCGATTGATTGATCTGAATGACGGAACACTGTTACTGGGGCTTGGTGACCGTTTTCAGCTGATGCAAGCCGCGCAGGATAAGCGCAACACGATAGGCAAGGTGGTGCGAGTCAAGAAAGACGGATCGATCCCGCCAGACAATCCGTTTGTCGACGATCCTGCGGCGGCTAAAGCGATCTGGAGTTATGGTCACCGCAACATCCAAGGTGCGACACGCGATGGCGACGGCCGGGTGTGGATGACTGAGCACGGACCGCAAGGCGGCGATGAGCTAAATCTGATCGCGCCAGGCGTGAACTACGGTTGGCCAGTCATTACCTATGGAGAGAATTACGGTGGGGGAACCATTGGTGAGGGTCTTGTCAGTGCCCCAGGCATGGCCCAACCCTTGATTGACTGGACACCTTCGATAGCGCCTTCTGGCTTGGTATATCTCGACACCGATCGGTATGGCCCTGATTGGCAAGGTAATTTGCTGGCCGGGTCATTGAAATTCGGCAACCTTGTGCGCATTGAGCTGCAGGGCAGCAAAGTGATTGGCCAAGAAGTTATCTTGCCCGATTTTGGTCAGCGGGTGCGGGACTTGCGCTTGGGCCCAGACGGCTATGTGTACATCCTGACCGACAGCCCCAATGGTCAGCTGCTTAGGTTACGCCCGGGGTTAGAGTGACGCGGCGGTCACTGGAACGTCCATTTGCCCCACATAAACAAAACATTGCCGTTATTTCGCCCACCAGGGATGTAGGTGGCTTGGATTGATAGTTGCTTATACCCGATAGACGCTATCGGCAAAATACCGGGAAAAGGGATGCCGCTGAGATAATTTTGCCGAGACATCAGAAAGCCCGTCAGACCAACCCCGACCCGAACGTCACTATTGCCCAGCTCCCACGTTGGTGCCCAAGCATAGCCGGCCATGAAAGAAGGTCGGCTATGGGAGTCCAGAAACCCCATCGCGTAGATGCTTTCCCAGTTGCCACTGGCGTTGTAGCGTCCCTTGCCTACGCCAAGTCCTGCCGGAAACTCGTTGTATTTATCGAGTAACTCTTGCCGATAGGCGAATCGCATGTGGTAAATCCAGAACGGGACATAAAGCTCGGTATCGCCGTGGTTCCAGGTGTCAGACACATGCTGCCAGGCAGTACCAAAAATGCCTGGCGAACCTTCATTAGAGGCATGGGCGCCAGGCCCCATTAACGCGATTGTCAACAGGACAGCTAAAAAGAATTTATAGGCATAAAGTGTCATAACTCAAAGCAGCAACGTCTAATACACGTATAAGTCTAGCCTTAAACAGAAAAAATAGGCGTGACCAAAGGACAGTGGCTCACTTTTTCTTACGAGTTGGAACCACGGCATGCCGGATATGACTGATTTTTAAGCGCGTTATCGAGGCATCCTTGCGTTGTGCTGATAACATTTCGTCTTTCGCCTCTGGAACTTAGGCGAGACATGACTCTGGCTTAAAGGGGATGAACGTTGGGCTTTTCCGTTAAATGGCGCATTGCCGCGGTGTTGTCTGGTGTGTTTGGGTTTGTAAGCCTAGGGTCAGCGCAGGCCGATCCGTATCGGGTCGGCTTGATGTTGCCCGCCACAGGAACCTATGCTGCTCTCGGGACGGCGATTGAGAACGGTTTTCGTCTCTATATTGATCAGCGCGAGGGCAAGATTGGTGGTCGCACCATCGAGATTGTCACCATTGATGACGAGTCCAATCCAGCTAAAGCGACTGACAACATCAACCGCTTGATCAAGCGCGACCGGGTCGACGCCGTCGTTGGTACGGTGCACTCCGGTGTGGCCATGGCCATGGTGCGCGCGGCTCAATCAACAGGCACATTACTTATCATTCCAAATGCTGGCGCAGCCGCTTTTACGGGGGCATTGTGTGCACCCAATATTTTCCGAACATCGTTTACTAACTGGCAGCCCGCCTATGCAATGGGGGTTGCAGCAGCCGAACGTGGTGCGCAAACCGCAGTGACGATCAGTTGGCGGTATGCCTCGGGTGAGGAAAGCGCTAATGGCTTTAAAGAGGGATTTGAGAAGCACGGTGGCAAGGTGATTGATCAGCTGTATCTGCCATTTCCGAATGTGGAGTTTCAACCGTTATTGACGCGTATCGCTTCTTTGAGACCTGATGCAACGTATGCTTTTTTCGCCGGCGGTGGTGCGGTCAAGTTTGTCAATGACTACGGCGCAGCAGGACTAAAGGACAGCATCGCCTTGTATAGCCCTGGCTTTTTGACCGAGGGTACCTTGGCCGGTCAAGGTCAAGCCGCGCAAGGACTTTTCTCGGTGATGCATTATGCCGATGGTCTGGATACGCCGAAAGACAATGCGTTTCGGGCAGCCTATCAAGATGCTTATGGTGTTGTCCCGGATGTTTATTCTGTCCAAGGGTACGATGCGGCCCAGCTGCTAGCGATAGGTTTAGAGGCTGTCGACGGCGATACATCGAGAACGGAATCGATGTATGCGGCAATGTCTGGCGCCACCATCGATAGTCCTCGTGGGCCTTTCACATTGTCGCGGGCAAATAACCCCGTCCAGACGATGTATCTGCGCCAGGTCGAGGGCCTGGAGAACAAAGTGATCGGCATTGCTACGGCGGCCCTTGAAGACCCGGCTGTGGGTTGTCGGATGTGAGGCTTGCCCAAGCGTTGAGTCTGTAGGGTTTTATCCATGGACATGACAACCCTGTTAGTGCAGTTGCTCAATGCAGTGCAGTATGGCCTGTTGCTGTTTCTGCTGGCCTCTGGGCTGACGCTCATCTTTGGCATCATGAATGTCATCAATTTGGCGCACGGTAGCTTCTACATGATCGGCGCTTACATGGCGTTTGGCTTGGTACCACTCGTGCAGACTGCCTTCGGTGGTGGCTTTTTTGTGGCGCTCGCCATCGGACTCGTATTGGCGGTTATTTTGGGTTGGTTACTAGAGTGGCTTTTTTTTAGTTATCTCTATGAGCGAGATCATTTGCAGCAGGTGCTGATGACCTATGGCCTGATTCTTGTTTTCGAGGAAGTTCGCAGTCTGCTCTTTGGCGACGATGCCCATGGTGTTGCACTGCCGCCGATGCTCTCGGGCGTTATCGCGCTTGGCGACTTAATGACCTATCCTGTCTATCGACTTTTTGTCTCCGGCGTTTGTCTGGTCTTGGCCCTCTTGATGTTTTATGTATTAAATCGAACCAGGCTGGGCATGCTGATTCGAGCAGGTAGTGTCAATCGGGAGATGGTGCAATCGCTCGGTGTCGACATTAAAGCGCTGTATCGAGTGGTATTTGCCGTTGGTGTTGCCTTGGCAGTGCTCGCTGGGATGATTGCAGCACCGGTGAGCTCGGTCTATCCCGGCATGGGCAATCAGATACTCATCATTTGTTTTGTGGTGGTGGTCATTGGGGGTATTGGTTCGATTAAGGGTGCGCTCGTGGCCGCGCTCATCATTGGTGTGGTTGAAACCTTCGGGCAAGCCATGTTCCCCGAGCTTGCCGGCATGTTGGTCTACCTTTTGATGGCGGCAGTCTTGTTGATCAAACCCAATGGTTTATTTAGGGCAGGCCAATGATTGCCCTAAATCGTCTGTCAGTTCTTGACTTCGCGCCTCTTGTGGCGCTCGTCGTGCTGCCATGGTTTGTCGATCCCTACACCCAGGGCTTGATCGTCAAGATAATGATTTACGCCGTTCTAGCGTTAGCACTCGAGTTGTTGGTGGGAACCACGGGTTTGGTCTGCTTTTGTCAGGCCGCTTTCTTTGGTATTGGCGCCTACATGGTGGTCATGCTTGCTGCAACGAGCCAACCATCAGCAGCGTTGGGGTTGCTGTTGGCCGCGGTGGCCGCAAGCGCGACCTATGCTTTTTTGGTCGGGGCACTATCCTTGCGAACCAAAGGCGTGTATTTCATTATGGTTACCCTGGCGTTTGGCCAAATGGCCTACTACGTCGTGCACGATACGGCCCTTGGTGGCGGCACCGACGGCATCTTCTTGTATTTTCGTCCGACAGTGGGCTCTTGGCTCGATTTCGAGCAAAGCTTGCATGTCTATTATTTTGTGCTTGGCGCATTAAGTCTGGTCTTTGTTTTCTTGATGACTTTGTTGCAGTCTCGATTTGGACGCGCGCTAGTTGGAATCAAGCAAAATGAGCAGCGCATGCTTGCCACGGGGTTTGATACTTACCGATATAAATTAATCGCCTTTACCTTGTCTGGTGCCCTATCGGGTCTGGCGGGCTTCTTGTTTGCCATCAAAGATGGATTTGTAAACCCGCAGATGCTTAGTTGGCATATGTCTGGCGCTATTTTGGTGATGATTATTCTCGGTGGTTTAGGGTCCTTGCGCGGGGCAGTCATCGGCGCCGTGATGTATGTTGTGCTCGAGGAGTTCTTTAAGTCCTACGAGATTTGGGGCAACTTTGCCAGGCACTGGCATCTGGGGCTTGGCTTGACCATTATTCTGAGTGTGGCCCTGTTGCCCAAAGGACTAGCGGGGCTCGCCGCTTGGATTCAACGACCGAGGGGCGTCTGATGTCTGCAGCGTTAGTGGGCATTCAAGCCCATGGCCTTCTTAAGCGCTGGGGTGGACTGGTTGCGGTTGACGCCATATCGCTGAAGGTGATGGTTGGCGAGATTCATGCTGTGATCGGCACCAATGGTGCCGGCAAATCGACTTTGGTCAATCTATTGTCCGGCGAGTTGCGAGCCGATCAGGGTTCTGTTGAATTGCTAGGGCGCGATGTGACTGACTGGCGTCAAGCCAAAAGAGCGCAGGCCGGTATTGGTCGCAGTTATCAGCGCAGCAATGTTTTTCTTGATCTGACTGTCTTGGAGAATTGTCGGTTGGCTGCTCAAGCCAAGCGACAATTGCCGTTTGACTGGCTAACGCCTGCGAGTCACTGCAAAGTTAGCAATCAAGTTGCGCACGAAGCAGCACAACGCGCGGGGTTGGGTGATTTTCTGCAGCGCCGCGCCGCTGAGTTATCGCATGGACAAAGGCGTCAGCTCGAAATCGCAATGTGCTTGGCCATCGAGCCTCGAGTGTTGTTGCTCGATGAGCCCTTGGCTGGCATGGGGGCTGAAGAAACTGACCGCATGCTTGAGCTTTTATTGGACCTTAGGCAAGAGCATGCGATCCTTTTGGTCGAGCACGATATGGATGCGGTCTTTCGCGTCTCGGATCGCATCACGGTCATGGTCAACGGCGAAGTCCTCGCCAGCGGTGTGCCCACTGATATCCGGCGTGATGCGAGTGTGCAGCGTGCCTATTTGGGTCAGACGTCATGAGTGTGCTGGCCCTTGAGGTGCGTGGCTTACAGGCTTGGTACGGATCGAGTCATGTGCTCAATGGCATCGACTTCACCATTTCAAAAGGGCAGACAGTTGGGTTGCTCGGACGCAATGGCATGGGTAAAACAACACTCATTCGATCCATCTTGGGGCATGTGCTCAAGCGTCGTGGCGAGATCTTCGCTTTCGGTCGTGACATTTCTCAGGCCAAACCGCATGAGGTCGCGCGCCTTGGCGTGGCGTACGTGCCAGAGGGTCGGGGCATTTTCGGTAACCTCACCGTACGTGAAAACTTGGTGATGGCGGCGCGGCCTGACCGCAACGGTGCCTCTACCTTTGATCTAGATGCCGTCTTGGGAATCTTTACGCGCCTATCGGAGCGCCTAGGTCATATGGGTTCGCAACTGTCTGGTGGGGAGCAACAGATGCTTGCCATCGCACGCGCGCTCATGACCCACCCTGAGTTATTGATCCTAGATGAAGCCACTGAAGGTTTGGCGCCACTGCTCGTCGACGAGATTTGGCGAGTGATTGGTCAGATTAAAGACGCCGGTATCGCTACTTTGATTGTCGATCGAAACTATCGCCGGGTGCTCGCGCAGTCCGATCAGGCGCTGGTCTTGCTCAAAGGTACAGTGGCCCTAGCCGGTCAAGGCACTGCCTTGATTCAGAGCCCTGAACTTGCCACCTTACTTGGTGTTTAGCGATTAGCTAAACAGGATGTAACCTGTGGGCGTGTCGCCACAAATCGAAAAACCGCACACCAGCACGTTCGAGAGCAAGTTGCCGATAGCGATGATGACCAAGAGGGTGCCGAAACCGGTGGCCATCCAAGTCGGGCCGTGACGAGCCTGGCCACTGGCCATGCGCTTGCTGTCTAGCACCAGCATCAGCGCTGTAAACAAGATGATCCCCATGAAAGCAATGAACCCCCAGGTGTAGAGGTGATAGCCGAAAATGGTTGAGCCATAACCGCCTGTACCTGGGATGATGTGCAGTAAATCCTGGCGCAACGAGACGCTGGCGCCAACCATGGCTGAAACAATGATGATTGCGTAGTGAACGGCCGATGGACCAAAACGCACATTTAAAAACAGCCCCAAAGCGACAAGCATCAAACCGATGCGCTGCAACATGCACAGAGGGCAAGGCAGTTCGTTATTAAAGATTTGTAGATAAAACGCCATCAACAATGAGCCACATATGCCCGCTAACGCCAAAGCATTTAACAGGTGCGATGGGTAGTTTCTCAAAGAAACGCTTGCGTAGTTAGACATGACAGCTCCTAGAGATCCACAGGCAAGGTGTCTGACATGTGATAGGACATCACGCCCAACATGGCAAGGATCGCTAGAACCCAGCATACGATGGCAATGAGTCGTGAGCCCCGAGTGGCCATCCAAGTGCCAAATAGGGTAAGAACCAACGATGGAATCATTTCCATGGACGAGCGCTCCGGGGTTTCAAGCCGCTTATAAGTGCGATTGACGTTGTGAGTTTGAACGAGGATACCTTGCGCTGTCAATGCAAGGGTGTCGTTTGATGCATAGCATCGACATATAAAGGCATGATTGTGACAAGCTTGTTGCCTAGTCGCAACCGTCGAAACATCGTGCGGCACGCCCCTAGCTATCTGTGCTCGATGTCTTTCTTGCGCCTACCAGCGCCGCGCTTGATCATACCGAGGCAAACAAACGAGCAACCAGTGCCTTGAGATCAGCTCAGCTGCGCGGCTAGCCGATGGTGACAACACGGATCCAACGATGTAGATTTAGAAACGAATCAATCGCTTTTTTTGGAGTGTATGCATGAAACTTCGCAAGCTTGGTCTAAATGGGCCCGCCGTTCATCCGTTGGGTATCGGCGCGATGTCATTTACCGATTTCTATGGGCCCACAACCGAGGCTGAGAGTTTTGCTGTGCTCGATGCCGCGATGGCTGCCGGTGTCACGCTTATTGATACAGCCAATGTATACGGACAAGGTCGATCAGAAAAGGTGATTGGTCAGTATCTGAAAGCCAATCCTTCTGCTAGGCAATCATTGAAGATCTGCACCAAGGCGGGCATCAAGCGTCGACCAGATGGTCCGGGTAACGTATTTGACAACTCCGCGAGCCATCTACAACAAGAGCTCGATCAAAGTCTGGCTCGACTCGGGATAGAGGCCGTCGACTTGTACTACATACACCGGCGCGATCAATCGATACCGATTGAGGAAGTCACCGAGACCTTGGCCGGATTTGTTCGTGCTGGCAAAGTCAAGGCGATTGGGTTTTCGGAAATTGCGCCCTCGTCGCTGCGTCGCGCCCATGCTGTGCATCCTGTGGCTGCGGTTCAATCTGAATATTCACTTTCTACGCGTGCGCCTGAACTTGGTTTAATCCAGACCTGCGCCGAACTTGGCGTGTCTTTGGTGGCATTTTCACCTGTCGGACGCTCTTTGCTAACCGATACGCCGTTGACGTACGAGGCCGCTCAGCAGCTGCCGTTTCTTGTGAATAATCCGCGATTTATGCAGCCCAACTACAGCGCCAATATCAAAGCAACGGACGCGTGCAGACAGTTAGCCGGCGATTTAGGGCTCTCGACAGCTGGCTTGGCTATTGCCTGGTTGTTGGCGATGTCAGAACATGTGATCCCGATCCCCGGTACGCGCTCGGTGGCACATTTCGAGCAGTTATTGCAAGGGGTCAAGCGCGAACTGACACCAGCAGAGCTCAATCAGATTAATCAGACCCTGCCGGTTGGCTGGGCCCATGGCGATCGCTACTCGAATCAGCAGTGGGAAGGACCGGAGCGCTACTGTTGATGTAGATGTGCACAGGCCTTGGGGCCCTGTGCATGTTGCTCAACCGTTTGGGTCAAATAGGCTTAACTGGCAAACCATCGCTGACCGTCAGCGCAAGGCGCAGGCCCATCGCGGCGCAGCCGAACACTCAATGGCGCCTCAGTGGCTATCGACTGACTTGCTAAGCGCCATGCGTTGGGAACACAAAACTCAGATCACACGACGCCTTGAGCGAGCATGGCGTCAGCGACTTTAACAAAGCCGGCAATGTTGGCGCCATTGATGTAGCTTACGGTGCCGTCTGGGCGCGCGCCGTGCTTGACACAAACGCTATGGATATTTTGCATGATTTCGAGCAACCGGGCGTCAACCTCGTTGCGTATCCAGGAAAGGCGCATGGCGTTTTGACTCATCTCTAGGCCCGAGGTGGACACGCCACCGGCATTGCTGGCTTTGCCCGGCGCATACAAAACGCCGGCTTTTTCAAATGCCTGGGTTGCCTCGACCGTGCACGGCATGTTGGCCCCTTCGGTCACACAGAGCACACCATTTTTGATCAGCAGGTTGGCATCCCTGGCATCGAGTTCATTCTGTGTGGCGCATGGTAAAGCGACATCAACAGGCACATGCCATGGTCGCTTGCCCGCTTCAAATTTTGCACCTACCCGATCGGCGTATTCGTTAACGCGCCCATAGAGGTGGTTCTTAATTTCCATGAGCACGGCTAGTTTTTCTGGAGTGAAGCCCTTTTCATCGATGACCGCGCCCGAGGAGTCTGAGACGGTGATGACCTTGGCACCAAGTGCCATGGCTTTCTCGATGGCGTATTGGGCGACATTGCCTGATCCCGATACGCCAACGCGCATGCCCTCAAACGAACGAGAGCGCGTCTGCAACATTTCCTGTGCGAAATAAACGGTACCGTAGCCTGTTGCCTCAGGACGGATCAGTGATCCGCCATAGCTCAAGCCCTTGCCTGTAAAAACACAGTCCGCCCGGTTCGAGAGTTTTTTGTGCATACCGGCCATGAAGCCAATTTCGCGCGCGCCGACACCAATGTCACCGGCAGGCACATCGGTGTCAGCACCGACGTGTCGATACAACTCGGTGACAAACGCCTGGCAAAACCGCATGACTTCACCTGGACTTCTGCCCTTCGTATCAAAGTCAGCTCCGCCCTTGGCGCCACCCATCGGTAAGGTCGTGAGCGCATTTTTGAAGGTCTGCTCAAATGCCAGGAACTTTAAGACAGACAAATTGACCGATGGGTGAAACCGCAGCCCGCCTTTATAAGGACCGATCGCCATGCTGTGCTGGACCCGATAGCCTCGATTGACCTCGACCTCGCCGCGGTCATTGACCCACGAGACTCTGAATATGAAAACACGCTCTGGCTCGATGAGACGGTCAAGCAAACCGTGCTCAGCGTATCGCGGGTTTTGCTCAATAAATGGCCAGATGCTCTCGATGACCTCTGTGACAGCCTGATGAAACTCCGGCTCACCAGGGTTGCGCTGCGCAACTTGATTTAAAAACTGGTGCATTGAGCTGTACTTCAATTTGGACTCCAGAGACGATGAGTGCGCGCCGATTGAAATTGATCGCGCTAAATCGGTGCTTAAATTTTTAGATGCAGGCAGTTTGTACAACTTAATCGCACTTTATTGGGGCGTAATGTTTGATCTTTGTCATGAGGTTGTAAGTTTTGTGACAGAAAAGCACCATTCTGACTCTAAAGATGATCGATGGTTTGCATAATTGCACCCCATTAGTGCGAACGCTATTGGGGTTTGACGGCCAACTGGTGGCCTGGATCCGGGCCCAGCAAAACCCAGGCATCCAGCCTGGCGCAACGACCCCGCTAGAAAGCGTTGACGGACACGTTTCAGAAATCTGGTTTCGACCTAGCGTGCTGCCTGGGGCCGCACCGTTTATCTTCGCCTAGTGCCCACGACCGCAAGCAAGGGCGGTATGAATAAAGCTTTGCGTGAGTTTGGGGAAATCTTTTTGTTCCCCATGCAAAATTTCACGTCGGTGTCAGCTTCGGCGCAACAGGGACAATCGGGAAAAACTGGTCAGACTGGTCTGGTATGCACGTGTTTCAATGTTGGTCGCTATTCCGGGTAGCTACTTGTGCAGTTGGCGTCAAATCTTGGCACAAGTCAG
>SKIZ01000132.1 GCA_007116135.1 Burkholderiaceae bacterium
ACTCGCTCACGCAGTGGGATTTGTCCAAAGCCGATGAGGCCAGCGTTGTGATTCCGGCGCTCGCGCTGTCTTGGGAAGTTGACCCCAATGACCAGACCAAGTGGATTTTCAAGCTTCGCGAAGGCGTTGAGTTTCACGATGGTTCCCCGTTTAACGCCGATGCCGTGGTCTGGAACGTGCAAAAGGTGCTCGATCAAGCCGCACCGCACTTTGATGCAAGCCAAGTGGGTGTGACCGCCTCGCGTATGCCCACGTTACGCGCGGCTCGCAAAATCGACGAATTCACCGTTGAGCTGACCACCAGTGAGCCCGATGCGTTCTTGCCGATTAACTTGACCAATTTGTTTATGGCCTCACCGGCGCACTGGCAAGCGAAGTTTGACGCTGTACCTGCCAACGTTACCGATCCGTCTGAGCGCGCTGCACAAGCTTGGGTAGCCTTTGCTGCAGATGCCTCAGGCACAGGTCCATTCAAGATGGATCGGTTCGTGCCGCGCGAGCGCCTGGAAATCGTCAAGAACCCCAACTATTGGGATGCATCGCGGATGGCGCAAGTCGATCGCGTGGTCATGATGCCGATGCCCGAAGCCAACGCGCGCACTGCCGCTTTGCTCTCAGGTCAGGTTGACTGGATCGAAGCGCCTGCACCAGACGCCATTCCGCAGATCGAAGCACGTGGCTTTAAGATCTACAGCAATCCACAGCCACACGTCTGGCCATGGCAGCTGTCATTCGTTGAAGGTTCGCCCTGGCTTGATAAGCGGGTGCGTCACGCAGCCAACCTGTGTGTTGATCGTGAAGGGCTAAGAGAGTTGCTTGGCGGGCAGATGGGTATTCCCAAGGGAACCGTTCCGCCGGGCCATCCGTGGTGGGGCAACCCGTCCTTTGACATTCGCTATGACCCGGATGCAGCCAAAAAGCTGATGGAAGAAGCCGGCTACTCGGCACAAAAGCCCATGCGCACCAAAGTCCAGATCTCGGCCTCGGGTTCAGGCCAAATGCAACCGCTGCCCATGAACGAGTATGTTCAGCAATCGTTAAGAGATTGCTTCTTTGACATCGAGTTTGACGTGGTCGAATGGAACACACTCTTTACCAACTGGCGTCGCGGTGCCAAGGATCCGACAGCCAATGGGGCGACGGCAACCAATGTCAGTTTTGCGGCGATGGATCCATTTTTTGCGATGGTTCGCTTCACCAGCAGTGGTGCGGTGCCGCCGACATCAAACAACTGGGGCTACTTTATCTCCGATGAGTTTGATGATCTCATTGCCACGGCCCGCACGACCTTTGATGACACTGAGCGTGATGCTGCGTTAGCGAAGCTGCATGCGCGCATTGTTGAAGAGGCGCCCTTTGTTTGGATTGCGCATGACACGGGTCCACGTGCCATGAGTCCAAACGTCCAAGGGGTGGTTCAGCCGCGCAGCTGGTTTATCGATATTGCGCCGATGTCGGTGAAGTAAAGGCCGCTGAGCTTTGAGAGCGAGGGGGTGATGATTCATCCCTTCGCCTTTCCTGGGCTGTTTTAAAGGTTGGATGCATGTTCACGTTTTTAGTCAGGCGAATCCTCTACACAATACCGATCATGCTGGGTGTGGCGCTGGTGTGCTTTGGCCTGGTGCATCTGGCACCGGGTGACCCGCTGGTGTCGATTCTGCCGGCTGACGCTTCAGTTGATTTGCAAAATCAGCTCATGGAGCTCTACGGCTTTAACCGCTCGCTGCCCGAGCAGTTTTTCTCCTGGGTTTGGCGTGCGGTGCAAGGCGATTTAGGCACCTCAATTGCCACCGGTCGACCAGTGGCCCAAGAAGTGGGCAAAGCGGTTGTCAATACATTGCGTCTTGCCATGGTGGCGACCATCATTGGTTTCGTTTTCGGCAGTCTGTTTGGCTTTGTAGCGGGCTACTTTCAGAATTCGTGGATCGACAAGGCCGCCTCGGCGACTTCGGTGCTCGGTGTCAGTGTGCCGCACTACTGGCTTGGCATGGTGCTTGTCATTATCTTTAGCGCCACGCTCATGTGGTTGCCGGCAAGCGGTGCAGGGCCTGGCGGCTCGGGCGACTGGGCCTGGGACTGGGCTCACATCAAGTTCCTAATTTTGCCAGCGGTCACCATGAGTGTGATCCCAATGGGGATTATTGCGCGCACCGTTCGCGCCCTGGTCGCCGAAATCCTAGCGCAAGAGTTCATTGTGGGTCTGCGAGCCAAGGGTCTGACTGATGTGGGGATTTTCTTGCACGTCGTCAAAAACGCCGCGCCCACCGCACTGGCGGTGATGGGTCTGCAGTTGGGCTATTTGCTTGGTGGCTCCATCCTCATTGAAACCGTGTTTTCTTGGCCGGGAACGGGGTTTTTGCTGAACTCTGCAATCTTTCAGCGCGATTTGCCGCTTTTGCAAGGAACGATCCTGGTGCTTGCGACATTCTTTGTCGTCTTGAACCTGTTGGTCGATGTCATGCAGACGCTGCTCGATCCGCGTATTGCCCGTGGCTAACGTTCTTGCATCGGAAGGTAACTGATTGTGAATATGTTGAACATCACGGTAGACAAGAACAAGGTGCCAGAGATCCCTTTTGAGCGCTCAGCTGGCTATTGGGAGAACGTGGGGCGTCGGTTCTTGCGCGATCGAGTCGCTGTATTTGCGGCATTGGTGATTTTGTTCTTGCTGTTTTTGGCCGTCTTTGGGCAGTGGGTTGCACCGCACGACCCGTATCAGGGCTCGATCATGCGACGTCTGCGGCCTATCGGTTTTGATGGGCACTGGCTAGGCACCGATGAGCTTGGCAGAGACATGCTCAGTCGCTTGATCGTAGGAGCACGCTTGTCACTCTTTATGGGCATCACGCCTGTGATCGTGGCTTTCTTTGTGGGGTCGACGATTGGCATTATTGCCGGCTACACCGGTGGCTGGGTCAATAGCATCATCATGCGCACGATCGACGTGTTCTACGCGTTTCCCTCGGTGTTGCTGGCCATTGCGCTGTCCGGGGTGCTTGGTGCCGGTATCACCAATTCATTGATTTCGCTGACCATCGTCTTCATACCACCCATTGCGCGCGTGGCCGAGAGTGTGACCACACAGATTCGCGGGCGTGACTTTGTCGAAGCCGCTCGGGCCTCGGGCGCGCATGCTTGGACGATCGTTCGTGTGCATGTGCTTGGCAATGTGCTTGGACCCATCTTTGTTTATGCCACGAGCCTGATCGCGGTGTCGATGATTCTGGCCTCTGGTTTGAGCTTTCTGGGTCTCGGTGTGCGCCCGCCCGAGCCTGAGTGGGGCTTGATGCTCAACACGCTGCGCACAGCCATCTACGTGCAGCCGTGGCTAGCGGCCTTACCGGGAATCATGATTTTCATGACCTCGATTGCCTTCAACATGCTTTCCGATGGACTGCGCAGCGCCATGGAGATTAAAGACTAATGGATGACTTGGATGTAACAAAGGATCTTGGCGGGCCCGCGCAGCCTCTTTTAAGCGTCAGGAATCTGGTCAAGCACTTCTCGCTTGGTAAAGACTTGATCGGACGCAGTCAAGGTGTGGTGCGCGCAGTCGATGGCGTGAGTTTCGATGTATTTAAGGGCGAGACCCTAAGCGTGGTGGGTGAGTCGGGTTGCGGCAAGTCCACCACCGCACGGCTGTTGATGAACTTAATTGATCGCAACAGTGGTGAGATCATTTTTGATGGGATGTCAGTCGGCAGTTCTGACTTGCCCTTAAAGGCGTTTCGGCGCCAAGCTCAAATGGTGTTTCAAGACAGTTACGCCTCGCTGAATCCTCGCTTGACCATCGAAGACTCGATTGCGTTTGCGCCGCAAGTCCATGGGGTCAGCCGACGTGATGCGATCGATCGGGCCCGTGCATTACTGAATAAAGTGGGGCTTGAGCCGCGTCGCTTTGCCGAGCGCTATCCGCATGAACTCTCAGGCGGGCAGCGCCAGCGCATCAACATTGCGCGTGCGCTCGCCTTGCAGCCGCGCTTGATCGTGCTCGATGAGGCCGTCTCGGCGCTCGATAAGTCTGTTGAGGCACAAGTGCTCAATTTGTTGCTGGACTTAAAGGATGAGTTTGGCCTGACCTATGTCTTTATCAGCCACGACTTGAACGTGGTGCGCTTTATTTCTGACCGGGTCATGGTGATGTATCTGGG
>SKIZ01000154.1 GCA_007116135.1 Burkholderiaceae bacterium
CGCGCCTTGGGATCGGTCAAAAACCAACCGATCACCATCTCCCGTGGTCACACTTGCGCGCGTCACCGATCGATCGGAATCAAACGTTTCACGGAATTCAATGCCCGAGTAATTAACAAAAGAGCTAACCGAGGTGACCTGCTCGGCTAGGCTCTCGGTGTACGTGGCTTCTATGGAAATCGCTGGCGCCACAATTTCAGTGTTCGCTTGCAAGTCATTCCACGAGGTAAACGGAACCGTTTGGATAGAAGCGCCGCTACCGCCACCGCCGCCACCGCCACCGCCACCGCCGCCTGCGCCCGAACCACCACCAGAGCCGCAAGCCGCAAGCCCCATACTGAGTGCAACCACCAGAATTTGTCTCATGCTGCCCTCCTAGCGACGGCCACCGAAGCCCGAGACATACCCTTCCATGCCCGCGCCATTGACATTGAAAGTCCCACCAATTTCATTGGCATTCGGTCCATAGAACTGGCCCACAGCCGTGCCCGTCATCGGTGTGCCGTCACTACTACTGACGGATGTCACTGGGCCGGTGAAACGGTTGCTGCCGGCGGCGTAAGTCAAGCGACCCGCCACATCAAGTGCGCCAGCGGCCACCGGTGTAATGGAAGCGCCGATCATGTCAGGGGTGGCCGCGACTGTGTTGCGCGTCTGAAAGTCAACCGTGCGAGCACCAAAATTGACTTGTGCACTCATGTTGGCCGCCGTCAGCGCGTACTCACCTGTTGGACCAAGATACAGGCCGCCTGCACTGCCGACATAGGTGGCACGACCGACTTGTGGCACAGCGTTCGCCGGCGTGGTGCTGCCTACACTGATCACACCAGCGGTGCCTGACCCTTGACCACGGCCGGTAATCCAGACACCGAATGACTGGTAGTTCCAGCCATTCAAAAGCGGTTCGGCTGAGATCGCCGCGCGCGCGCCATCGTCTTGACTGAGCGCCACATTCAAGCCGGCATAGGGCCCTGAATCGAGTCGCACAATCGTGTCACCTCGCGCGGTATCCCAGGAAATATTTGTGCCCTGCGCCGAACGCACATCAATCGCCGTCACAAAACCATCGGCGCCATATGAGGCTTCATAGCTTGCCCCGGTGCGGTTTGGACTGACCTCACTGGCGCTGGTGACACGGTCAGACGCAGCATCGGCGGTGTAGGAAATTTCCTGTGAACTACCTGAGACGCGAACCGTGGAATTCGGTGCGATGGCAGCCCAACTGGTAAATGCATCGACACCTGCATTCGATCCGCCACCACTGCCGCCACCGCCGCCACCACAGCCCACTAAAACAACAACGGATCCCACTGCCAAGATTTTTTTCATATCAACCCACCTTGTCCTTGAGTCAAAGGCCGCTATTAGCAGCATCAAGCTCACTTTAGGAGGGTGGGTGTATCAGCAGGTGCGACAAGGGTGTCTCAATTTCTGAGGCACTAGTGCTTTTGAGGGGCAGTGGCTGTTTTAAGCGAACTGCAACTTGGCCAGTCGGGCATACAGTCCACCTTGGGCCATAAGCGCCTGATGTTGGCCTTGTTCGAGAAGGTGGCCGTCTTGCAGCACGAGAATTTGATCAGCGCGCAAGACCGTGGCCAGCCGATGCGCAATCGTCAGCGAAGTCCGCCCAGGCAGCACCGCTTCTAACGCTTGTTGCACCTGGCGCTCAGACTCGGCGTCAAGCGCGCTGGTGGCCTCATCAAGCAACAGGATCGGGGGGTTCTTAAGGATTGCGCGAGCAATCGAAATGCGTTGCTTTTGGCCGCCCGAGAGGCGAACCCCGCGCTCACCCAAAAAGCTGTTGTAGCCCTTGGGTAATGCCTCAATAAACTCGTGCGCATAAGCGGTCTTGGCCGCAGCAATCACCTCTTGATCAGTAGCCTCTAGGCGACCATAGCGAATATTGTCCATGGCACTGGCTGCAAAAATCACAGGCTCCTGGGCCACTACCCCAATTAGCCCACGCAACTGCGCCAATGGCAGGCTTGCAATGTCCTTGCCAAACACGTTGATCTGGCCGCCATCGGGTTGATAAAACCGCAACAACAAAGCAAAAAGCGTACTTTTACCGGCACCCGAAGGGCCCACCAAGGCATAGCGCGCGCCAGTCGGCACCGAGAAGCTCAGTGCATCGAGCGTGGGTCGCTCGGGCTGCGATGGGTAGGCAAACCGGATATCTTCAAACGACAGCGCCGGCGATGCTTGGCTGGCGGCTCGATCCAACCCGGTCTGAAGTGTCACGAAGGTCGACTCAGTGGTGCCGGGATCAATCGCCGGCGCGGCTTGCATCAACTCAACCAATCGTTCAGTTGCACCGGCTGCTCGCTGTAAATCTCCCCATGTCTCTGACAACGCGCCAATCGAGCCGGCAATCAATACCGCATAGAGCACAAACTGGGTCAAGTCACCAACAGTCATGACACCGGCGCTGACCTGCCGGGCCCCGAGCCACAGCACGAACACCACCACACTGAAGGCCATGATGATGGTGACTGCAGTTAGCGCTGAGCGCAAGGCCGTGCGTTTCTTGGCTTGTTCAAAAGCTGCCTGCACGGCCCTGTTGTATCGGCCCATCTCATAGGGCTCACGCACAAAGGCCTGCACAGTTGTCACCGCATTCAGAATTTCACCTGCCATGGCACTGGTGTCTGCCACTTTGTCTTGGCTGGCGCGCGAGAGCCTGCGTACGTAGCGCCCAAGCGCCCATAGCGGCAAAACCACCACTAACAGCAAGCCAATCATCAAGCCCGCCAACCAGGCGCTGGTGATGAGCATCATTGCCATGGCGCCAATGAGCATCACGAGGCTGCGCAACGCAATTGAGATGCTCGAGCCCACCAATGTTTGAACCAATGTCGTGTCGCTGGTTAATCGTGACAGCACCTCACCGGTTTGCAAGGTCTCAAAGTAGGCCGGGCTTTGGCGCAAGACATTTGCAAAGACTTGCTCGCGCATATCAGCGACCACGCGCTCGCCAAGCCAGGACATCATGTAAAAGCGCGCAGCTGTCATCAAGGCCAGCACCACGGCAATGGCCAACAAGACCAGAAACTGGCGGTTCAACTCCGGGTTCGATAGACCGGCATCAATTAAGCCGCGCACGGCCAAGGGCAACGCCAGCGTGGCGATTGCCGCAAGCAATAGGAATAACAGCGCAAAAAGCCATTGGGTTCGGTAACGTGCAAAAACCCGATAGTTGCGCCACCAGCTGGTCAAACTGCCTAGTTTTGAGATCATGATGCGACAGTGTAAGCG
This sequence comes from Burkholderiaceae bacterium, assembly GCA_007116135.1. Taxonomy (GTDB): domain Bacteria; phylum Pseudomonadota; class Gammaproteobacteria; order Burkholderiales; family Burkholderiaceae_B; genus Algicoccus. The sequence goes on from SKIZ01000154.1 coordinate 3,256, forward strand.
CTCGCCATGCCATGATCCTGAGCCGCTGACCTATTTGATGAACGACAGGGTCTCATCGGTGCTGGCCACCTGGCAGTAAATCCAGTTCAGAACCCGCAACTCATGCTCATGCAAGGCATCGGTGGCTGCAGCGCACGCATCGTGGCAAAGCACCACATCAAAACTCTCATCGGCCAGACTTCGCACCGTGCTTGAGACACACTGATCGGTAAAGATCCCCGTGCAAATCACATGCTCAATACCCATGTTGTGCAAAATCAGCCGCAAGTTGGTGCCAGTTAGCGCACTATCGGTGGTCTTTAAAACCTCAATGTCATCGTCTTGTGGTGCCAACTCAGGCACGATCTGGCTTTGCCACTGATCTTTGGGCAGCAGTAGATTGTTAAATCCCGGTTTCTTTTGTGACAAAGAGCGTTCTCGGCCGTCCGATGTCTGGCATGCAATACGCGCATACAAGACATTGATCGATTCACCACGGCACCTCTGGATAAGCCGTTCAATGTTGGGAATGACGGTTTGATGCATCCGGTCGATAAAGCCTTGCCAGCGGTCGCGCTCTTGGGGGTCTTCGGGCTGCACCAGATAGACATTCTGCACATCGATGACCAGCAGCGCGGTCTTTGCCGCCAACAACACCGGGTCTTGCGGTAGTGGGGCCTGCTCGTAATAAAAAGACCTGTAGGCGGTTTTCCAGCTCTCAGTGCTCATGACACGGCTCCTTGGTCGGCATTGACTTAAATCCTATTCTGGCACCTCAGAACCGCCACTGCAATTGCGCCTGGACTGACTGGGACTGATTGCCCGAACCAAAAGCCCCGGCATAGACCAGCGAGAACTCACTGGCTTGGCCGATTTGCACACTGACACCGAGCGAAACCG
>SKIZ01000193.1 GCA_007116135.1 Burkholderiaceae bacterium
ATCCAAGTAAGACAAGTATCGAAATTGTTTCTTTTGGACCACCAAGGTTTGAAGCCCCAGCGTGAATGCGCTGGGGCTTCGTCGTTTGGGGGCCAACTCTTCGCGCGTTGCCACTACGTCAAAATCCATATCCAGCCTATTGAAGCAAGACGTAGACTGGACGACTCATGCGCATTAGACTGCGAGCATAAAATTATGCGCATAGGCGAGCTCATGACTGATTTGCAAATCAATAGAAGTAGTCGTGCCAATGTAGCAGGCAAGCGCGCAGTAAATCTGAGCACCAGCAAAGATCTACTGAGTGCTGCCAAAGAACTTGGCATTAACATCTCGGAAGTTTGTGATTCGCATCTTCGTGAAACTGTACGAGGTGAGCGGCGACGACGCTGGAAAGTCGACCATGCCAAGTTTATCGCAGCGTACAACGAAACGGTCGACAAAGAAGGCCTGCCGCTTGAACAATGGCGAGGTTTCTAATGTGTAGTAGCCGCGACTTGATCTGACGGTATCCCGGTGTGCAGGGTCCGTATGTCAGATCAAATCGACACTACTTCAGCTTACGATCGCCTAGTCCTATCACCCACATAGGCCGCGACCTCTTCGATCACAGCAGACAGGTGTTTCTGTAACACGACGAAATTGTCTGATCGCTCTCGAGTACGCTCGTTCATATAGAGGGGACGACGGACCTCGACTTGCAGGCTGTGCTGATTGAGTGAGGGCTGCCCCAAGTCAGCCAAGACGGCAACGCCCTTGTAAGGGTCATTGCGCGCCACGGTATACCCATGCCTTTTTAAACTTTGCTCAACGATGTCGATAAACCCGGGTTCACACGTGGTGCCATCTCTGTCGCCCAAGACAAAGTCGGCCAACTGACGATCCTTACCGAGCCCAAGACGCTCGTACGCGTTATCCGGCATGGAATGCAGATTCAAGTGCCACACCCCCCCGAACGTTGTGCGTGATTGATCGAATGCCTGATTCAGCGCGTCTCGATAAGGTTGCCAGTAATGCTGTATCCGGTGCAGGGCATCTTTGACAGCAATCCTGCCTGTGTATATCGGATTGCTCTGATCCATCTTTTGCCAGATGAGACCGTAACCCAACCTAGACTTCTCCGAAGGGTTCAGCGGTTCATGCCACTGACCATCGAGCATCTCGGGATCAATGTCATCAATGGCCCGGTTTGGGTCGATGTAGGTCCTTGGAAAGGTGGCGCTGATCAACGTACCACCCACCTCAGGCACATGCGCCCAAAGCTCATCGACATCGGTGTCTTCTCCCTGTCGCAGCAATGCAAAAGGCACCTCATACGCGAAATCGGCAGGGTATGTGATACCGCTGTGCGGCGAATCGCACACCAATGGCAAAGATCGCCCCTGGCTCGGGTGTCGTGTGATGGTGGCCTTAACATCCATGATCAAGTCCTCTAGTGGGCTGTGGGGTTTAACGGCAGTTATGCATTTTTACACGCCATTGACAGCAATTTGGTTCGTTGCATCGAGGACAAACCGTTTCAATGCAACGGTCATCACGGTCTTTCAGCGTAAAAAAGAGTCAGCTGACTCAGCTGACTCAAGTGAACCCCTTGCACCCTCGGTAATCAACACACTCGACTTACCTTGGTGATCACGCCAGCTCAATGCATGCTGTATGAACTCGACCCCTCACTACTTGTGAGCATATCGCTTTGCTCAGGGGCGTCGACCCTCGCTGATCCAACCCTCTATTTGATCGAGTGCCGCACCAAGGTCTGCAATTGTGTCTATCACCAGATGCGTGACGATTATTGACTGAGGCCGGGGGCATACAGACACCTCGCCAGAAATACTGCCTCGGGCGAGCAAGGCGCGGGCCATGGTCATACGACCGCGGTAAAACCGGGCCCTGTGAATTAGGGGTGGAAATTATCAGCTTTTTAATAGCGGGGCAAAGTACTGCACTTACTCAACACCCAGAACCCAACCTTCAACCCTTGCCTGCTCAAGCAACGATGGCTGCAGATTTGGCTGCAAAGCAACCTGCAGTCGTCCATCATCGTCTGCGTCTCGCAACCAGCTCGCGACACTGAACGCATCATGCTGATCCGGCGTTCTATCCTCAGGCGCATAACTGCGTTTGTACAGCGCCGGATAAGCTTCGAGCACCACCGACCGCCCAACCGGAATCCGCCAACCATCGAACGGCCAAAAGTGCACAGCCCCTAACTGTCCGCGCAAAAAAAGCAACCACGGAATCCCGGCATGAGTGGACTTGGCCACTGATCCCTGCACATCAAAATGAAATACTGACTTAGCCCGACAGCGTATCTCACACTCTCGCCGCCAGCGAGCCTGACCTTGTCGTAGTGCTCCATGACCAACAGACCCGTTGCGCACAAAGTCCACATAAATGCCGTCATGTGTCGGCCAATGGTCCGTAAAGTCAAGGAGAAACGCATCCCAGTTCATGGGCAAGCCGTGCGCCTCGAAATACCTCACCGGAAAAGAAAAGCCGTGATCGATACCAACAATCGTGGGTATATCATCAGCTAGCTGCTGCAGTAGCCACAAGGCAATCCCATGTCGCGTCCAGTGCTTGCGTGGGCTTGGCGGGGGCAACACCTCTTTCGCAGCCGCATGGGCACTGGCCTGGTATACGCGCAGGCCCTTCAAACTACTAAAGGGTGTCTGGGCGCCGGAATAGTCGATTCCGATGTATCGCTGAAACTGGGACATTCAAGAGCCCTTGTCGCTATCCATTGACTAAACGAGACTCGCCTTCATGCGTCCATATGTAACATTCACAACCGATCTGTGAGTTTCAGACATATACTCGCACAGGCGCAAATAAACACAATATCGCACGATTGCCGCCCATCCTATTGAACAGCCAAATCCTGGAGCACATTTTGAAAACCAAACTCATTGCTTGGGCGTTGCCGATTGTCACATGCCTGGGACTCGGGACTGCAGCGCAAGCACAAACGACCACATCACTAGTGCCGAACTCCGGCACCCACATCGGACTGGGGTTTGGTTTGAACGCAACGAAATTCCGCGGGCAAGAGCTTGAAGCCACAGGCATCTCGACAGTCACCAATACCGCAACGGGTGCCTTGGTGTCTTCCGGCTCGGCGGGCGGGCCGCCTGTGGGTATCGGTCTAGATACGGTCTCCGGCCTTTCGCCAAGCCTTCAGCTTGGGTACTTCGAGAAGTTTCGAAATTCGGAGTACTTGTGGGGTGTGAAATTGACGTATGACTACCTAGGCAACAGCACGGCAACCAATGACCTGATTCGCATCCCACAGTTTGGCACCTTCTCAAACGGTACGCCTTTTACCGGCAATGCCATTGCGCGCTCATATCAAAAGACAGTCAACCATCAGTTCGCTCTTATTCCGTACTTGGGACAGGCATTTGAGAAAGGTACGATTTATCTTGGTGCGGGCCCAACATTGTCGCAGGTCAACACCAAGATCAATGACCTAGTTGGGTTTGCAGACATAAATGGGGTCCGAACCGATATATCCGGCACGCCTCAGAGTTTTTCCAGTACGCAATGGGTCTGGGGGGCGACGCTGATGCTCGGCGGCACGTACTTTATCGACAAGTCATGGTTTCTGGACTTTAGCTATTCCTACAGCATGACACAGAACAAGACAAATCAATATTTCTCGACCTTTAACAACCCTGCGTCGCCCAACACATTCAGTGGGTCATTGATTGGTGCTAGTACGGGCACGTCAACCACGCAGTCGATCAAGCTCAGTATCAACCGGCTTTTTTGATCGCCGCAACCAAAGTCCACAAAACATTGGTCTGCTTCTAAAAAATGATCCTTATCGCGACCTAACAAGGGCAGCATGAGCTGCCCTTGTTAGGTCAAACCAAATTAGAGTGGCGCACTAACTATGGCTGACGACCCGCTGCCAAATGCAACGCTGTTTTGACCCATTTGTCAGCTAGCTTCTCAAAAGCTTCAACCGAAGACGACGCCAAACGGAAGGACTCTCCCGAGACCGTATACAAAGCCTGACCAATTAGCGTGCCCGATTGACTGTCGTTGACTTTAGCTTCGACCACAAGCATGGCGTTTTTCGAGTCCAAGCCCGTGGCCTTGCTCGCCAAATTCAATACGGCCTTCACAGGAATCAAATCGGTCGGCCTGAAACCATCACCTGATGTTTTAGCACCGGTAATTGCGATCCTCACATCGGCCACCCCGTGCCCAGGTTCAGTCACGACCTTGGCGCGTTTGGCGACGTCGGCACGGATGCTATCGGTAATCCGCTGGCGTACTTTGTATAAATTTTGCTCGCTCAATCCGTCGGCAGATGCGTCAGCGGTCTGATAAATCACCACCGGTTCAATGATGACCGCGTTGTACCGGCTGAAATCAACATCGGGGTTTCTATAACGATAAATCGAAACGCCCTCTTGACCGCTTTCAATGGGTTGCAAACGGTTGTAACCGTCTAGATAACCTGACTGAAGCTGCGGATCCAGGTTTTTTGTCCCTGTGGCGCAGCCGGCCACCACCAAAGAGGCCACTACCACTAGCCCTAGGCGGGCCCTGCGGGTTTGTGCGAATTCTGGTTGCTGCGAATTTGCTAGCTTCATACGATTTGCCTTGTTGTTATGGATTGAAGTGAACACAATCAGCCCGACAGGCTTGCTTGGCTTACTTCGCCAAGGAGGCCACCTAAGTTGCAAAGCCGTGTCCGGATACTGCGGGCCGGTACACCTCATTGCGCACCCGTGCAAAGGCGAAAAATCAACGGATAGGAGAGTGTTATATCGTCTATTTGAAGTTCAGGATACGCTCTACTACAAAAATCACAACCATCTTTTTATGATCTTGATTTTTGTGGTCGGCGCGAGAGGGTTCTACCCTCCGACTCCTGCGTCCCGAATTCAGCACTCTTAAATAACCGGACTAGCGTCACTAAACCAGTTCCATCAGGCGCAAATGGCAGCCGTAGAGTTCGGCAGTGCTTGTTAACCTGCTACCAATCGATCAGCTGTAGCAACCAAGCCATCAAATATTGGCTCAGATACCGACCGCGGAAAACTCTCGGGCAGTTTGGCTTTAACCGCATCGATCACATCACGCGCTCGATTCGCCAAATCATCTAGGATTGCATCCACAGGCTGCCCATCCGAACCAACGACGCCATGCTCCTTACCCATCTGCAGCCAGTGCCGTCTGCGAATATCAGGCATTACCCAGTGCGGGTTTTTCGACCGGACCGCCATCGCCAATTTGGCTTTGTAGGGTGAGAGCGTATTAGGTCCTTTACCCATGACTGGGTAGGCAGACAGGACATCATAAAAAGGCGTCATCTCGTATGCGCCGCCAGCCTGCAAAAAGATACTGAAGTTTTTTGCATGTCCATCGGTTGCCCCTAGCATCCAATAAATAACTTGGGCTTCAAAGAAGTTACGCCGATCGCGCTCTGGCTCGCGTGACGTGGCCAACAGCTTCATAATGGCTCTTACGCCGGGGCCACCATCTGATTCGTATTTGAGTCCAGGCGGCGTGCCGGTGGCCTGACACATATCCTCTTGAGGCAGTCGCATGATCCAGGGTTCTTCCTCGCCGGACCGCGCCCATGCACGGTCGAACCGCTCAACCGCCAATACCTTCACATCTTCAAACTGTAGTGGGTGTGCAAGAGGCACAGGCAATCCATAGGCGCGCATAATCTCCAGGCAAAGCCATTCGTTCTCTATTGACATGCTCATGTCGAAGCTCAAGTTACCAACAAGTCCAAGCGGCAACTTCAAAATATGTGTAGTCGGTGTTGAGCCAAGTGGCTTGCACCATTGACCATTGAGCCAGAGAAGTGCTGTTTTTTCCTGGGCACCGGCAATCGAGAGTCGAAACTCTTCAAACTCATCTGCATACTGTTTATCAAACTGCCCTGGGGTCACCATATGACGCAACATATTGGCAACATCTGACTCGCCTAAAGGTTCGGCGCGCACTCGTCGGACATCCTCAGGCAGACTCGCGTCAGGCAATATCTGTAGCGCACCCGCGCAATCCCGCCCTACCTCGGTCAGCAGGGTAAAAGCATCTGTCGAGCCGAGTTGAAACCTTCTGGCAACTCGATCACGGATGTCACGACTATCTGGCAGCAGGTTCTCGAAATAATTTCTGACGAGTATCCCACGGTGAGGTTTGTTGCCCGGCGTAAAGGGCAACGACAATGACAACGCGCGTGCGTGCCGGGAATCTACCCACCCACTGTCATACTGCAGCACATCGCCCACCGCGGGGCGCAAGGTCCAAGTGCCAACAAACTCTCCATTCATCCAGAGATACAAAACCTGTGCGTAAGAACGTCTGCCCATGACACTCACCAATTAGCTTCTGGACGGGAATCGGCACGCTCTCTATCTTGCGATTGACGCAGCACCAATTCAACACCAAGAATACTCAGGTACTCGAGCAACCTGTCTGCACTGGCTTTGTCTGCGTTACGCTCAAAAGCTGACAGTGTTTGTTGAGTAATTCCGAGACGCTTAGCCATGTCTGACTGGGTCAAACCAGCTTGCTTGCGAAAGCCTTGGAGCAAAGCTGACAGGTGTTCCGCGGTGTGAACAGTAAATTCTTTCATACAGATTAAATTATGTAAAATTAATTTACAAATTGTAAACTGTATTATCGAAATACACAAGATAATAGGTAAATGACAAGTAGAAACTTCTGCCCCGGTATAGCGAGGCTTTAGGTCCTTAGAATCTTGGAGGAGGATTTTGGTGACTGGTCGGGGCGAGAGGATTCGAACCTCCGACTCCTGCGTCCCGAACGCAGTACTCTACCAGGCTGAGCTACGCCCCGATGTCGGCATGATTTGACAGTTGACTCTGTCTCGGGCTTCTTGACTAACACCAAGAAAGATGATGATTCTAGCAGGTTTCAAGACCTGCGAGCGCTAGCTGTCCCGACTCAATGACAAGCCAGCGACCTTCTGCAAAACCGTGCGAATCTCGTTGTCTGGCAGGCCCGCTAGCGCATCAACGGCCACATCGATTTCGACTTGAGCCGCGCTGCGGGTGTGCTCCAAGGCATCAGTTTGCTGAATCGCGTGGGCCACAGCCATGAAGTCGCCCTCGCCTGTTTCAATGGCGTGGCGAATAACCCGCTTTTGTTCGGCAGTGCCCACTTGAAGTACGCGCAGCAGTGGCAAGGTGGGCTTGCCTTCGCGCAAATCATCGCCAACCGTTTTGCCCAGGGTCTCAGCGTTGCCCGAGTAGTCAAGCAGATCATCAATGAGCTGAAACGCTGTACCCAAATGTCGCCCATACGCCGCAGCTGCCGCTTGTTGGGCGCTGCTGCCTTGCGCCAAGATGGCACCGGCTACCGCCGCGGCCTCGAACAACTTCGCTGTTTTATATCGCACCACTTGCAGGTAACGCTCCTGGGTCACGTCAGGATCATTGACGTTCAATAACTGCAGCACCTCACCCTCGGAGATCACGGTAGTCGCCTGGGCCATCACCCGCATGATCTCCATGCTGTTGACCTCGACCATCATCTCAAACGCGCGCGAATACAGGTAGTCACCCACGAGCACGCTAGCAGGATTGCCAAACATGGCGTTAGCGGTGCGTTGGCCGCGGCGCATGCTCGAGTCATCGACCACATCGTCGTGTAACAAAGTCGCTGTGTGGATAAACTCCACAACGCTCGCCATGACCGCCTGCTTGTCACCCGAGTAGCCCAAATTCTTAGCGATCAGCAGCACAAGCGCCGGGCGCAACCGCTTGCCACCGGCACCAATGATGTAGTCCCCGATCGTCCTAATTAGGACAACCTCGGAATTGAGCCGCTGCCGTATGACGCGATTTACCTCTTGCATATCGTTGGCAATCGGAGACAACAACTCGGCTAGTTGGCTTGACACGGGGGATTCTTTTTGACTTTCAATGGGTTAAAGGGTATTATCTTCGGCTCGGCGCTTAGTCGAGCTATGTATTTTTCAAACTAAGAGGTTAACCCATGTACGCGGTCATAAAAACCGGTGGCAAACAGTATCGTATTGCCGCAGGCGAAAAACTGAAAATAGAACAGATACCGGCAGACATTGGGCAAGAAATTGAGCTAGACCAGGTTTTATCGGTCGGCGAAGGTGAGCAGATCAAAATCGGTTCGCCACTCGTTGACGGTGCTGTGGTCAAGGCAACGGTTCTTGCGCAAGGACGCCACGACAAGGTCAAGATCTTTAAGATGCGCCGTCGCAAGCATTATCAAAAGCGTCAAGGACATCGTCAGAACTATACCGAAATCCGAATCGAGTCGATTACGGCTTGAGCGCAAAGGGAATCAGGAGTTAATCATGGCACAGAAAAAAGGCGGCGGCTCAACCCGCAACGGGCGCGATTCAGAATCTAAGCGCCTAGGCGTCAAAGCCTACGGCGGCCAGCTCATTGCAGCCGGCTCAATCATTGTTCGTCAACGTGGCACCAAGTTTCACCCGGGCACCAACGTAGGGATCGGCAAGGACCATACCTTGTTTGCTCTAAAGGAAGGCAAGGTAAAGTTTGATGTCAAAGGTCATCTGAACAAGTCGACCGTTTCGATCATCGCGCAGTAATTCGCCCCCGCGCGACAGACAAAGCCCTGTCGTTTTCGGCAGGGCTTTTGTTTGAAAGGTCAATCATGAAATTCGTCGACGAAGCAACCATTGAAGTCATTGCTGGCAAAGGCGGCAATGGTTCAGCAAGCTTTAGACGTGAGAAATTCATCCCCAAAGGCGGCCCCGATGGCGGCGATGGTGGACGTGGCGGCAGCATTGTGGCCATTGCCGATCGCAACATCAACACGCTGGTGGACTATCGCTTTGCACGCAAACACGTCGCGCGCAACGGCGAGAACGGTCGTGGCTCAGATCAATACGGCGCGGGCGCCGACGATGTGGTGCTGCGCATGCCCGTTGGCACTGTCATCTATGATGCCGAGACCGATGAAATACTGTTCGATCTCGACTCGCATGATCAAAGCGTCATACTGGCTCAAGGCGGTGAAGGCGGGCGCGGCAACATTCACTTCAAATCGAGTGTGAACCGGGCGCCTCGTCAGTTCACCCATGGCAAGGAAGGCGAGCAACGGCGCCTGCGCCTAGAGCTCAAGGTGCTTGCTGATGTCGGCTTATTAGGCATGCCCAACGCTGGCAAATCGACCCTGATCAGCAAAATCTCCAACGCCCGTCCCAAAGTGGCTGACTACCCCTTCACCACCTTGCACCCCAATCTAGGTGTGGTGCGCACCTCACCGTCGAGGAGCTTTGTCGTGGCCGACATTCCCGGGCTGATTGAAGGCGCCGCAGAAGGAGCGGGCTTGGGTCATTTATTCTTGCGCCATTTAAGTCGCACCCGAGTGCTACTGCACTTAGTCGATCTCTCGAGCTTAAACCCCGATGAGGATCGCATCGAAGCAGCCGTGCATGAAATGCAAGCCATCGAGGGCGAACTAGAGAAGTACGACGCCGAGCTCTATGCCAAACCGCGCTGGCTAGTACTGAACAAGCTGGATATGGTCCAAGATGCCGAGCAGGCTCGTCAAGCATTTCTGGCGCTCAGCAAATGGTCAGGCCCGGTCCACTGCATATCGGCTCTAACAGGTGATGGCACCCAGCAACTGATATACGACCTGCAAGATGCGCTTGACCGAAGCAAAGCCATTGAACAACGTGCTCAAGACATCGAAGACGGCACTGCCGAGTTTGAGGATCCGCGATTTGACCCCAACAGAGGTGGTGACGCATGACATCGCCGGTCAGCTCATCGGTTCAAGCCGGTAAACGATTGGTGGTCAAGGTGGGTTCTAGCCTTGTAACCAACGACGGGCAAGGCTTGGATCTAGATGCTGTTGGTCAGTGGTGCGGGCAAATCGCACAACTGCGCCAGCTCGGTCGCGAGGTTGTGCTCGTCTCAAGCGGTGCGATTGCCGAAGGAATGGCTAGGCTTGGATGGCGTCGTCGTCCAGTTGAAATGCACGAGCTCCAGGCCGCGGCAGCCGTTGGGCAGATGGGCCTGGCCCAGGCCTATGAAAGCGCATTTGCTCGCCACGGACTAAAAACAGCGCAGATTCTTCTAACCCATGAAGACATGGCCGACCGGCTGCGTTATCTAAATGCACGATCGACATTACTCGCACTGTTGCGCTTGGGCATCGTCCCAATTGTCAATGAAAACGACACGGTGGCCACAGACGAAATCAAAGTCGGTGACAACGACACCCTAGGCGCGCTAGTGGCTAATCTGGTCGATGCCGATGCCCTGATCATCCTGACCGATCAGGCTGGACTTTTTGATCAAGACCCACGCCACAACCCAAGCGCCAAACTCATCACTCAAGCACAAGCCAACGATGCTTCGCTGGCAGTCATGGCTGGTGGGGCGGGCAGCCAAATCGGCAAAGGCGGGATGCTCACCAAAGTTTTAGCGGCTCAGCGCGCCGCTAAAAGTGGCGCCAGCACGATCATTGCATCAGGTCGAGAGCCTGATGTGCTCACACGCTTAGCAGCAGGCGAATCGATCGGTACGGCGCTCATGGCAAGCCAGCCCATTTGGTCGGCCCGCAAGCAATGGATGGCAGATCATTTGCACCTGCGTGGTCGTCTGGTTCTTGATGCTGGTGCAGTCAAAGCTCTGGCGCAAGACGGCAAGAGCCTCTTGCCTGTTGGTGTGCGCGAAGTACAAGGGATGTTTGAGCCTGGCGATCTCGTCGCCTGCATCGATCAAGAGGGTCGTGAATGCGCCCGCGGCCTGATCAACTACTCATCATCAGACACACGACGAATCATGGGCAAGCCAAGCCATCAGATCGCCCAAATACTCGGTGAGATGATTGAGTCCGAACTCATCCACCGCGATAATCTGGTCGTTCTGAGCTGACGAATGACTTGCAGCATCAAACGCTCAAGGATTCAACAGGTCGGCTAGCGCGAAGGCAGCATTGCGGTCACTCGTGGCCATCGCAAACAAGCCCTTCTCTATCGGGTCATCGATAATCGCAGCACCAAGCAGGCGCTCATTGACGACTAACGCCAGTTGCTTGCCGAGCATGCTCGGCGTTGATTGAGCCAGTTTGCGCGCGCCACTGTCCTTGAGTTTGATGCCAACGAAAAAGTAACCGGCTGCATCGCGCATGGGAACCGCTTGCTCAATATCCTGGCCTTCCAAGATCGGCTTTTGTTGGGTGTAGAGCACGGGCGCACCGCCCGGGCCAGCCCGTCTGATCAATCCTTGCTCATAGCTGTCTTGCGCAAAGTAAAAGGCGATATCGGTTCGATGATCAACTGGTGGCGGCACGATCGCATCGTAGATCGCACCGCAGCCTGTTGCCAGCAGCAAAAAAGCCATCAGACCCACCACACGGGCTGTACTGAGGAATCGAATGACAGGATTGATTTGAAGCATGAGACGGATCGGATTTGTGAGTTTTTTTTAATGTTGCATATCAGGCGCCATCACCTATACTAACCGAGCAACGCAGGGGTACTGGAACACATGGTCCGGTTGAGAGAGTCCCTTAGCACCAGTCCGGATAATGCCGACGCTGGAAGCGTGTCCCACCACCAATGGGCTTCTTCCGACTCGGCTCCAACAACTTTTTGGAGCTTCAAATGAATACCAATCCCAAGTTTTTAGCGGCAACCGCCGAAGTCGACACCGCCGCTGTCGCGCCACTGCCCAAATCAGGCAAGGTTTATCAAGTCGGCTCACGTGCTGATATTCGTGTGCCATTTCGTGAAGTCTCTCAGTCAGACACATCGACCTCGTTTGGCGGCGAAACCAACCCGCCCTTGACGATTTATGACACCAGCGGCCCCTACACCGACCCTGAGGTGTCGATCGATATTCGCAAAGGCCTGCCCGCCTTGCGCACCGCCTGGATCGAGCAGCGCGGTGATACCGAAACCTTGACGGGCCCCTCCAGTCAGTACGGTCAAGAGCGCTTGGCTGACCCGGCGCTACAGGCGATGCGCTTTGAGCTCAAACGCCAACCGCGCCGAGCCAAATCGGGTGCCAATGTCAGTCAGATGCACTATGCGCGCAAAGGCATCATCACGCCAGAGATGGAGTTTGTCGCTATACGTGAGAATCTGCGCATCGAGCAGTACATCGAATCAGTGCGCCAAAGCGGCCCTGATGGCGCCAAGCTGATTAACCGCTTGCTACGTCAACACCCTGGGCAGTCGTTTGGGGCCTCATTGCCCAACAAAATCACACCGGAATTTGTGCGCGATGAAATCGCACGCGGACGCGCCATCATCCCGGCCAATATCAATCACCCGGAAATTGAGCCGATGGCGATTGGCCGAAACTTTCTGGTCAAAATAAATGCCAATATCGGCAATTCAGCCGTCAGTTCAGGCATTGGCGAGGAAGTAGAGAAGATGACATGGGCGATCCGCTGGGGTGGCGACACCGTTATGGATCTGTCAACGGGCAAACATATTCACGAAACGCGGGAATGGATTATCCGCAACTCACCTGTGCCCATCGGGACGGTGCCAATCTATCAAGCCTTGGAGAAGGTCAACGGCAAAGCCGAGGAACTGACCTGGGCTATCTTTAGAGACACGCTAATTGAGCAAGCTGAGCAAGGCGTTGACTACTTCACCATCCACGCCGGTGTGCGCCTGCCCTTTATCCCCATGACAGCAGACCGCATGACAGGCATCGTCTCGCGCGGCGGGTCGATCATGGCCAAATGGTGTCTGGCACATCACAAAGAGAGTTTTCTATACGAGCACTTTGAAGACATCTGCGAGATCATGAAGGCCTACGATGTGAGCTTCTCGCTTGGTGATGGCCTTCGTCCCGGATCGATCTATGACGCCAACGACGAGGCGCAGTTTGCCGAACTCAAGACACTCGGTGAATTGACGCAAATAGCTTGGAAGCACGACGTGCAAGTCATGATTGAAGGCCCCGGACACGTGCCCATGCACATGATCAAGGAGAACATGGACCTGCAACTCGAACACTGTCACGAGGCACCCTTTTATACGCTCGGGCCGCTGACCACTGACATCGCACCGGGCTATGACCACATCACCTCTGGCATTGGTGCCGCACTCATTGGCTGGTACGGCACAGCCATGCTTTGCTATGTGACACCCAAGGAGCACCTAGGCCTGCCGAACAAAAAAGACGTCAAAGACGGCATCATCACCTACAAGATTGCCGCACACGCCGCTGATCTGGCCAAAGGCCACCCTGGTGCAGCCATACGTGACAATGCACTGTCAAAAGCTCGATTCGAATTCCGTTGGGAAGATCAATTCAACCTTGGGCTCGATCCTGATACCGCCAAGGAGTTTCACGATGAGACCTTGCCCAAGGATTCGATGAAGGTGGCGCACTTTTGCTCTATGTGTGGACCGCACTTTTGCAGCATGAAGATTACGCAAGACGTGCGTGAGTATGCCCAGAAAAAAGGGTTGTCCGAGACTTCCGCGCTTGAGCAAGGCATGCAAGAAAAAGCGGTCGAATTCGTCAAGAAAGGCGCGCAAATCTATCACCAGACTTAGCCATTCCCCCAGGCATCACATGAATTGGGATGCCTGGGGCGCGCTCTGTTGGTGGCGTTTAGCTCGCGCTTCGAATCCCACAGCGTATGGAGTCCGGTTTATTTAGTGGCTCTGCCTCATATCTGGCGCTGTCGGGCGCGACCACGCTTGCCCGCCAAATCTCGCCCGGCCATGGCGCGAGGCATCAGTCACTTGATTCAATGTTGCGGCTCGCCTCTAGAGTCAAAGCCAGACACATCATCAACAAATATCTTTTATGAGTGACTGGACTGCTGGCTACATGGCCGATATCGCATATACGCATGGCTATTATTCACAGGTGAATCCGCCGCACGCACGCTTGGCATTGTTGCAAAGTGAAATCGCGCTGCCTTAGAACGGCACGTGTTGTGAATTGGGTTTTAGGCAAGGTGTGAGCATCAACAAGCACGCTGCTGCTGGCGCCGCGTAACTGCGTGAAATCTGGCGGTCACCTAACCGACGGAAAATACTGTGGCGCGGCCCATCACGCGTATACCTAACCATGGCGTTTGACCACTTCTGTCACAGCGTCAAGCAAGCTCAATTCAAATCACAGCTCAAGCTAACGGCTCTGCGATCAGCACCCGCGCTGGAATTCCGAGACAGCGATGAAGATTTCGGATCATACGCAATGTCAGGGGTCTCTTGCGATTAAGAACTTCGTAAACTCGATTTGATTGTCCAATGTAGGGTTCAAGATCTTTGGGGGACAGGCCTGATTGCTCCATACGGAACTTAATTGCCTCGATCGGATCTGGTGCCCCAATCGGGAAATGCTTTTGTTCGTATGCCTCCACCAGCGTTGCAAGTACCTCTAGCCGCTCACCTTCTGGCGAACGCGGCGACGGGTCAAGGTCAACCAAAACGGAAACCTCGGACAAGGCCGCACGATAATCTTTCTTGGTGCGAATTGGACGAATTTCCATCAAACTCTCCTTGCGCCTAATGACTGGTCGACAGTCTGCGCATCTATCCTGTCATACTCCGAGTGAGTCCCAATAAATTTAATGTATGCCGTCTGTATGCGATAAGCAAATGCCACTATTAAACGATATTTGTTTCCGG
>SKIZ01000102.1 GCA_007116135.1 Burkholderiaceae bacterium
ATGGCTGGCATTTCCTGCCCTGAAGTCGGCACCCGACAAGACTTCGAGGCCGCACAACTGGAAGAGCTGGCCATCGTTGACGCGATCCGCAAGGAGCTTTTGAAGCAGGGTAAGTACCTGAAGGCAGACCGGAGTAACTACCGGATTCTGACCCCATCAGAAAACGCCGCTCAGGTTGAGAGCTATATGCGGTCAGCAGATGCCAAGCTGAAACGGGCCATCACTCTGAGCAAGAACACGCCCAAGGAGGCCGGCCAGGGACAGTGCAACAGCATGGCGCGGGCTTTGGTGAAGCGTGAGAGTATCAGCAAGCGATTGTCGCGTATCTGCTGAAACAAGCAATGTAGGCCAGCGAACAGTAAAAAGCCCCGAACCGAGATCCGGGGCTTGACCAACATGGGAGATGATGGCACTATGGAGACGCGAATAACCACAGTGGCTAGGATTGTAACACACCCCGCCATTGCAGTGTCAACCCTGACACATGTGCCAAAACGACACACGGTTAATCGCACGCTGAAGCCAGCGGCTATTTTTTTTGCGCCCTAAGTGTGCAGTTTCGCACAGACGGCAGCCAGGAAATATGCCGCAGGCCGAAGCCGGCCGAGGCCCGATAGTCTGTGCGTTTGGAATGTGCGGCCCCTCAAGTTTGCATTCTGGCTTGACCGACCGAATCGGTTGCCCCTTTACTCACAAGCCGGGGGCGCTCGAGGCAGGCGAAGCCGCAGAGCCGAAACAGGAAGGCCCAAATTGCCCTAGCGTCTGGTCCACGTCACGGATTCCTGATAAGACATTCATCGCCGTCCGCCTGCCATGTCCACCGGCAGGGCTGCCGAAAGGCCGGGCAAAGGGTTCGGCTTGTGCTATGCCTAAACAGATATGGGAGGTTTCATGCAATTAGCGTTAATACAAAAGGCTCGCAACCAATACCCACCGTCATTCGAGGAATTTTGGCGGCTTTACCCCAAGCGGGCAGGCGGCAACCCCAAACGGTCGGCCTATAAGCAATTTGACATGAGGCTGCGCGATGGATACGACCCAGCGGACATTCTGGAGGGCGTGGAGCGATACGCGGCATTTTGTGAGGCTACGGGCAAGGTCGGCACTGAAGTCGTCATGATGGCCCGCACATTTGTCGGCCCTGATTGCCGGTTTGAGGAAGATTGGGAATTACCTGCTGACTTGAACAGGCGGCAACCTTGGGCGCAAGTGCCAAAAGAGGATGACGACTTGTGGCCGTGGGCTAAGGAACACGGATACCCGAACCCTGGCGATCGGACTTACTACACCTATCGTAAATTCCTTTGGGAGTGCGTAGAAAAAAGGCTCAAGGAGAAGTCATGATCAAAGCAAAGCTAGGATTTTTCGCTGATAGCGTCATCCCTGAAAACTGGGGACGTTCCCGCAAAAGCTATGCAATCGCGGCTGGCGAGTCGAGCAAGAAACGATTGCAGCCGCAATCCCAAAGCGCCAAAGATCAGATGGAACGATTCGAGGCCCGGAAAAGACGTGACCAAAAGATGCGCGAAGAATTGCTGAAGGGATTGTAATCGTCGGCAATGTCGCATATTATTGACAGACCACAATGGGAGAAACACAAAAATGAGTTACTTTGATTTCCTTGAGCGGAAGTCTCAGATTGCCATGAATAACGGGTTTGAGCCTGTATTCATGCCAGACTTCTTGTTCGATTTCCAGGCGCACCTAGTGGACTGGAGCATAACCACAGGCCGGTCAGCTTGTTTTGCTGATTGCGGTTTGGGCAAATCCCCGATGGAATTGGTATGGGCTGAGAACGTCCACCGCAAAACCAACGGCAATGTTTTGCTGTTGACCTTTCTGGCCGTCACGGCACAGATGGAACGCGAGGCCCAAAAGTTCGGTATCGAGGCGAAGCGGTCAAAGGACGGCAAGCCCAAAGCTGGGATTACGATCACTAACTACGAAAGCCTGCACCTGTTCGACCCGGATGACTTCGTTGGTTGCGTGTGTGACGAATCCAGCATCCTGAAAAACTTTAACGGCCAGCGCAAAGCCGAGATAACGTCATTCATGCGCAAGATGAAATATCGGCACTTGGCCACGGCCACCGCCGCGCCAAACGACTATATCGAGCTTGGCACATCATCCGAGGCGCTTGGGCACCTTGGGCATATGGACATGCTCAACCGTTTCTTCAAAAACAACCTGAACAACTCATCAACCGGACGTTACCGTGGCAATGTCGCAAAGTGGCGGCTCAAGGGCCACGCGGAACAACCGTTCTGGCGTTGGGTTTGCTCATGGGCGCGGGCGCTTCGGAAGCCGTCAGACCTTGGCTTTGATGATGCCCGATTCGTTTTGCCGCCACTGATCGAGACTCAGCACGAAGTAAAGTCGCGAGAGCTTGCCGATGGGATGCTATTCGCCTTGCCCGCTGTCGGACTGAAAGAGCAGCGCGAAGAACTCAAGCGCACGATGCATGAACGCTGCGAGAAAGCCGCCGATCTTGTCAACCCTACGGGTGAGCCCGCCCTTGTCTGGTGCCATACCAACGCAGAGGGCGATTTGCTGGAGTCCCTGATACCCGACGCAATCCAGGTTGCCGGTTCCGACAGCGATGAGGCCAAGGAAGAAAAGTTATTGTCATTTGTGGACGGCGGCGCGAGGGTTCTGGTCACTAAGCCTAAGATCGGCGCATGGGGTTTGAACTTTCAACACTGCAACCACACAACCTATTTCCCGTCGCACAGCTTTGAGCAGTATTACCAATCAATCCGGCGCTTCTGGCGATTCGGCCAAAAGCGTGAAGTCCGGGCCGACCTGATCACCACGGAAGGCCAGCGGGACGTATTGAAGAACATGCAGCGCAAGCAGAAACAGGCCGACGAAATGTTTGATCGGCTGATCGAGCACATGAGAGACGGCATGTCCGTTGACCGTGTGACCAAGTACGAAAACAAAATGGGAGTACCGTTATGGCTGTAAAACATGAAGAAGTAACCGATAAGTACGCAATCTACAATGGCGATTGCGTGGAGGTAATGCAGGGCTTGCCCGATGCGTCAATGCACCTGTCTATTTACTCCCCCCCGTTTGGGGGCCTGTACCACTACAGTAGCAACGAGCGCGACCTGTCTAATTGCGACGACTACGACTCATTCTTTGATCATTACGCCTTCGTCGTCCGTGAGTTGGCCCGGATCACCATGCCAGGCCGTGTGACCGCCGTTCATTGCATGGATGTTCCCCGGAGCAATTCAGGAACTGACAGTTACATCGATTTCCCCGGCGATATTATCCGGCTCCACGAGCGCGAGGGTTGGTATTTCACTGGACGCCGCATGATCTGGAAAGAGCCCCTGGCCGTCCGTCTGCGAACGATGCAGAAAAACCTGGCCCACGCCTCACTGTGTGAAGACTCGATTGATTGCGGTGTTGCGGCTGGCGACCAGTTGCTTACTTTCCGACGGAGGGGCACAAACCCGGTGCCGGTAGCGCACCCGGTCGGTATGCTGGAATACGCAGGCGAGCGTGAAATTCCCAGCGAGCTTAATCCGTGGCGCGGATGGAAGGGTAAGCAGACCGAAAATCGTTTTAGCCATTGGATCTGGCGTCAGTACGCGGATTGCATGTGGGACGATATTCGACTGAATCGCGTGTTGCCGTATCAGGAAAGCCGCGATCCTGACGACGAAAAGCACGTTCACCCGTTGCAGCTCGACGTCATCGACCGCTGCGTTCAGTTGTTCAGTAATCCCGGCGAGAACGTATTCACGCCGTTTATGGGCGTCGGCAGCGAGGTTTACAGCCCGTTGCTGCTTGGGCGTCGGGCCATTGGCGCGGAACTCAAGGAGAGCTATTACAGGCAGGCGGTCAAGAATGTTCGCATGGCCGCGAAGGGCCAGAGATACGACCAGAATAACCATGACCTGTTTGCCGGCACTGGTTGAAATCCCGACCACTGTCAATTAAACTATACAATCACAATGGGAGAAGCACAATGACGCAACAAGACCTGATCGAAGGCGGCAGTCAGCCGCTGGCACCAACTAACCCGCTGGCAATGGTTCAGACCGCGCTTGAAAAGGGCATGGATGCTGAAACCATC
>SKIZ01000093.1 GCA_007116135.1 Burkholderiaceae bacterium
CGGTCAGAACATGTGACAGGAATCTCGACAAAATCACCGGTAATCGACGAAACTGCTTTTGCAACTGATTGACTTTCAAATACTGATGCCAACGAAACTCAATAGATACGGCCTGAGCAACCATAAAAGCGTTACCACGATGCTGATTATTACCAAAACTAAATGAATCGGCGCTAAACCTGATCAATGCCACCAATTTCTTGAATTGAACTGCCCAGCAGTTCAACCTCTTTATCAAAAGGAAATGTAATGCCACGACAAAGCTATGCGATTCAGAAAGCCAAGATCGAAAAAGAAATCGAACGCTTAAAAAAGCAGGCGCTAGCCCTGCAAAGCAAGAAGCGTCAACCGGTGGTTCGTTCGATTATCAAGTCGATGAAGGAATACGACATCACCCCTGAAGAGTTGTTGCAAGCCTTTGGCAAGGGCACCAAGTCGCGTGTCGCGACCAAGCGAGCCGGTGTTCGTGGCCCAGTGGCACCCAAATATCGTCACCCCCAGACCGGCGAGACTTGGACTGGCCGCGGTAAAGCGCCGCGGTGGGTCACCCAGGCTGAAGCGGGCGGTCAAAGCCGCGACAGTTTTCTGATTCAAAAGAACTAGGCGACTCAAAAGCTCAGCTGCGGTAAGCGGCAGCCCGACTTAAATGTCGGGTTGCCGTTTTTTATGGGACAGTGCGTCTAAAATCGAGGCAACTTAACGCGATCTCGAGCCAACCGTGTGTCTTGGCCCCCGAGCTTTGTGCCTGCTTTTGTCTCTCACGCACCACCTGCGACCTTATGACTGTTTACCGCGCCGATTACCAGCCCTACCCCTTTGAAATCCCAACGGTCGATCTGACCTTTGAGCTTGACCCGAACGCCACACGCGTGCATTCACGGCTAAGCGTGATCCGGGCCGCGGCCACGGCCGCGCATACGCCGCTTAGGCTCGATGGCGAGGATATTGAACTAGTCAGCCTAAAAATCGATGGTCGTCAAGCAAAAAGCGACGAGTTCGTGCTCGATGATCGCAGCCTCACGATACTGAATCTGCCGCAAAGCTGCGAAATTGAGATCGAGTCCATTACCCATCCGGCCAAAAACTCAAGCTTGATGGGTTTATATGTCTCGGGTCAAAGCCTCTTTACCCAGTGCGAGGCCCAAGGGTTTCGCCGCATCACCTACTTTGCCGACCGCCCGGATGTGATGTCGGTCTATCGCGTGAGCTTGCGTGGCCACACTGCTGACTACCCCGTGCTTTTGGCCAATGGCAATCTGGTGAGCCAAACCGAGCTTGCCGATGGCCGTCATGAGTGCTGCTGGCAAGACCCGTTTCCCAAACCTTGCTACCTCTTTGCGCTGGTGGCAGGCCAGTTCGACTTGCGCCAAGAGGCAACCACCACCCGGTCGGGCAAACCGGTGACCCTGCAGATTTATAGTGACCCGGGCACTTATGCACGTACCGAATGGGCCATGCAGTCACTGGTGCGAGCGCTGCGTTGGGATGAAAGCCGTTTTGGCCTTGAACTTGACCTTGATCGCTTCATGATTGTGGCTGCGCGCGACTTCAACATGGGCGCCATGGAGAACAAGGGCTTAAACATCTTTAACGCAGCCTACGTGCTTGCCGACCCGCAGACGGCAACCGACGCGAACTACCAGGCCATCGCGGCCGTGATTGGCCACGAATATTTCCACAACTGGACGGGCAATCGGGTGACCTGCCGCGACTGGTTTGAATTAAGCCTAAAGGAAGGTCTGACGGTCTTTCGCGATCAGGAGTTCACCGCCGACATGCTCGCCGAGGGCTTGACGGCGACTGCCGCGCAAAGTGCTCGGGCAGTCAAGCGCATTGACGATGTCTCGACGTTGCGTGCAGCCCAGTTTCCTGAAGACGCCGGACCGATGGCGCACCCCATCCGACCAGAAAGTTACGAAGAGATCAGTAACTTCTACACCGCAACCGTCTATGAGAAAGGTGCCGAAGTCATTCGCATGATGCACACCTTGCTTGGCGAAGAGACGTTTCAGGCGGGCATGCGCGAGTATTTCAAGCGTCACGACGGCCAAGCTGTGACTTGCGATGACTATGTTGATGCGCTCGAAGCGGCCTGGCACCAAGAAAACCCGTCAGCAAGCCTTGCAACCTTCAAGCGCTGGTATGGCCAGGCCGGCACACCGCGTGTGAAGGTCAGCCTAGCGCATGCCAATGGCGACAAACAAAGCGCAAGTCTCACACTGACCCAGACGTGCGAGGCCGTTGGCGTAGAAAAGACCGCAGGCTTGGTTAAGGCACCCTTTCATATTCCGTTGCGCATCGGCGCATTGAGCCCCGAAGGCGCAGCGCGCACCCTATCGGTGATGGGCCCAGATGGCGCGGTCACGCAAAGCGGTCAAACCGTGATGCTCGCTCTAACCGAAGCCCAAGCGCAATGGCAAGTAACGGGTCTTGAGCCAGGTGACTTGCTCTCATTAAACCGTGGCTTTAGCGCACCGATTGCGCTTGACTACGATTACAGTGACCAAGCTCTGGCTAAGTTGGCCCAATACGACAGCGACGCCTGGGCGCGCTGGGAGGCCTTGCAGTTGCTCTTTACACGCTACTTGCTCGAGCAAGCCAGCGCCACACCAAAACCAGATCGCCAAGCCGCCCGCGTGGCGCAAATTGTCGCTGTCTGCCAGGCCGTCTTGGCCGACACCGCTCTAGACGCAGCCTATGTCACGCGACTAATGAGCCTGCCATCAGACAAGTATCTTTTGCAGCAGATGGCGGCCATGGATCCGTTGTCTTTGGCCAAGGCCAAACAAGCACTGGAAATGACGCTTGCCCAAGCGCTATCGACACAGCTTTTGGCGTGTGTGAATCGCCATGTGGCCACTGGCGCCTTTGATACTTCAGCTACTGCCGCTGGCAAGCGCGCGCAGCGCAACCTGGCTTTGGCGCTCTTGTGTCAGGCCGGCCTCAACGAGGCAAAGGCGCAGGCGCTCGCACAATACGAGGCGGCCACCAACATGACCGATCGGCTCGGCGCCTTGCGTGCGCTCTTGATGTGCCCGCTGGCCGATGAGAAAGTCGCCCACACATTGGCCGACTTCTACAAGCGCTTTGAGAGCGACCCATTGGTCATCGACAAATGGTTTGCGATTCAGGCCACTGCCCCAACCACCACGGTTCAAACGATTCAGACACTGCTTGAGCACCCCGCTTTTGTCTACCGCAACCCCAACCGTTTGCGCGCCTTGGTGTTTCAGTTTTGTATCAACAACCCGTTGGGTTTTCATGCCGCCGATGGCGCGGGCTACGAGTTCTGGCGTGAGCATGTGGTGCGTATCGATCAGGCCAACCCCGAGGTCGCTGCACGCCTAGCGCGCACACTTGATCATTGGCGCGCCCACGTCGAGCCCTTGCGCAGCCGCATGCAAGCCGCGCTTGAGGCCGTCAATGGCGCACCCAAGCTATCTGGCAACACCCGTGAAATCGTCAGCAAAGCACTTACATTGTGATGGCGGCCATTACCCATCGCGGCCTGCCCCAGCCCACCCCTTTTTGATTTGTGTTTTTGAGCCAACCCATGAACAAAAAAAGAACCTCCCTGACCCAATACCTCGTTGAGAAGCAACGCCTTGACCGAGCCCTGCCTGCCGAGCTCAGGTTGCTCATCGAGATCGTCTCGCGCGCCTGTAAATCGATCAGTCACGCAGTTAGCAAAGGCGCGCTTGGCGGCGTACTCGGTAGCCTTGATCAAGAGAACGTGCAAGGCGAAGTGCAAAAGAAGCTCGATGTGCTTTCAAACGAAGTGCTACTGGAAGCCAACGAATGGGGCGGGCATCTGGCGGCCATGGCCTCAGAAGAAATGGAGACGATTCACCGAATCCCAAACCGCTATCCCAAAGGTGAGTATCTGCTCTTGTTTGATCCACTTGATGGCTCATCGAACATTGATGTCAACGTCTCGATTGGCACGATTTTTTCTGTGCTCAAGGCACCCGCAGATGCCTCGGGGCGCGACATCGAAGAGCGTGACTTCCTGCAGCCTGGCCACACCCAGGTCGCAGCCGGCTACGCCCTGTATGGCCC
>SKIZ01000156.1 GCA_007116135.1 Burkholderiaceae bacterium
GCCTGCGACCTGAAGAAGTTCAATCATGCTTGTGACCATTTATCGGACATCTGGCGCCATCGTATACCAAGGGCGCTAGGTATCTCTAAAAACCAAGGGCCTGTCCGATCAAAGACAAGCCCTTGGTGAAGCGGGGTTGACCGTATCAAGGTCGATGCCTGCCCTACAACACAGACTTTAATAACTGCCCCATCTCTGACGGGTTACGGGTGGTCTTCATGCCGCAAGCCTCCATGATTTCAAGCTTGGCATCGGCCGTATCGTCGCCGCCCGAAATCAAGGCACCCGCGTGGCCCATGCGCTTGCCTGCCGGCGCGGTGACCCCGGCAATAAAGCCAACCACGGGCTTGCGCATGTGGTCCTTGGCCCAACGCGCCGCATCGACTTCATCAGGACCACCGATCTCACCAATCATGATGACCGCATCGGTCTCGGGATCGTCGTTAAACATCTTCAAGACATCAATGTGCTTTAGACCGTTAATCGGGTCCCCACCAATGCCAACCGCGCTCGATTGCCCTAAGCCAAGTTCGGTCACCTGTGCCACGGCTTCATAGGTCAGCGTACCGGAGCGGCTCACAATCCCAATGCGACCCTTGCGATGAATATGACCCGGCATGATGCCGATCTTGATTTCGTCCGGGGTAATTAAGCCCGGGCAGTTCGGACCAAGCAACAAGGTTTTGCTGTTAGCCGCGCCCATCTTGTGCTTGACCTCAAGCATGTCACGCACAGGGATGCCCTCGGTGATGCAGATCACCAAATCGAGCTCAGCCTCTACGGCTTCCATGATGGCCGCTGCCGCACCGGCTGGTGGCACATAAATCACCGACACGGTCGCACCAGTGGCCTGTTTGGCCGCTTTGACGTCGGCGTAAATCGGAATGCCCTCAAAGTCCTCACCGGCACGCTTGGGATTGACCCCGGCGACAAACGCTTCGCGGCCGTTGGCGTACTCGCGCGACATGCGCGTGTGAAACTGGCCGGTCTTGCCAGTGATGCCCTGCGTGATGACCTTGGTGTCTTTATTAATCAGAATTGACATGTGTAATCCTTTGGCAAATTCGAGTCGCGGGCTTAACGGACAGCTGCAACCACTTTGGTCGCAGCGTCAGCCATGGTGTCGGCACTGATGATGGGTAAGCCCGAATCGGCCAACATTTGCTTGCCCAACTCCTCGTTGGTGCCCTTCATGCGCACCACCAACGGCACGCTCAAGTTCACAGCCTTGCAAGCCGTGATGACGCCTTCAGCAATCACATCACAGCGCATAATGCCACCGAAGATGTTGACCAAAATCGCTTTGACGTCTTCATTTTTAAGCATGATTTTGAAGGCCTCGGTGACCTTCTCGGCTGTGGCACCGCCACCGACATCAAGAAAATTAGCCGGCTCGCCACCGAAGAGCTTAATCGTATCCATGGTCGCCATGGCCAAGCCCGCGCCGTTGACCAAGCACCCAATGTTGCCCTCTAGCTGGATGTAGGCCAGGTCATATTTGCTCGCCTCAACTTCAGCCGGATCCTCTTCATCGAGGTCGCGATAGGCCACGATCTCGGGATGACGAAAGAGTGCGTTGCTGTCAAAGTTGAATTTGGCATCAAGCGCAATGATGTCGCCACTGCCTGTCAGAATCAACGGATTGATTTCAGCAAGCGACGCATCCGTATCCCAGTAGGCCTGATAAAGCTTTTGAAACTCGCCTGCGGCCTTGGGCACCGAGGCTTCAGGCACACCAATACCCAAAGCAAGCTCTTGGGCCTGTTCTTCAGTCAAGCCTGTGGCCGGATCGACAAACACCTTGAGAATTTTTTCAGGGGTTTTAGCCGCCACCTCTTCGACATCCATGCCGCCTTCGCTTGACGCCATCACACAGACGCGTTGCGTGGCACGATCGGTCACGATGCCAACGTAGTATTCCTTCTTGATGTCAGCACCCTCTTCGACTAGCAAGCGGCGCACCTTCTGGCCTTGGGGCCCGGTTTGGTGTGTCACTAACTGCATCCCCAGGATCTCATCGGCCAGTTCACGGACCTCGTCAATTGACTTGGCGATCTTCACGCCACCGCCCTTGCCGCGCCCACCAGCGTGAATCTGTGCCTTAACGACCCAGACCGGTCCGCCAAGCTGCTCTGCAGCCTTGACCGCCTCCTGAACGCTGAAAGCCGGGACGCCGTAGGGGACGGTGACGCCATACTTGCGCAGCAGCTCCTTGCCCTGATATTCGTGAATTTTCATGAGAACCCTGTTCGTCTGTCAGTTGGTTAATGAGGTTAGCACTACAAAAATAATTGGCCCTGATGCCAGCGCCAGCCTTGGTCCTTATCCATCGCCTTGCGTCATGCGCTTGAACTGGCTGGGCGCATACCATTGGGGGTATTGTTGCTTGACCACCGGTCCGTCTAAGCGCAAGGCATGACAGCCTTCGAGCTGAAATGGCCGTTGCGTGGTGCCGCTGGCTTGTTCTTGGGCGCGACGTCGTCTAGCAGCCATGGTTTGCATGGCCACTGTGGGCAGCAAGCCCGCGAGTTCGTTCATGTGAGTACAGCCTGCGATGCGCCCGTAGCGCTCGCGCACTTGGTTGCGAAACCGTTTAACCAGGCTCATGCCAGCCATTTGCGTGTAATCGGCGGCAATACAGGCACAGTTCTCGCCATACGGGGCGGCGTCGTAGGCCGCTTGCGCCTTTTGAATGACAAAATCATTATCAAACGTCACCCGCAGGTGCATGTGATGAAACGGCACACCGGCGTGATGTGTCTGGCCTGACTGCTTGGTGAAGTCGTAGGACTTGGTGTCAATGAGCTCGGCCTCGATTTCCCAGAGCCCATCATCGCGCTCAAACGAGTGCAGGCTGATCATGCGGTTGTGCATGGGCTTTCTGGCGCAGTCGGGTGCTGGTAGGGGCATAACGGGAAAAAAACGGGCTCAAGCCAAAGAGTATAGCGCGTTCGTGCCCGCACGCACTGACACTAATCTGACACCTCATCGGGTTGACCTATCACCTGCCAGATCACCTCGCCAGTAAAACCTCGCCCGGCAAGAAACCGCGCCTGGCGCGCGCGCTCTTTGGCGTCTGTTGCCAAGCCTATGGCGCCAAATTTTTTGCGCCACACCGCGCGCGCGCGCTCAAGCTCACTGGCACCGAGCGAATCAAGGGTGCGGGCAATGAGACTCGGGTCAACGCCCTTGCGCCTTAACCCTTGGGCAATCAGGGCAGCGCCTTGCTTTGTGGCTTTCACATGGCTAAAAGACTGCGCAAAACGGGCGTCGGACTGCCACCCCTGGCGCTCGAGATCGTCAAGCACCTGCTCCACATCCTCGGGCGCTTGCGCCAAGCGCAAGAGCTTTTGCGCCAGTTCGGCGCGCGTATATTCGCGAGTCGCAAGCCAAGCGACCGCCCTGGTTTTAAGTGCGCGCGCCGATAAGGGTTCGCTCTTACTGCGCAGACTCATCGGTCATCACTGGGCTTGGGCTGGCCGTGACGCTGTCTTGACGGGGTTTGACACCAAAGTGCTCGCGCACCCGATTCTCAATCTCAAAGGCCATATCCGGGTGCTCGCGCAGGTACTCGCGCACATTGTCTTTGCCTTGGCCGATGCGGTTGCCGTTGTAGCTAAACCACGAACCCGCTTTGTCGACAATATTGGCATTAACGCCAAGGTCAATAATCTCGCCCTCGCGCGAAATCCCTGCGCCGTACATGATGTCAAATTCGGCTTGTTTAAAAGGCGGAGCCACCTTGTTCTTGACCACCTTGACGCGGGTCTCGTTACCCACCACCTCGTCACCCTTTTTAATCGAGCCAATCCGCCGAATGTCGAGTCGCACAGAGGAGTAAAACTTCAAGGCATTGCCGCCCGTGGTGGTTTCCGGACTGCCAAACATCACACCAATCTTCATACGGATCTGGTTAATAAAAATCACCATGCAATTGGTGCGCTTGATGGTCGCGGTGAGCTTGCGCAACGCTTGGCTCATCAAGCGGGCCTGCAGCCCGGGCAAGGAGTCGCCCATCTCGCCTTCGATCTCGGCCTTCGGCGTCAAGGCCGCCACCGAATCAATCACAATCAGATCGACTGAGCCCGAGCGCACCAGCGCATCGGCAATCTCGAGCGCCTGCTCACCGGTGTCAGGCTGTGAGATGAGCAGATCGGTCAAATTCACACCCAAGCGCGAAGCGTACTGGACATCGAGTGCGTGCTCGGCATCGATAAAGGCGCAAGTGCCACCAATTTTCTGCATCTCGGCAATCACTTGCAAGGTCAGCGTGGTCTTGCCTGAAGACTCTGGACCGTAGACTTCGACGACCCGCCCGCGCGGCAGCCCACCCACACCAAGCGCGATATCCAAGCCCAACGACCCAGTGGACACCACCCGGATGTCGTGCTCGACCTCATTGTCGCCATAACGCATCACCGAACCCTTGCCAAACTGCTTTTCGATTTGCGCTAGCGCCGCAGCCAAGGCCTTGGCTTTATCTGAGGCGGCTTGCTTGCTTGCTTTGTCGTCCATATCCGTCCTTGCTAAGAAAGTTGTCGCTTGGAGTCAGTTCGGTGCCAAGCGCCCGAATTTGACCCGGCATGCTTGGCATTATCACACTGCATAGTACTGTATATAAAATCAGTATGGCAATCAGATCAAGTCTGTTGCCCTATATTTTGATGCATTTGCGGGATGACCCCGTATGCAATTTGCAACAGCTGTGCAAGAATTGCGCCGTCGATAAGCACGCAGGCCCAGTTCTTGTATGAGAATTCTGATCGCTGAAGATGACGAAATGCTCGCAGACGTACTGACCCAGTCGCTGCGACAAAGTGGCTATGCCGTGGATGCCGTACGCGATGGGCAGGCCGCCGATACGGTGCTGCGCTCGCAAGAATTCGATCTGTTAATCCTGGACTTGGGACTGCCGCGGCTCTCGGGCCTTGAAGTCCTACAAAACCTGCGCGCCCAGAACTCGCACCTGCCGGTCTTGATTTTGACGGCTGCTGACTCGGTTGACCAACGCGTCAAGGGCCTTGACCTCGGTGCTGACGACTACATGGCCAAACCGTTTGCGCTGTCTGAGCTCGAAGCCCGGGTGCGCGCGCTCACGCGCCGCGGCGCCGGCGGTGGGGGTACGCTGTTGCGCCATGGCCGCTTGGTCTTTGACCAGACCGGGCGTGTGGCGCTTGTGGACGATAAACCCTTGGATTTGTCAGCGCGCGAAGTCAGCCTGCTTGAAATCTTGCTCACCCGCGCCGGGCGCATGGTCAACAAAAACCAGATCGTCGACCATCTATGCCAATGGGGCGAGGAAGTCAGCTCCAACGCCATCGAAGTCTACGTTCACCGCTTGCGCAAGAAGCTCGAACCCAGTGGCGTGCGCATTGCCACGGTGCGAGGTCTGGGTTACTGCTTGCAACGCGACGTACCTGAAACCGCCGAGGCGCGCTAGGCACTCGCCATGGCCCGCCCCAAGTCGCAAGCCCTGACCCCACTGGCAGATGCCGCGACCGTGAGCTCAGGCCTAAGCGGCATTGAGGCGGGCATCGGTGAGCAAGGCACGCATCCAGTCAAAAAAATCACTCGGCGCAGCCTCTTGGGCGAAATCCTTGACTGGATGCTCGCGCCCTTGTTCTTGCTGTGGCCCATGAGTGTCGCTATCACCTATATCGTCGCCCAGGGCATTGCCAATACGCCCTACGACCAAGGGTTACAAACTGCACTGGCAGTGCTGGGCCAAGAGGTTCGGTGGTCTGACGAGCGCCACAGCGCACCGACCATCGCGCCAGGACCCGTGGCGCTTGCGGCATTGCGTCATCAAGACAGCGGCGGCGTGTTCTGGAAGGCGCAATGGGTCAATGCCACCACCGACCAAGCCGCACCCGGCACCTTACTCGGTGGCGACGCGGACTTACCCACCCCACGCCAATTGCCCGACTCGCTGTGGCTTGGGCAGACCTACTTTACCGACCAAACGATTGATGGCTTTGATGTGCGACTGGCCTATCAATTGGTCACCAACCCGCGCGCGCGCCAACAAGACCCGGTGCTGCTGGTGGTGGGCGAAAGTCGCCAAACCCGAGTCGAGCTAGCCAACACCATTATCAAGGGGGTAATCATTCCGCAGTTTCTGGTGTTGCCGGTTGCGGTCTTGCTCATTTGGTTTGGCCTGTCGCGCGGGGTCGCACCGATTAACGCCTTGCAGCGGCGCTTGCGCGCGCGTCGCCCCGATGACTTGTCGGCCATTGACGACCACGCCATACCGGCTGAGATCACCCCGCTTGTGACCGCCATGAACGAGCTGCTTGGCCGTTTGTCAAGCAACATTGCCGCACAACAGCGCTTCGTCGCCGATGCCGCGCATCAACTCAAAACACCGCTTGCGGCCTTGCGCCTGCAAGCCGATCTGGCGATGAAATCAGCCAACAGCCCCGAGACCGAGGCCAACTTGCGCAACATCGTGGCCGGCACCACACGCGCTACCCGCTTAATTAACCAGCTGTTGTTGATGGCCAGCGCTGAAAACCAGGATCACTTGCAACTAGTACCCCTGCAAATCGCCAAAGTCGCCCGAGAAGTCACCGAACAGTGGGTGCCGCGGGCGTTGGCGCAAGGCATCGACTTAGGCTTTGAAGCCAATGACGAAACTGCGATGATTCGTGGCCAGCAGCTGCTGCTCATCGAGGTTTTAAATAACCTGATTGACAACGCTTTGCGCTACGCGCCGAACTGCGGTGACGTCACGGTGGCGGTACGCGCTAGCAGCACCGAGGTGCAGCTCGATGTGCGCGATCACGGCCCCGGGATTGCCCAAGACCAGCGCGAGCGTGTGTTTGACCGCTTTTACCGGGCGCTTGGCACCCAAACCGAAGGCAGCGGGCTGGGCTTGGCCATCGTCAAAGAGATCATGCAAAAGCATCGCGCTCGAATCGATATT
The DNA here is from genome assembly GCA_007116135.1 of Burkholderiaceae bacterium. Lineage (GTDB taxonomy): Bacteria > Pseudomonadota > Gammaproteobacteria > Burkholderiales > Burkholderiaceae_B > Algicoccus. The sequence continues at coordinate 6,926 of SKIZ01000156.1, forward strand.
GTGGCGGTGCACCCTGGACGCGCGTCTCCCGGCACCATCATGCGGCTGACATTTCGGCGTGAGCGTTAGAGATGGTTATCCTGTTTTTATGTGATTTTTGTCGGGTAGTACCAACAATGTCAGGTTTTGGTCAGATTTTTCATCTAACATTACCAAGACTTAGCGTAAACGAAAGGCTGACTTCCAAATACTAGCGGCCTTGATCGTCGTCAAGACATCTGAATGTTTTGTCGGGCGAACGATCTGTTCAGCGATGTCCATGGCTATACCGATCCCCCGCCGGATGGGACTGCTGCGCCCGACCGGCTTTTGAGGTTCTGATTCATTTCAGGACCTCTTTTTTTTGCTTTTTCCTCTTGTTTGGCTTGTTTCTCTGTTTTTGTCTGCGCTTGTTTGCTTTACTTTTGGCTCGAAGCCGACATCCGGGCGCGCAAGGCGCGCAATAGCGGCCCCAACAGCGGCAGGCGCTCATACAGCCCGCAAGCCACATCCCAATAGTCAACGTGATCGACAATCAGCCCTTGGGCGTTAAACCGCATGTGGGTGCCACCGGGTATATCAAAGGATTGGCCACGCCAGTCAAACCGAAAGCGCCAGGCAACAAAGACCTGCTCGCCTTGCTCGATGGTTTGGGTCACCTCAAAGCGCGGGTTGCCCAGATTTTCAAACATGTGACGGTAAATGGCTTGGATCGCCACCACACCGGTGACATCATTAAATGGATCCTGAAAGTGCGCATCGCTGGCGTAAATTTGCTCGATCTCTTCAAGCGTCTCGGGCCTAAGCGCTTCAAACCACTGCACCATGCGGGTAAGTGCGCTCGAGCGCTCAGACACGCTCATTGTTTGGTGGCCCGATGCAACAGCGCAAAGCGCCAGCGATACGGCAGGCGACTGATCCAGCGCAAGGCATTGGCAAAGCCGCGCGGAAAGCGGATCTCAAACTGGCCCTTGGCCAAACCGCGCATGATCGCGACAGCTGCCTGATCGGGGGTCATCAAGCCCGGCATTTCAAAGTCATTTTTAGCAGTCATCGGCGTTTGCACAAAGCCCGGACTAATTAAAAACACCCCAATGCCTTTGGGTGCCAGATCAAAGTACAGCGTCTCGGTAAAGTTCTGCAACGCCGCTTTGGTTGCGCCGTAAACCACCGCACGCGGCAAGCCGGTGTAACCGGAGATGCTGCCGATGACAGCAAGGCTGCCATGACGCTGACCAAGCAAACGCGGTGTCAGTTGCGCGACCGCCTCATACATGCTGATGACATTTAACTCATAACTGGCCCGCACATCTTGCATATTGAGATTCCAGGCGTGTTGCGGGTCATAACGCGCTGCACCGAGCACCACCAGGTCAATTTCGCCAAACGCTTGCCAGACCGTCTCACAGGCTGCCTGCCAGGCCTGGGCATCAGTCACATCGAACGGGACCACGCAGGCTCGCTGCCCGCAATCGGGGTGACTGTCGATGAGCGCCTGCAGTCGGTCAGCCCGGCGCGCCGAAACCGCCACGCGGGCACCGGCCTGCAACAACGCACTGGCTAAGGCTGCCCCGATCCCGCTTGAGGCACCGACGATCCAGACCGAGCGGCCACGCCAGTCCTTAATCGCTGGGTTTAAGGGTTTGAATAATCCTGTGAGCATCATGATCCTTGTGCAGGTACGGCGCTAGCTGGCCGATCACCGCCCGATGCTTGCGCATCGCGCTTTTTAAAGAACAAAGACACCTCACCGAGTCTGAACCCGAACTTCGACATGGTCGAGCGGTTCATCATGGTGTTCTCATCCATTAACCACATCCAGTCGTCAAACTGCACGTTGTAGACCTTGCCATCGACAGGCAATTGCAAGGTGTACTTCCAGTGCAAGGCGTTGCCAGCGACATGGCCCACGGCATGACCCACCACATCGTCAGCGGTGCCGTGCCAGCTGCCATCGGGCTGGCGCACAAGCGTCCAGACCCGACGCTGCTTCTCGCCATCGGCATAAGTGAAGTATTCATCGAGCACGCCCCTATCCGGCCCCTCCCAGTGGGCAAAGATCTCCACATGAAAGCGGCGCACGAGCTCGCCGTTGCGCTTTTGGAAGATGCCCCACGCGTCCATCTCGCCGTTAAAGAATGAGGGCAAATCAAGCTCGGGTTGCTCATCGGCATAGGTCGAGACATTGATGCCGCCGCATGCGGTCAGTAAGGCCGCGCTCATCGATGCCAGCAAAAGTTTCAGTTTCATGTGGGGGACTCCTTTGTGTGCGCGGTGCGCTCGGAATGGGACTGTGTGTTCACGGGTGCGGGTCTGTCTAGGCGCGCGGGCCAGATAATCCAGGCCGCAATTAGCTTGAACGACACAGGCAAAACGGCGTATAGCCAAGACAGGGCGTAGGCGCTATCGGGGTTGCCCGGCACGTAGCCCAACAACCCCAGAAGTGGCAGCGCCGCACCAGCAGCCAGTGCCAGTGAGAATTTGGCCACCAGCGCCCAGACACCAAAGTAAAGACCGGTGTTCATGCGCTCTTGTGGCTCGATGGCGTCAGCCAACATCGCAGGCGGTAACGCCAAATCGGCGCCTAAGGCCGCGCCACTGAGCGCACACACCGCGAGGTAGCCCCAAATATCACCGGGTCCTAAAAAGGCCGCCGACATCAAGGCCAGGCTTGCCATGACCGCGCCACTGCCCCAGGCGCGCACCTTGCCGACCTGATCAGAAAAGCGCACCCATAGCGGCAACATCGATAGGCCTGCCAGAAAGTAAACCGCCAAAAAAAGACCAGCCTGTGCAGGCGCTTGCAAGACGTCATCAACAAAAAAGAGGATAAGCGTCGCTGGGATAGCCGCCGAGGTCGCGTTAAAGAGAAAAAAGGCATAGAGCCGTCTGATGCGCCGATGGCGCAGGGGCGCGCGCCAATCGGTGCGCTGGCGCGCGGGCATCAAAATCGGTTTGGGTGAACCGAGCAAGGTCACCAGCAACCCTAGCGCCAGCAGCACAGCAAAAAAGAGCGCAAAAGTGCGATAGCCGTTGCGCTCACCCATCTGGGCAATCCAGATGACCGGCAACACCGAGGCCAGCACCACGCCGATCACCCCGCTGGCTTCACGCCACCCCGTGACCCGGGCACGCGCGCGTTCATCATCGGTCAGACGGGCACCCCAGGCCAGATAACAAACATTCATGCAACTGTGGGCGGTATAGACCAGCACCAGGCTTGCCGCTAGCCACCACAACAAGGCAGCCTGCCCCGACACCGTTGGTAAAAACAAGAACCCAAATCCCGCGGCCAGACACACCGCGGCTGCCATCATCAACACTGCCCAGCCCCGGTTAAAGCGCGCCAGCCAGTCCACCAAGCGGCCAATCAGCGGATCCTGGACGGTGTCGATCAAGCGCACCGCAAACAGCGTCACACCGAGCGCGGTCAGGCTCACGCCCAGACTGTCACTGTAGTATTTTGGTGCCAGCATATAGATGGGCAACATGGCCATGGCCAAGGGCAGCGCTAATGCACTGTAGGCTGCCAAAGGCCATTGCCGAATCACTGCGACTGTCCGAGAAGTGACTGGCGCAGATCCGGCGCGCTGGTTTCGGGGTCAAGCCAAATCGCAAAAAATGCCTTGGCCAGCCGATCATCAATCTCGCCCGTTTTGCGCTCGTTAAAGAAAAAAACCGCACCCTCGCCGGGCTGATACACACCAGTTAGCGTGTCGCCACTTTGAACCGAAACAAGCACCTCGCTAAGCGCAGGACCCCATTCGGGATGCCGATCAACCGGCAGGCCAAGTTTGCGCATTTGGTCAAGCGAGGCATCAACGATGTCCGCCCCCTCTAAAGCACGCGCATAAGTCAAACTCAACGCAAAGGGCTCACCGGCTTGATACCTGCCATTAGGCGACCAGAGACTTGCCTCATAGACACGAAATCCCCACCAGCGAAACAGACCCGAACCGACCACCTGGGCGTTTGGAATCAAGCTGGCAAAGGGCGCGGTTTGCGCAAAGGCCGGTGCGCTGAGCGTGGCGGCCAATGAAATAACGAGCGCGCCGGCTAAACCGAATGCGCTTGCAAACCAGCGGCTCAGCGCTCGGGCATGGCTTAATTTGTCAGTAACCATTGCTTTACATCCGTTCGTTGTTCGCGAAATCCGGCTTCGCAGTACGCCAGGTACATGCGCCAGATTCGGACGAACGATTCATCAAACCCAAGCTCGCGAACCGCCGCGAGCTCAGCCTCAAAGCTTTGTAACCAACGCGCTAGCGTCTCGGCGTAATGCAAGCCGAAACTAAATGAGTCCACCACGCGCAACTGAGCCCGATCACTGAGCGCCTCAAAACGTGCCGGCGAAGGCAGCATGCCGCCTGGAAAAATATATTGCTGAATAAAGTCGGTGCTATTGACGTAGGTGTCAAAGTGGTCATCGGCAATATCAATGGTCTGAATCGCCGCACGCCCACCGGGCTTTAAGCACCGCTTGAGCACGTCAAAGAAGGTCGGCCAATGGCGCAGGCCCACCGCCTCAAACATCTCAATCGAGACGATGTGATCGAACTGACCTTGCACATCGCGATAGTCACAAATTGACAGCGACACCCGGTCGTCCAAGCCCTGATCAGTCATGCGTTGCTGCGCCCAAGCAAGTTGCTCGTCTGACAGCGTGATGCCGCAAACCTTGATACCACGCAAAGCGGCGCGCTCGGCCAAGCCGCCCCAACCACAACCAATCTCCAGAATGTGCTCGCCGGGCTTGGCACCGACGGCATCGAGCAGGCGGTCGTATTTGGCGTGTTGCGCCGCTAGCAGATCACCGTCCATGCCGTTTTCAAACAAGGCCGATGAGTAACTCATAGACGGGTCTAGCCAAAGTCGGTAAAACGAGTTACCCAAGTCATAGTGGGCCAGAATGTTGCGCCGGCTGCCCTTGCGGTTATTGTCGCGCAGCACCCAGTGCACCAGGCGCTTAAACAACAACCCCCACCAGGTGCCCTGGACCGCTGCGACTGCGGACTCATTGCTCATGGCCAGGCGAAACAGGCTCAACAAATCAGGCGAATCGACCCACTGGCGCCGATAGCACTCGGCAAAGCCGACGTCGCCTTGGCGCATGATCATCGATGCCGCACGCCAGTCGTGAATCTGCAATTGCGCATGCGGCCACTGCCCTTGCTGGCCAAACAACATGGCACGGCCTTGCGGATCGATCAGCGTGAAGGACCCCACTTTGATTCGGCTGGCCATCGCCACAAAGGCACGTCCTGCAAACGGCAATTCATGAATAGGGACAGTTTCGGCGACGTATTCGTTCACATTCATCGAGAGGGTTCCTGGTTGGTCGTAACTGAGTCTTTGGGCAAGTCGGGTAATCGGTAAAACTTCGCGCCACGGCGCCACAACTTCAATGCATGCCAATGGATGCGCACGATCACCGCCATCGTCATCCACGGCATGCGCATGAACTGTTTAAACAAGGCTGCGGTACTAAACGGTTGTGGTTTGACCGCGATGCCGGTGCGAATCAAGGGCTCATCGGTATCGCTGCCATCGAAGTAATCAATGGTCATGCGCTCGCTGCCACCTTGGCCGCAATCGGTGACCACACGCTCAAAGACGTAGTGACCTGTGACAGGACAAAACGGCGAGACGTGAAACACTTTGCGGCAATCCAGGGTCTGGCCGCTTTCGATCGGCGCGCCATCGGCTGTGAGCACGTACTCATGCTTTTGCCCGAAGGTGTTGTTCACGGCAGCGACAATCACACGCAATTGGCCCTGCGGGTCATACAAATACCAAAAGCTCACGGGGTTAAAGACATACCCGAGCATGCGCGCAAAGGTCTGCAACCAGACCGCGCCACCCGGATGCTCGAGACCTGCGCGCTTGAGTGTCTCGGCAAGCCACACATTTAAGTCGCTACCGTCGCGCGCGCCATGATCGGCATTCATAAAGCTCACGAGCCTGCGCTTATTGATCCCAAAGAGCCAGCTGTTGTGGCGCGCAAGCGCCTCGGGCTGATCAATGCGCAAGCGCAAACAAAACACCTTGTAGTTCAACGGATGCTTAAACGGCCGGGTGCGCTGATGCCAGACATGCGCTGTGCACAGCTGCAAAACCTCATCGGGCGTTTTATTGGTCATCGCGGCGCTCTTGCCAAGGAATTGAAACACCGAAATCGCGCGCCACCGCCATGGCCGAGCGCAAGCCATCTTCATGGAAGCCATAACCACACCACGCACCACAGAACCAGGTGCGGCGTTGGCCCTGAATGCTCGGTAATTGCTTTTGAGCGTCAATCAAAGCGCTATCCATGACCGGATGGTCATAATCAAAATGCGCAATCACCGCCTCGGGGTCCGGTGCCCGGTGGGTATTCAAGGTCACCACCACCGGCGTCTTAAAGGGCAAAGGTTGCAAGCGGTTAATCAGATAGCTCACCGCCACCGGGCGAGCATCGCCGCCTTGGCCCGTGGCGCTTAAGTAATTCCAGGCCGACCATACCTTTTGTCGGCGCGGCAGCAATCGGGCATCGGTGTGCAACACGGCGCTATTGGGCTGGTAGCGTATCGATCCGAGCACGGCTTGCTCGCGCGCATCAAGGTCAAGCAAAGCGCAGCTCTTAGGCGCATGGCACGCCATGACCACTGCGTCAAACGACTCCAGGCCTGCGGCACTGTGTATTTCCACGGCCTCGCTTGTGCGGCGCACGGCATGCACCGGGCAATTCAGGTGGGTCGCTTGGATGGCCGGCAGCATGGCCTGCACGTAGGTTCGCGAGCCACCGAGCACGGTGCGCCACTGCGGGCGCCCTTCGATCTGCAGCAAACGGTGGTTTAAGCAAAACTGCAAAAAAGTCTGCGCCGGAAATCCCAGAATGTCTTTAACCGATGATGACCAGATGGCTGCGGCCATGGGCAACAGATACCACTGCTGCATGGCATGGCCATAACCGTGACGGGCAAGCAACTCACCGAGCGTTAAGGGTTCGGTGCGCGCTTGTCGCAAATACTCGGGTGCGGCCTTGTTAAAGCGCATAATCTCGCGCAACATCCCCAGAAACGCCGGGCGCACCAGATTGCGCTTTTGCGCAAACACCGTGCCCAAGTTGGTGCCGGCCCACTCGATATCGGGTTCGTCAATCGACACCCCAAAGGACATGTCGCTTTGGTGCACCGCCACACCCAAGGTCTCAAAGAGTGCGATGAGATTCGGGTAAGTCAGGTCGTTGTGCACCAAAAATCCGGTGTCAACCGGATGGGTCTTACCTTCGAGGGTGACATCAACCGTATTGGAATGCCCGCCGAAATAATGCCCGGCCTCAAATAAGGTCACATGGTATTGGCGCGCCAAGAGCCAGGCACTCGCTAGCCCGGCAATCCCGGCACCCACCACGGCCACCCGCGCACCGGGTGGCGGTACTTGCACATCAGTTGCGAGCGATTGCATCAGGCGGCCTTTAGCGCGAGCAATTTGGCGCGCAAAGC
>SKIZ01000064.1 GCA_007116135.1 Burkholderiaceae bacterium
ACAACGCCCCATCGTGCCATGATCGAGACCACACCGTTTTTGGTTTACCTCGTCGCGGCAACCGTTTTGGCCATCACGCCCGGCGTCGATACAGCAATCGTCTTGAATACAACGATCGCACAAGGCAAACGTGCCGGGTTGATGGCCGGTTTTGGTATTGCGCTTGGGTGCCTGTTGTGGGCGCTAGGCGCCTCGATTGGCTTGGCTTGGGCCATACAACTGTCACCCAAGGCGTACATCGCCATTAAGTATCTGGGCGCCTTCTACCTGTTCTGGCTTGGCATCGGTTTGCTTGCTCAGGCGATCTCTACACAACCGCGCCTGGCACAGGCACTACCCATCAGGGCCAAGCGCGCCTTCTTTCAGGGGTTGCTCGTGAACCTCTTGAACCCAAAAGTTGGGGTTTTTTACCTGACATTTTTGCCACAGTTCGTTCCCGCCTCGGCCAATATCGCAACCTATGCTTTATTGCTTGGCAGCATTCACGTGGCCTTGTCGATCGGTTGGTTTTGTTTGTTGATTATTTCCACCTCGCTCATGCGCAGCTGGCTTCAAAAGCCTGCAACCTTGAAAGCGCTTGATTGCATCACCGCCCTAGTTCTGATGCTCTTTGCCATCAGGCTTCTGGTTTGATGAGCATCTCTTCGCAGGCCAAGCAAGGGTGTTGACAAGGCGTACGTTTTTACGTACTTTTTACTTGCGGAGGCCAATATGATCACCATAACAGCAAGCGATGCACGAGCCAACCTATACCGTTTAATCGATCAAACGGCACAGACACACCAGCCAGTGGCGATATCGGGCAAACGTGCCACCGCCATTTTGATTTCTGAGGAGGATTGGAGCGCAATCCAAGAAAGCCTCTATCTATCGGAATTGCCTGGCATGCGCGAGTCAGTCAAACAAGCAATGGCTGAACCACTGACCCGTGGAAAACGGAAGCTAAAGTGGTGAGCTGGGCGCTTGAATTTTCCGAGCAAGCCGTGATTGACGCCAACACGTTGGCTGCGCATGGCCTTAAGCCCAAAGCACAAGAACTGCTGGTGGCGTTGGCCCGAGACCCATTGGCGCCCGCGCGGGCTGCTGACAAATTGATGGGCCAGTTCGCCGGCACTTACTCGCGGCGCATCAACTTCGAGCATCGGATGATCTTTGAAGTATTTGAAAAAGAAAGAGCTATTCGGGTTTTGCGCATGTGGACCCCCAAGCAACGCGGTCGCTAGTTGCCGCCCAGGATAGACACCAAGGTCGCAGCAACAGGCTCTCGATAGCAATCAGGTCGATACTGGTTTTTGTTGCACTGCCGTAAAAGCCCAAACCAACGCGGCGATCCAGCCCAGCGCAGTCCAACCCAGAAATAGAGTAAGTACCCAAATCGCCAGCGCGTTATGATGCGAACGCGCTGAGGCAATGATGCCCGGCAGGAAGTAAAGCACCAACAACAAAATAACCAAAAACAGACCGACTAAGCCTTCCATAGCAAAGCCCCTGACCACGGCCACCGTGGTGCTCTTTTAAAGAAGTCATTTTTACGCATGAACTAAGTTTACTTCGGTTTCACTGTCTGCGATTGTCGTATGCATTTGTCATCGCATCATCATCTGTTATTGAAAAGCCGGCAGTCAATAAACCCCCACCCTAAACCGCTAAAGGGCACACCGGATGGACGTCAGCACGTTTTTCATCATCGTGATCGTGTTTTGGCTGGCAGGCTTGATCAAAGGCATATCTGGGCTTGGCCTTGCAACAATCGTGGTCGGTTTGCTCAGCCTGTTTATGCCTCCTGCCAAAGCAGCGATGCTGATGGTGGCACCTTCGCTGGTCACTAACTTGGCCCAATGTATTGGCCAGCATACGACGCTATTGATCAGGCGGTTCTGGGCACTCTGGCTTGCGCTTGGCCTAACCACTGCATTCGCACCTTTCTCAGGACTAAACGCGAGCGACACCAGGGCTTCGACGATCACGCTGGGCTTGGTGCTCATCCTCTATGGTGCTTGGGGCTTGCGCAAGCCCGAGCTACCCACACTCAAAGGCCCCCCGTCGCTCATTAGCGCCTTTGCCGGTTTGCTCACAGGTCTGGTTACGGCCACAACGGGCGTATTCGTGCTCCCGCTGGTGCCCTTCCTACAAACACTTCGTCTGAGCAAAGATCAGTTTATTCAAACACTGGGCATTAGCTTTACTGTTGCAACCATTGGTTTGGGGATTCGCCTGGGCAGCGCGCCCTCGCTTGACTGGCAAAACCATGTCGCCGATGCCCTACTGGGTGTTGTCGCAGCACTCATCGGGCTTTGGATGGGTGCGAGGGTGCGCCATCGATTAAACCCTGCACAGTTCCAATCCAGTCTTTATGTCGTCTTCGCCTTATTAGGCGTCATCATGATCGCGCGCTCTTTTTACTAGCCAACCGGGCCATAGAGCTGCGCACTCAAATACTCAATCAACAAACGCACCTTGGCTGACAAGTGACGCCGGCTTGGGTAGACGGCGTAGATACCGAGCTGCTGGCCTTGCCAATCGGGCATAACCTGCACAAGCCGCCCGGTTTGCAGTTCTTTGTCGACCAGAAAGTCTGGCTGCATCACAACGCCCTGGCCTTGGACTGCCGCATCGCGGCAGGTGTCTCCATTATTGCTACGCATCACGGGCGAAACGCGAACGCTCACGTGCTGCGCCGGCGCATCGCGTGATGTAAAGACCCATGTGTCGCCAGAAGACAACAAGCTATAAGACAGCACCCGATGTGCCGCTAACGCGTCGGGATGGTCAATCGGTTCGCATTGACTCAGATACTGCGGCGAGGCACAAGCAATCAGTCGACAAGTCGTCAGGCGTCGGCTAATAAGCGAGGAGGAGGGCAGCTGCCCAATCCGAATCGCCAAATCAAAGCCTTCATCGACCAGATCAACAACCCGATCAGACAGGGTCACATCGAGCCTGACTTGCGGATGGGAGGTCATAAACCCAGCCCACAGCGGCGCAAGGTGGGAGATGCCGTAACTGACCGGCACATTGATGCGCAACAGACCCCGGGCCTGCGCTTTGCGATCAGAGATCTCGTCGGTCGCATCGTGCCATTGCTGCAACAGCTCCCGACAGCGAGCCACGAACACCAGTCCGTCAGGCGTCAATGAAACACTGCGGGTTGTGCGATTTAGCAAACGAGCGCCCACCTCATCCTCAAGATAAGCAACCTGCTTCGATACCGCCGCTTTGGACTGGTTTAGCCGTTGGGCTGCGCCAACAAAGCTACCGACCTCAACCACAGCGACAAACGCTTCAATTACATCAAAACGCATATTGTTTCTTTTTTATTGACAATAAGTTAACTATAACCCTGTTTATTAATTATCTATAAACAACAACAATAGAAGCTATTCGAAACCAACCTGCAAGGAACCCCCAACTATGTCGCCGATCGCCTCGAACTCACTTAATTTCATCGGCCGCGTGGGCCTTGTCGCCCTATTTCTGCCAGCAGGATGGTCAAAGCTCACCGGCTTTGGCGCGACCGTGGGCTACATCGAGTCCGTTGGGTTGCCACTAGCGACGCTTGCAGCCTTGATAGCCATCTTCATCGAGGTCGTCGGTGGGATCGCCATCCTCGTGGGCTATTTCACTCGGGTTAGCGCGCTCGGATTGGCGCTATTTACGCTCGTAGCCAGCGTCTTGTTTCATCCCTACTGGGCCGTGGCTGCCGACCAAGCGTTTGTGCAGCAATTGCTATTTATGAAAAACATCGCCATTGTCGGTGGGCTCTTACTTCTAGCCGCACACGGCCCGGGTCGATTCAGCTTAGAGGCCGCGCGCAACAAAGCGTAACGCCTACTTAAAGGAGAACACTGAGATGGCACTCGCACCAGCGCTGTTCGTCTCGCATGGCGCACCGCCATTTGCCAATGAGCCCGGTGATCTTGGACAAGCGCTCGCCACGTTTGGTCAACGTTTGGCAACCACTGAAGCGATTGTCGTCATCTCACCTCATTGGCAAACCAAGGGGCTGTGCGTCAGTGGCTCACCGAGCCCTGACACCATTGACGATTTTTTTGG
>SKIZ01000032.1 GCA_007116135.1 Burkholderiaceae bacterium
CCCCCCCTGCAGGAAACTGCCGGGGGGGTTGTTTTTTTGATGATAATAAAAACATAAAAACCAATGGGGGCAGTGGGTGGATATCGATTTGACCTGGCTTTGGGTGCCCGTGACGATTTTGGCTGCTGCTTTGCAGACCGGTCGAAATGCGGTTCAAAAGGGGCTGACTGAAGAACTTGGCACGTTAGGTGCCACGCAGGTTCGTTTCGTGTTTGGCCTGCCTTTTGCGTGCCTGTTCTTTATTGTGGCTTGGACGAGTTTGGGCCAAATGCAATGGCCTGGCATCAATGGCACCTTCTTGATGTTCGTCACCCTGGGCGCCTTAGCGCAAATCGCTGCGACCGCGCTCATGCTTGCCGCCATGAGATTGCGAGACTTCGTGGTCGTGACGGTGTGGCTTAAGACTGAGCCGGTTCAGATTGCGGTATTTGGCGTATTGGTGCTCGGCGATGTGATCGGCTGGACCTCGGCTATCGCGATCGTGACTGCAACGCTGGGTGTGGTTTGGATGGCCTATCGAGCGCCGAGCGCCGATTCGACGGGTCGGGCGAATTGGCAGCCGGTTATCTTGGGGGTTATTGCGGCAGCTGCCTTTGCCGTGGCTGCCGTTGGCTTTCGCGGAGCGATACTGTCGCTGCCCGAGGGGCATTTCGTGGTGCGAGCGGCCTGGACCCTGGTTTGTGGCCTGCTGTTGCAAGCTTTGATCCTCGCGTTATGGCTGCGCGTGCGTGACCCAGCGCTTTGGCAGCGCTGCTTGGGCGCTTGGCGAGTTTCTCTGTGGGGTGGTTTTTTGGGGGCAGCCGCGTCGCAGGCTTGGTTTATTGGTTTTGCCCTAACGACGGCAGCCAATGTCCGCACTTTGGCGCTAGTCGAGGTGTTTTTTGCTCAATTTTTGTCTAAACGTCTTTTTAAAGGTCAGACCACCAGACAAGAAAAGATCGGCATGATCCTGATTCTTTTAGGTGTCGGTGGCCTGCTTTATTTGCAGATTTAGATCAGAGCAATTGCAGTCGTTGACCCGCGGCTTGCGCAGCGATGCTATCAGGATACTTTGAGACGATCTCTTGAAGCGTGGCTTTTGCCGCTGCACGATCATTTAGTTCAAATTCGCTACCGGCTGCAACGAGCAGTGCATCAGGCGCTCTGGGATGTTGGGGGTTTTCGGCGGCCATTGCTTTGAGCACAGTGATCGCCCCTCGGAAGTCTTTCTCGGCGTAGTTGGAGCTACCGAGGTAGAACTGGGCGGTGGGTGCGAGCGTGCTATCGGGGTACAGCGTGATAAAGGCTGTGAGCGACTGGATAGCCTCTTTGAAATCCCCTTGGCGATAGCGATCCATTGCGCCATCAAATGCGCTTTGTTCCTTGATGTCCTCAACTTGCTCAGTCGCTGGCGCGGAGCTGTCAACGAGCTGCCCAGCGCGAGGCCCCCCGAGCTCTTCGATCATTGCACGAAGCCGTGCGATTTCCTGCTCGAGCATGTCAATTCGCTGCGCAAGCTGCAGACTAGCGTTTTGGCTGGTCTCAGACAGCGTGCGCAGCTGTTGACGTAATTCGATGATGGCCTGACGTGCCTCGCTATCGGTAAAAGCTAGGGCGCTAGGCGATAGCGCTACCAGGCTGGCTCCAATGGCTAGGCAAGTCGCAAACTGTCTTAGGCGCATCATTTTCCTCTCTGTTTCACTTATCTCTGGTAAACGATATCAGCCCGTCGGTTTTCTGCATAGTCTGCCTCTGTGTTACCGAGTGCGCGGGGCTTCTCTTTGCCGAAGCTGATGGTTTCCATCTGGGCATCGCGCGCGCCAATGAGCGCCATCATACGGCGAACCGCTTCAGCGCGTCGATGTCCAAGGGCCAGGTTGTACTCTGAGCCCCCGCGCGCATCAGTGTTGCCCTCGATCAAAACGTTCTGGTTCGGGTTATTGGCGAGGTAGCGAGCGTGATTTTCAACCAAGGTGCGGTATTGGTTGTCGACCGTGTAGCTATCGAACTCGAAGTAGACCGAACGATCAGTGGCTAAGACACTGCTGGGGTTAAACGGATCCATGACGCCTGAGGCATCAGCGCCAGCCATCCCAGCTGCACCGCTAGCTGATGGGTCGTCCAGCGAGACCGAACTACATGCGGCAAGACCGAAAGCAATGCCAAGGACTGACAGGGATTTGACGAGGCGTGACTTCATGGGTTTTCCTTTCAAGGAAGTAAGTTGGGGGTAAAGTGGAGAGACTTACTGCGATAGACCGAACGGCCCCCAAGTTGGTTCCCGGATTTCGCCGTTTAGCACCGATAAAGTTTGGCGCATCCGACCATCGCTCGACACTCCAGCTAACATATTACGCCCTCCTTGGCGCGCTGCATATAGCACTTGTTTGCCATTTGGTGCAAAGCTAGGTGATTGGTCGTCTGGCCCTTGTGTCAGTAGCGTCTCATTTCCTGTAGCCAGGTCAATTAATGCGATACGAAATTGACCGCCGCGCCGAGTCACGACCAACAAGCTTTGGCCGTCTGGTGAGATACGCGGCGATATGTTGTACTCACCATTGAACGTGATTCGGCGGGGCTCTCCGCCAGTTATTGGCATTTGATAAATCTGTGGACGGCCGGTGCGGTCGCTTGTGAAAAAGATGCTTTGGCCGTCTGGACTAAAAACGGGCTCGGTATCGATAAGCGATGAACGCGTTAACCGGCGCAGGTTAGATCCATCTGTGGCGTCTATCAGATAAATCTGTGAGTTCCCATCGCGTGTAAGGACCACAGCCAAGGTCTGGCCGTCGGGCGACCAGGCCGGCGCAGAGTTGTTTCCTTTGAAGTTCGCCACAGGCACGCGCTGACTAGTAGCGAGCTCGTGAACATAAACCACCGGCTTGCCTGTCTCGAAACTGACGTATGCCAGTTTGCTGCCATCGGGAGACCAGGCAGGCGAGATGATCGGCTCGCGAGAACGCAAAGCGACCTGGGGGTTTTGTCCGTCGGCGTCAGCAATCTGCAGCTCGTAGTTGTTGCCTTGCTTGAGCACATAAGCGATACGGGTCGCAAAGACACCTGGCACCCCGGTGATCTGTTCGTAGATGCGGTCGGCGATTTGGTGGGCGATACGTCTTAGATCCCGATCGCTGCCGTCAAACGCAACACCGTCTAGCTCGGACTCATTAATGATATCTGCTAGGCGATACCTGACCTCAAACTGACCGTTCGAGGTCTGTGAGACCGATCCATAAGCGATGTAGTCAGCGCCACGGGTGCGCCACTCTTTGTACGCGATCGGCGAGTCGACATTAAGCTCGGCGCCGGTGGTGTTGATCAGCCTGAACTGACCCGAGCGGGTCAAGTCAGCCCTGATGACTTCGGCAATGAGTCGACCTGCAGGATCGCCACTAAAGTCGGCAATCGCGACTGGAAACTGTTGTGCGCCTGTGCCTGAGATATCGACTCGCAGTTGCGCTTTGACGTCAGACGGCATGAACGCGAGCATCGCGACAGTCGCAAGCATTGCCACCAGGTGACTAACAAAGGGTGTTCGCATGACAATGTTCTCCGGTATTTCGCTACTGTTCGTACATGTTGTAGACAACGTTAATAACCCCGGGGTAAGGGCCCGAGGGCGGTCGAGGGAAGGGCGAGCAACGCCGTATTCCATTTTCTACCGCTCTATCGAATGCCGCATTACCCGAACTGCGAGTCAGCCGCGTTGATGCAACCGTTCCATCGGAGTTTAACTGCACACGGTACTCAGCGGTCGGATTTGCTGTTCCGGTGCGTGCCGGCGCAGGAAAAGCAACATTTGGTCGAATGCAGGCGCGGATCAGCCCGGAGTAACCAGCATCGGCGCCACCGCCTGCCTGGTTGCGAGAAGCAGTGCCTCCTGCGATTCCCGTTGCCCCCCGGATGTCACTACGAAATGCATCGCGAAGCGCTTGCTCTTGGGCGGCTTTCTGGGCTGCTGCCTCTTTGGCCTGACGCTCTCGCTCGGCGCGCGCCTTACGCTCTTGTTCAAGCTTGGCTTGGCGCGCGGCTTCTTCTTTGGCTTGACGCTCTTGTTCGAGCTTGGCTTGGCGC
>SKIZ01000125.1 GCA_007116135.1 Burkholderiaceae bacterium
GCTTGCGTTTGGGCGCGCGCGACAAAGGCCTCGCGAGCGTGTGACCAGTTACGGGTCTGCGCACTTGCTAAGCGCGCGGTGGCTTGTTCGCGTTGGGCTGGCGTGATGCGGCTGTTGACCGCGGCAAGCAAAGCATCCAAGGTCTGCGCCACGTTGGCGCAGATCGCCACTTCGGTGCTGAAGTTCTTGCCAAGTTCCCAGTCGCGTTCACTGATGTGGATGACCGGCAGGTCTTCTGGCAAGGGTTCGACGTCAGCTTTGGGCGACATGCGCAGTAAATCGCCACCGAGGCAAATCAACAGATCGTACTGCGACAAGGTCTCGCGAACCTTGTATTGGTTGCGCGTGATTTCCCCCATGTTGGCAGGGTGTGCGCTTGGAAAGCGGCTGTTGTAGGGCACCGACTCTCGGTAGACCGGCGCACCCAAGGCCAGCGCCAGTTCACCGGCTTGTTCAAAGCAATCGTATGTGGCTAACTCTTGGCCGGCCAGAATGACCGGCGCTTTGGCTTGCATCAGGCGGGCTGTCAGTTCAGCGATGGCCTGATCACTTGGTCGCGTGGCACGGCTTACGCGCGTGGGGTGGCCAAGATCCATGCTGACTTCTTCATCCAGAATGCAGCCTGGCAGACTGATAAACACGGGACCCGTGGGCGGGGTCATGGCGATTTTGGCGGCGCGATGCACGATGCGCGGCAAATCAACCGCCCGTTCGACCTCGACGGCCCATTTCACCAGCGGGGCGGCAATGGGCACGAGTGGTTCATACAAGAGCGGTTCGGTCAGTCCATGGCCAAGTTCGTATTGACCGGCTGTCACGATGATGGGTGAACCATTGAATTTAGCGGTGTAAAGCGCACCCATGGCGTGACCAAGACCCGGTGCACAGTGCAGGTTGCAAGCCGTCAGACGCCCGCTGGTGCGCGCAAAGCCATCGGCCATGGCCATCACGATGCTCTCTTGCAGGCCAAGCACATACTTTAATTGCGGATATTGGGGTACCACTTCCATGAGGGGCAGCTCGGTGGTGCCGGGATTGCCAAACAAGTGGGTCACCCCCTCTTGAATCAGCAGCTCCAGGAAGGCTGCGCGGCCGGTGTATGTGGATTGGCTCATGTTGTGGTGTCTCCCTTGCGTGGTCGTGGCTGGCCTGAATATTTGCTTAGCCTCAAGGGTACCGTAGTGGCAACACTGCAGGCAATCATGCGGTGGTGTGCGATTGCCAAACCGGCCTAGCGGTTATGCAGGATCGAGTTTTCAATGAAGATTTTCGGCACGATGAGCCCTAGCGTCATGGCCAGCACAATCATCAAGGCGCGCGTGCCGTTGCTGACTGCGGCTAACAACATCGGTAGGGTGGCCTGACTGCCAGCGGCGTAGATATCAACGAGGCTTGCGGCAAGCTTGAACACAAAAATACCCGGCATCATCGAGACCACCGAGGCAAACGCCAGGGCAGCAAATGGCAACTTCAGGCGGTGAGCCAGTAGCGTCATGGCGCTGCCAGCAATCAGGCAGGCCACCAGCGTGGCGGCGACCACACCACCGCCGTTTTCTAGAATCAGCCAACGGCTGCCGTGGCCGATCATGCCCACAATCACCGGTGCGGCCAAAAGCGCCCACGGCAATGAGAAGAACGCTCCAAATGCCGCCACAGCCACACCGGCTGCAACGATATCGAGCCATAAAGGCGTGTCCACCGGCAACGCGCTTGTCGCCAGCGTGCCGCCGCCCAGGGATAGGCCAAGCAACAAGCCGACGCAGATCGCTAAAAATATCAGCAGGCAATAAGTCATGCGTGCTAACCCTAGTCCGATGCGACCGCGCACCAGATCAAGCGAGGCATTCAGAATGTGGGCACCTGGCACCAGAATCATGCAGGCGGCAATTTCAACGAACTGGACATGGCTGTCGGTCAGTAGTCGGCTAGCCAGTGCACCCATGAGCCCGGCAATCAATGCCGCGGCAAAGGGCTGAATCAACAGGTTTTGTGAGTAGCGGGCAATGAGCCTGCGCGCCCCAGCACCCAAGGCAGCTGTGACAAAGATGAGCGCTAGGACCTCAGGGTCAGCCACACCAAAAATCAAGCCAAGTGCCGCGGCCCCCAGGCCAGCCATCAACACAAAGCGGCTGTGGCTGCTTGGCCGGTAGTGCTCGATTTGCTCAATCGTCTGTGCCCAGTGGGCAATCTCGGTTGGGCCAGCGGGCTTCGGATGGGCGCAGACCTTAGAGATCAGTGCATTGGTCTGCGCCACCTTGTGCATGTCCACGCCAATGGGCGAGGCGCTTAGGATCTCCGTTTGCCAGGGCTCGGTGCTATCGACTGCACGCCAGCGGCACGTCAGGCTGTCGAATTGCGGCAAAACCTCCCACGCCAACCCCCAGGCGCGCGCTAAGCGGGTGGTGTCATCAACGAGCCGTTGCGTGGTCTGGCCATTGATATAGAGTAGCCTGGCCACACGCCACAAAAGTGGCGCTAGTTCACGACTCATATACCGGACGATAGGCCGTCTTGCGAATATGCTCTTCAATGTCTTTGGGTCGCTTCACGCGAGCGAGCCCTTTGTCAAAGATGTGCTCGGCAATCTTGGCCGCGGTATGTAGCGAGGCGGTCAGGATTTGTGACTGCGGTGGATAGATCAGGCCTTGATCGAGTTCCTCTTGGGTGACTTGTTCGGCCACCGCGTTGGCCGCCACGATAAACATTTCCTCGGTCACGCGCTTGGCCTGTGTGGCCAAGACTGCCATGCCCATGGCCGGAAAGATGTAGACGTTGTTGCCTTGGCCCGGGATAAAGGTTTTACCTTTGTAGGTCACCGGTGCAAATGGGCTGCCACTCGCGAAGATGGCGCGCCCATCTGACCACTCGTAGGCTTCCTGAGCGGTGCATTCGGAGCGTGAGGTCGGGTTGGAGTAGGGAAAGATGATGGGGCGCTCATTGACCTTTGACATGGCTTGAATCACCGCCTGGTTAAAGAGCTTGGGCACCGTGCTCACACCGATGATGCCAGTGGGCTTGAAGTCGTTGATGACATCGATAAAGGATTTCGATGGTGCGCGCTTTTGCGCAAACGGCTTTTGGAAGTCAGCCAGATCTTTGCGGCTCGATTCCACCAGACCATTGACATCGAACAACAAGTTGCGCGCACGCGCCTCAGTAATTGAGAGACCTTGCATGACCATGGCTTGACTGATGAGTTCGGCGATGCCTGTGGCAGCCGACCCTGCCCCCATAAAGAGGAACTTTTGTTCGGTCAGTTTCTTGCCCGTCAGTCGCACACCGCCCAAGATACCAGCCAATGCGACACCGGCTGTGCCTTGAATATCGTCGTTGTAGGTGCAGACCTTGTCTTGGTAAGTTTGCAGGATCGAGACGGCGTTGAAGTTGGCAAAGTCCTCCCATTGAATGCAGCATTTGGGATAGAGCGACTGCACCGCATCGACGAACTCAGCGATAAAGGCATCGTAGGCTTTGCCGCGCACGCGCTGCTGGCGCAAACCCAAGTACAACGGGTCTTCGAGCAGTTGCTGGTTGTTGGTTCCGACGTCTAAGGTAATGGGCAGGCTTAACTGCGGGGGCACACCGGCGACGGCGGTGTAGAGGGCTAGCTTGCCAATGGGAATGCCCATGCCACCGACGCCAAGGTCGCCAAGGCCCAGAATGCGCTCGCCATCGGTGACCACAATAAAACGCACATCCTTTTGTGGCCAGTTGCGCATCAGATTTTTCACGCGCCCTTTGGCGGTGATGGGTATGTAAAGACCGCGCGCGGAGCGGAAAATGTGGTCAAACTTTTGACAGGCTTCACCGACCGTCGGGGTGTAGACCAGTGGCATAAAGCGAGCCGGGTCGGCCATGATCACGGCATAAAAAAGCGTTTGATTACGGCTTTGCAGATCCATCAAAAACAGATAGCGCTGCAAGTCCGAGTCGAGCATGTCAAGTTGACCGTGCACCCTGGCGATTTGCAGCTCAAGCGAGTCAACACCGGCCGGCAGCAA
>SKIZ01000072.1 GCA_007116135.1 Burkholderiaceae bacterium
CCAAGCCAGGCATGATTAATCACAACGTCGCTAATGCCTGCCTGGGCTAGTCGACGCAAATGCCAGACGATTAACGGCTGCCCGCCAACAGGCAGCAAGGGCTTCGGTGTGTGGTCAGTTAGCGGGCGCATGCGCTGGCCGCGCCCGGCCGCCAGAATCATCGCTTTCATCAGAAGGTCAGCTTGACTTCGGTGCTGATGCCATCGAGACGATCGAGCAGGCGCATCAGGGGCACAAACGGCCGGTAGCGCGCAGCCACCTGGCGCACATACTGCAATACCCGCGGAATGTGAGCCAGATAATGAGACTTGCCATCGCGATGGTTTAGTCGGGCAAATACGCCCAGAATGCGCAGGTTGCGCTGCAGGCTGCTGTACTCATAGTGCTGGTGAAACACCGCGAAATCGGCAGGCACAGGTAGGCCGCGCGCGCGCGCTTTTTCCCAGAACCGAATGGCCCAGTCCAGCTGCTGCGCCTCAGGCCAGGTGGTGCGTGCATCAAACACCAGTGAGGCAAGGTCGTAACTGATGGGACCAATCAGCGCGTCCTGATAATCAATGACACCAGGGGTTTGCAAGCCATCGATCGCCTCGCAGTCCATGAGATTCGGGCTGTGGAAATCACGATGCACCAGCACCTGGGGTTCTGCAGTCATCGCTTCGGTCAGTGTACCGAAGACGCCTTGGAGCATGTCTGACTCGGCTTTGGACAGTGTCGTTTGGTGGTGGCGCTGAACATACCATTGCTCAAATAGTTCCAGCTCTTCAAACAATCGGGCGCTATTCATTGCTCCTAAGCCATCGGTGCTTGCGCCTTGAATTTCTACCAGCGTGTGCAGCGCCGCACGATAGAGTCGCTGCAGGCTTGGGTCATCGATGCCGGCTTTGATTCGATCGTAGTAGGTGTGCTGACCCAAGTCTGTTAGTAGCAAAAAACCCTGCCCCAGATCACTGGCTAAAACCTTAGGCACCTGAACCGAGACTGCTTCAAGCCGCTTGGTCATCTGGATAAACGGCGTGCAATCTTCATGCGGTGGCGGTGCGTCCATGACGATGAGCGTACCCGGGCCGGCTTGAATCCGAAAATAGCGCCGAAAACTGGCATCGCTTGATGCGCTTGACAGCGTGTCTGGCTTCAGTTCAAGCTCGCCGGGTAGGCTGTTGACCCAGTTGGTCAGTGCTGCCAGGCGTTTGGTACTAGCGTTGGAGTCGGTCATGGGGGGCCAATAGGATGATGCTGGTCGGATCTCTATAATAGTGGTTCTCGATTCCGGCCGGCGGTCTGTTTGCTGCCCAATTTGTATGATGGTGACCCTATAGCCGTGTCCGTCCTAATCAAACGACCAGCGATCTTGTTGCTGCTGACTGTGCTCGGTACGGTGCTGCTGTGGCCTGCCGTGGCCAGCGCGACCCAGACCGAACTGGTTCGGGGACTGCGCGTGGCGCCGCTGTTGCAAACCAACCCGACAAGCACAGATGATCTGCCGGTCTTTCTCGGTGGTGATCGAATGGATGCCGATGATCAGGGCGAGCTTGTGATTGTCGGTCGCGGGTCGGTGCGCCGCGCCGATGCGGTGCTGTCTGCTGGGTACTTGCGCTACAACGACCAGACTGGCGAGGTCACAGCCCGCGGCAACGCCCGGCTGGTACAAGACGGCAATATCGTGGTTGGGCCGCAAATGCGATACAACCTCGACACCGACGCCGGCGAGATCGAACAGCCGCGGTTTTGGCTCAGCAGCGGTGGCACCGGTACGGGTAGCCAAGCGATTCTGAGTAACCGCAATGAGATGAGCATCGAAGATGTCATCTATTCGGGCTGCCCGTGTCCGGATCCGGCCTGGTGGATTACGGCGCGTGAGGTTGAGCTTGATTACGAAAAAAATGAAGGCCAGGCCTGGGGCAGTGTGCTGTATTTCAAAGGCGCACCGATCTTGGCCTCACCCTATTTGACCTTTCCGATTCGAAAAGAACGCAAGTCAGGGTTTTTGTTGCCCACTTTCGCTTTCACCAGCCAGTCTGGCTACGAAATGACCTTGCCGTATTACCTGAATCTGGCGCCTAATTACGATGCGACCCTACAGTTTCGCCCGATGAGCAAGCGTGGCTTGCAACTGGGTGGCGAGTTTCGCTACCTTGGGCAATCCTATGACGGGCTAATCGCCGGCACGTATCTCAATAAGGACCGAGAGCTAGGACGCGATCGCTGGTTATTCGCCACCGAGCATGCCCAGAACCTGGGGCGTGGTTTTTATAGTGGTTGGAACGTCAGCGGCGTATCGGATGACGACTACTTTAAGGACTTTTCTATCCTGGCAGTCAATCAGGCAACCACGACGTATTTGCCGCGCACCGGCTGGCTGGGATGGGCGAACCGTTATTGGAATACCCGGGTTGACTACGCCACCTTTCAGACCTTAGCTGACATCACACCGCAGTACAACAAGGTGCCAGCTTTCACCATCGATGGCGCGCGCTACGATTTGGCCGGGTTTGACTTGGTGATGAATAACAGTGCGATCTGGTTTGATCGTCCGCGCGATCGCTTTGGTCTACAACAAGGACCTAATGGGCGGCGCTTTGTGTCGTATCCGACCATCAGTTTGCCGCTGGTGCGCTCGGGCTACTACATCACCCCCAAAGTGGGGCTGCACATGACGCGATACGAGACCGATTGGCAACCAGGCGTCACGCGCAGCCCGACAAACAATCGCATTTTGCCAATCGCTTCGGTCGACGCTGGCATGACCTTTGAACGCGATGCCCGTTACTTCGGTCACCAGGCGATCCAGACCTTGGAGCCAAGGCTGTATTACTTAAACGTCCCTTATCGGGATCAGTCCCAATTCCCGGTCTATGACACCACGTTGTCTGATTTCAGTTTCTCTCAGGCGTTCCAAGAAAACATCTACACCGGTGGTTGGGACCGAATTGCCAACGCCAACCAGTTAACGCTCGCCGTGGGGACTCGCTATTTGAATGCGGCCACAGGCGCTGAGCGAGCCTTTCTTGCGCTAGGCCAGCGCTATTACTTCACCGATCAGCTCGTGACCTTGCCCGGCGAGCAACCGCGCGCCAATGTGCGATCGGACTATTTGATTAGTGTCGGTGCCAGCCTGACCGATACGCTTAGCACCACACTCGATTTGCAGTACAACCCGTCAGAAAATAAGTGGGACCGCGCGCAGCTCGTTGCGCGCTTTAATCCAAAGCGCGCTGCCTCGATTACGGCGTCATACCGATACCAGAGCCAACCCAGTGGGGTGTTTCAGCCCCAAGGGCAAAACCAGGTCAGTCTGGCGTTTCAATGGCCCCTGACTGCGCAGCTCTATACCGTTGGGCGGGTCGATTATTCTTTTGTCAACAAGCCCCAAGAGCAAATCTTTCCTCGGGTCACACAAGCTTTGGCCGGGATAGAGTATCGTGGAGATTGTTGTTGGGCTGCGCGCGTGGTCTACCAGCGTTATGCGATCGATCCGACGCAGGTCAATACGGCCGTGTTTTTCCAGTTGGAGCTCTCGGGACTTGGTCGCTTGGGTACAGATCCGCTTAGCTTGCTTGGCCGCAGTATTCCGGATTATCAGAACATCACGCCGCAGATTCCCGCGGTTGGGCAGTTTGAAAGGTACGAGTAATGACAAAGGGACAGATGCATCGTTGGGTTTTAGCGTTGGCCATGCTTTTTTTGGCTCAGATGGCTTGGGCGCAGGGCTTGCGAAGCCCCCAGCCTTCGGCTGCGCCTTCTCAGACCGTCGACGGGATTGCCGCGATCGTTAACAAAGAAGCCATCACAGTGCTCGAGGTGCGTGAGAGGGCACAGCAACTAGCCGGCGAGTTGCGAGCCCAGCGCTTGCCAGTGCCCCCGGAAAACGAGTTATTGCGCGCCGCGCTCGATGAGCTCATCACGCAAATGGTCGTGGCACAGGAGGCCGGGGCCATGGGGATTCGGGTGAGCTCCAACGAAGTTCAGCGCGCCATCGAGAGCGTGGCCCAGCGCA
>SKIZ01000081.1 GCA_007116135.1 Burkholderiaceae bacterium
GTCGCCTGTGCGAGCGTATCGATGCTGCGCTGGATCAGCGCCCGCTCTTCGGACTCCGATAGCTGCGCTGTATGCAAATGATCCATGTCCCAGCCGTGAGCAATAATCTGGGCGGCACTTCGGTTTACCCGACTAATCAGTTTCGGTGCAAGCTCAACCAAAGCTGCATTGATGGCGTAGGTCACGGGTAATTTATTCGATTCAAACAACTGAAGAAACCGATAGATACCAACTCGATTGCCATAGTCCCTGAGCGAAAAGTGCCTTAAATCAGGGTAAGGCATCGTCATGCCAAAAGGCGGCTTAAAAGGTTTGCCTTCTTGATTCAGAGGAAAGTGCTGCAACGACACATTTAACCAAACGGCCAATCGTTTGCCATCAGGCCAGACAACGGGCGCGCGCTGACCAAGCATCGACCAGTCATACCAATCGTGGTCATAACCGTAACGGCGCATGTTGTATTGCAAATAATCGTCATTGAGCTGGCTCATGTCGCACCCCCAGCACTGGCTTTATTTCCGATATCTTTAAGGGCAGCGTCGTAATAGTTTTCAAGGTAATACTGAGCAATCTCACGGCCCGTTGTGACCCACACATCAGGATGACCCGTGATGTATTCCAGTGCCTGTTCAAACGCAGCCAGTCGATGCGGGCAGCTGATCTGGTAGTTGTGCGTAGGGATACACATGACTGTGCCCGATTGAGCCCCTTCGCTGTAGAGCCGGTCAAAATGGCGCTTGAGCATGGTCAGGTAATGTCTCGGGGTGACCTTGTTGACTGCATAAACAATCGTGTCATTCATCTCAAGAGAGTAGGGGATTGAAATGAATCGGCGTTTGCTTCGCAGGTGAATCGGTGTGGGCTGATCATCATGAAAGAGATCACACGTGTAGATCCCCGCCAAGGCATCTTGCCCAAACATCTCCGCGCTGACTTCACTGAATAAATCAATCGTCTCATCAGAATGCGACAACGCGGGCGCAAGGTAGCCGGCACACTGTTGCCCCGTATGCTTGTGTATCGCTTCAATCGAGTCACGGATCATCGCTCGCTCTTGAGCCGGTGTCATGCCATAGGTGTAGCGAGTGTTGTAGATGCCGTGGCTGAAAAATTCCCAATCACGCTCCTTACACATTTCAATGATCTCAGGATGGTGCTCACATAAGGCGGTCGACAAAGAGATAGAACCCCTTACACCATAACGGTCAAGAACCTTCATCTGTCTTTCATGGCCCACGCGATTGCCGTAATCCCGAATCGCGTAACCCGGCACGCTCGGATGCGGTGTTGGCCAAGCTTTACGCGAGGGGTTCGCTGGCGGATCAAGCTCGTAGAACTCGATGTTTGGCGCCACCCAAAAGGCCACTCGGGCACCGTTTGGCCAAGTGATTTTGGGGCGCCCCTCATAGGCCCAATAGTCGTAATACCCAGGGTTGGGTTTCATCTGGTCAAGCCCCTTTGCTATTGAGCCATGACAAGACGTCTTTTACTGGCATCACATCGGCATACTTCAAAACCATGTCGGTAAGATTAGCAAAGTGATAGCTCTCGTGCTTATCAGCCACACATTCGATCGGCACGATCGTGCGGTAGCCACGCGATAGACTGTCTACTGCCAAAGCCCGCACACAGCCAGAGGTTGAGCCGCCAGTAATAATCACCGTATCGACTTGGTGCCACACCATCAATGACTGCAAATTGGTTTCGAAAAACGGCGACGCCATGCGCTTGTTGATGAAAATATCACGCGCTCGATCCAGCTCGAGTCGATCATCTAGCTCAGCACGCTGCGATCCGACCTTGATGTTTTGTAGCGAGTCCGGCGTATTGGTGCGCGTACCCCAGACGCCAGCATCCTCACCCGACTCCATGTAAGCCACGTGCGTCCAGACCACCGGCCACTGAAGCGCCCTGAAGGCCCGCGCCAACGTATTGACGTACTCAAGCTGCTTTGGGTCAGTCTCGTATGCGGTTTTAAACAGATCCGTCCGGGTGTAGGCTTTTTGCAGATCAACGTTAACCAAAATAGCTTTCTGCCCGAAACCAAAGGCGGCTCGCTCTGGGTTGGCGATCACTTCGTGGAAAATCTCACGTGCTGTTTTATTTGATTCGATCATGACAATTTCCTTCAGACAGGTCTTTAAGGTTCGTAGCGTTGGCCAAGCTCGAGCACCGCTGGCGTTTGCAATACATCATTTAACTCGGTGAAATTAAGCATTTGTGCACGCCAGCTGTCAGTCGTTCCAGTCTGCTTGAGTGCTGCAAAGTACCCTTGCATGGTAAATGTCAAGGCACGAACCAATCCGCCCGGAAAAATCACCAAGGAAAACCCTTTGTCGTATAGTGTTTGCGCGCTATCGATCGGCGTGTCACCGCCTTCAACCATATTGGCCATCAATGAGACTTGGCCGCCTAACGCTTGCATGATGCGCGCAACGTGTTCGTCGTCTTTGAACCCCTCAACAAACACGATATCGGCGCCAGCTTCTTTATATGCGACTGCGCGCTCAATCGCAGCATCTATACCGTCAACGGCAATGGCATCGGTTCGACCAATGATCAGCGTCTCGCTACTGCGCCGTGCATCGACTGCTGCCTTAAGCTTTCCCACCATTTCGGCAGCTGGGATCAGGGTCTTGCCGCGCAAGTGACCACAACGCTTTGGAAACCCTTGATCTTCAAGCTGAATCGCGCTCGCGCCTTCACGCTCAAGCAAACGCACGGTTCGCATGACGTTGATGGCATTGCCAAAGCCGGTATCCGCATCAACGATGATTCGGACATCGGTCTGCTCGGCGATGTATCGCAGCACGTCGGCGACCTCGGTCAACCCGAGCAAACCAATATCGGGGCCACCCAAGCGGGTGTAAGCCACACTGGCTCCCGACAAGTACACCGTCTCAAAGCCCGCTTGCTGGGCCAAGCGCGCAGAAAGGGCATCGAAGACACCCGGTGCAAGGCAGCCACCCGCAGTCATTTGGGCCTTCAGGCTCGGCATGGATACTTGGCGTGGTGTCATGATGTTTCCCTAGAAATAGTGTTCATATCGTTCCAAACCTGCTGTCGCACGAGTTGTCCGTGCCTGACTTCAAACCGGTCAATGAAACGAATACCCTCAAAACTGCTGCCATCTAGCCATTGGCCGTAGAGCGTGCCATGGCAATGGACGACTGCGTGATCGGCTTTGACGGCCGTGTCAAACGACTCGAACGTTTTTTTCACAAACGCATATCGACCTTTAGCCCAAGCCACCAGGTCTTGCAGATCGGTCAGCCTGACGTCACCGGGGAAGGTCATGACAAAGTCAGGAGCCAAAAACGACTTTGCCCGGGCTAGGTCGCGCTCTTGCATGGCCAATAAAAACTCACGAACGGTGGCTTGCGGGTCTTGCACCGGTTGGCCACCTTGGCGTGCAACGCCCCCGCGGTAATAGTTACCCGCGTCGAGCTCATTTAAGCAAACCACAATGGCCTCAGGTGGCGCTGCGATGACCTCTTGCACCGCATTGGTCAATGCTCGACCGAGCCTTTCGCGCACAGCAATGTCATAGCCCTTGAGCAAAGAAACAGAGACGACGGGCATAGAAATCCTTTACGAATCGGTTGTTTATCAATCGATTAGATCGAAATGGTTCACAACATTCTGATACTTGCGTATAGTTCATTCAAATGTTTTGTTTTTAGGACAATAAAGCAAAAGCCTGCAATGCTCAAGAGAGCCACTCGTGAAGACCACCAAGTATCACCACATCTATTTGCTGCTTAAAGACGCCATTGAGCGAGGACAGTTCGCGCCTGGTGATTCGCTGCCCGGTGAGCTTGTGTTGTCTGAGCAGCACGAAGTCTCTCGCATCACCGTGCGCCGAGCGATGGCAGCTTTGGCCCAAGAGGGGCTAGTTCGAAGGCGTGTGGGCGTGGGCACGGTCGTGGCGCCGCGCAAATCAGATGTGGCAAGAATTACAGCTGATGTCTCGAATTTGTTACCTAACTTCGTTCGGATGAATAAAAGCTCGAGCATTCGATTGCTTGAGTTTGCCTATCGCATACCCTCGCCAGCCATTGCTTCTAAATTAAAGCTCAGCGCGCGCGAGCAAGTGCAATACTCCGTGCGCGTTCGCAGCATGAATGGCCAGCCCTTTTCATACTTGATCACACACGTGCCGCAATCAATCGCCCAGACCTACAACGAGGCCGATCTCGCCAACACGTCCCTGTTCGTTCTCCTCGAGCGCGGCGGCGTCAAACTCGATCACGCGACCCAGACGATTTCAGCCGTTTTGGCGACTCAGGCCATGGCAGACGCACTTGGCACCTCGGTAGGCGCGCCCCTGATTGCGCTGGAGCGTGTGGTCTTTGACCGAGACGGACGTGGGGTCGAGCACTTAGAGGCGTTCTATCGACCAGATCGTTACCAGATACAAGTGGATTTGGGTCGTGCAGGACAAGCCCAATCGCGCTACTGGCAACCGCTAAGCAAGAGCCAGTCAAAATCCGATCGCAACAAAGGGTTAAAAGCAGCATAAAGAAAACTTGTTGCTTTCATTGCTGGTTATGATAGTCTTTGATTGTTTTAAAAATAATACATTTAATGGTGCTGCCCGGATGGTTCATGCACAAGAAACCAGCTGTAGCAGCCAGTGACCAATGTAACAAGGAGATGTCTCATGAAGAAAACCTGGTTTGCGGCCCTGGCGGTCAGCTCGACTATGTTGGCCGGTCAAGCAGCAGCAGTTGAAACTGTCACAGCGGTGCACGCGTTCTCACCGAACCTGATCTATACACAAAGTTTTCTGGAGTTTGTCGACAAGGTCAATGAGCGCGGCCAAGGTGTTGTGCAGATTCAGGTGCGCGGTGGCCCAGAGGTCATCGGTTTACCGCAACAGCCTGATGCCGTGCGCAACGGTGTTGTCGATATGGCTTACACAGCGGCGAGCTTCTATGGTGGTACCGTACCCGAGCGTGACGTGATGGTGGCATCGAACGCCAACGCACCTTATGCGCGCGCCAATGGCGGGATTGATCTGCTGAACCAGATCCACCAAGAAAAAATGGGTGTCTACTACCTGGGCTGGTTTGATAGCGGCGTTAAGTACAACCTCTACACCGTCAACCCACCGCGTCTTGATGCCAACGGCAATCTGACTGTCGAAGGTATGCGGTTGCGCAGCAACCCCGTGTACGACGCTTTTTTCCGTGATGTGCTCGGCGCCGAGCCCATCAGCCTGCCAACCCCTGAGGTTTATGGGGCGCTTGAGCGCGGCGTGGTCAACGCAACGGGCTGGACCCAAATCGGTTTGAACGATTTGAACTGGAACCGTTTCTTGAAGTACCGAATCAACCCGGCATTCTTCTCAACGGACATGGGTGTGATTATCAACCTTGATCGCTGGAACAAGTTAAGCGAGCCCGCTCAGAAGATTCTTCAAGAAGTTGCCATCGAGCACGAGATAGCAAGTGCTGAGCGCTTCGCAACGTTGGCTGGTGAGCAACTCGCCCAACTAGACGCCGGTGGCATGCAAGTCATCGAACTTGAGGGTGATGCTGCCAGCAAATTCTCCGATGGTGCTCGCGAGGCAACGTGGAACCGGATGCGTACGCAAATGGAAAAGCAGCCCATGGGCTTGAAGTACTACGACGTGCTCATTGAAAAGTTCAATCGCCCTGAATAAGGTGCGCTAGCCAAAGGCAAGACGAGTGGCGCCAGTGTAACGGCGCCATTCTTTTGCTAGTGGAGTTCTCGATGCGGGTGTTGGTCAAACTATACGACGCAGTTGTGGTTGGTCTAGCAATCTTGGCTGGCATGATGCTGGTTTGGTTGATGATCGCCGTGATCGCCTCAGTGTTGCAGCGCAACCTTGGCATGCAACCAGCCGCTTGGCTGTTTGTATCGACCGAGTACGCCATGTTTTACCTGACACTGCTAGGAGCACCCTGGCTATTGCGGCATCGAGGCCATGTCTATATCGAGCTTGTCACAGCCGCACTACCGAAAACCGCATTGAACTGGTTTAGTCGATTTGTGTCATTGCTATGCATGCTCGTGTGCGTCTACATGGCGATCAAAGGTGTTGAGCTAGTGGGCTTAAACCTGACTCGTCGCGATCTTGATGTACGTGCTTACTTTTTCCCGACCTGGATCTTAAACGTCGCATTTCCAGTGAGCTTTGGCCTGATGGCCATTGAGTTTCTGAAGTTTGTGATCGGTCCGAACCTCATGCATACCGGACAAGCGGGGCTCAAGGAATGATGGACTGGTACAGCGCTTTAGGCCTGTTGCTTGGCCTAATTGTTCTTTTCATGCTCATCGGCATGCCGATTGCGTTTGCTTTTCTGTCAGCTAACTTAATTGGTGCATGGATCTTCATGGGTGGCCCCAATGGGGTCATTCAGGTGCTCAACAACGGGTTCGGTGCTCTCTCTAGTTTCAGCCTGGTGCCCATACCCTTATTTCTCTTAATGGGTGAGCTTTTTTTCCGTACGGGCTTGGGCATGCGAATGTTCAATGCCATTGACGTATTGATGGGCAAGGTGCCTGGACGACTCTCCTACGTAACCGTGGTTGGCGGCACTGGGTTTGCCACCGTTTCCGGGTCCTCGATGGGTTCAACCGCATTGCTCGGTTCGGTGCTGGTACCTGAGATGACTCGCCGGGGTTACAAGAAACACATGGC
This sequence comes from Burkholderiaceae bacterium, assembly GCA_007116135.1. GTDB lineage: Bacteria > Pseudomonadota > Gammaproteobacteria > Burkholderiales > Burkholderiaceae_B > Algicoccus. Next base: position 6,671 of record SKIZ01000081.1, read on the forward strand.
TATCGGCCCCATCATGGGCACAGGTGGTCTAGCAATCATCATCCCCCCCTCAGCACTCGCAGTTCTACTGGCCACACTAGCCAAGATCGATGTCGGCGCCTTGTTGGTTGCGGGTATCGTCCCTGGCTTTTTGCTAGCCGGTTTGTACATCGCGATGATATGGATACAGACGCGCATCGATCCGCTTGCGGCACCCTCTTATGACGTCCCTAAAATTGCGTTACTCAAGAAACTGAAAATTTTTGCTCTCGACGTTGTGCCAATGATCGGTGTAATGGCACTGGTCGTGCTTATGCTGCTGGCCGGCTGGGCGACACCTTCGGAGTCAGCCGCTTTTGGTGCGCTCGGTGTGATCTTGTTAGGGTTTTTATACCGGTGCATGACAATCAAGGCGTTCATTGAGTCAGTCGTTGGCGCACTGCGCGTGACCTTAATGGCATTTTTGATTGTGCTTGGGTCGGCGACCTTTAGCCAGTTGCTCGCGTTCTCAGGGGCCTCGAGCGGATTGATCAGCTGGGCCATCAGCTTTGATGTATCACCTCTAGTGATGCTGTTAGCTATCTTTGCAGTCCTGTTGGTACTTGGCACATTCATGGAGCAGATTTCAATCATGATGCTCACCGTGCCCTTTTTCTTTCCACTGGCTGCGTCAATGGGCTTTGACCCAATCTGGTTTGGAATCATTGTCTTATTGGCACTGGAAATCAGCTTTACGACGCCGCCTTTCGGTTTGTTGTTATTCGTGATGAAAGGCGTCGCGCCACCAGGCACGTCAATGGCTGAAATCTATCGAGCCGCTATCCCTTATATTTTGTGCAGCATCAGTCTGGTTGCTCTGCTAATCGCGTTTCCTGGGCTTGTCACGACCTTGCCGAATATGTTGCGATGAGTTTCCTGTGAGCCGTGATTGTTTCTTATGGGCTATCATGATTTAAAACAATTACATGATTTGCTCATACGATGTATCCAATAGATCTGTTTTTCCGAGCTGCGCAGCGTCATCCGAATCGAGTTGCCTTGAGAGGCCCGGGCAATGCGGTTGTGCATTTTGAGGAGCTTGCCGAGCAAGTTAATGCGCTGGCAACGGCAATGCAGCGCGAGGACCCATCAGACCGGTCGCGAGTGGCCATCTGCGCTGGCAACTCAGCCGAGCACATCGTTGCTCTCTTGGCCACGTTGGCTGCAGGGAAGATATGGGTGCCACTGAACCAACGCAGCACGGCCCTAGAAACGAATCGTATCTTGCAGTCTGTTACTCCTAGCATCGTGTTAGCAGACGAAAAGGGGTACGAACTAGTCAGGGACAGTGCCACGGTCATTATGCTCGGGCCACCCTATGAAAGTAAGCAAACCATTGGCCAATTAGCTCAGCCGTTTATTGGTCAACGTCCCGAGACCTTAGACCTAGGTCGAGACGAAACGCAAGCGATTAAATTTACGGGCGGCACAACAGGCGCCCCGAAAGGCGTGATGCAACCTTATCGAGCCTGGAGTGCATGTGTCGTCAATCAGATTCATGCTTGGCGATTAAATGAGGATGACTGCTATGTGGTCTGTGCACCGATTTCCCATGGCACGTCAACATATCTCTTGCCAATACTGGCGCAGGGTGGCTCGTTGGCTTTCCCCTCGGAAAACAATCCTCCCCAGATCTCTAAGGCATTTGACCAGTACCAAGGCACCATCAGCTTTATGCCTCCAACACTAGTCTATATGTTGATGTCAAATCCGCAGGTCAAAGTAGAGCATTTTTCAAGCCTGCGCCACTTAGTCGTTGGTGGCGCACCTATGCCCCCGGAAAAAGTGGATGAAGCGATAGGTTTTTTTGGGCCCAAGATTGCTTTGACCTACGGACAGACGGAAGCGCCGCAAATCGTGACGGCCATACGTCCAGAGGATGTCGCTAAACCGGTTAACCGAGGGTCGTCTGGACAAGTAGCTTGGTTTTCCGACCTCGCAATCATGTCACCGGAAGGTCGTCTGGTATCACATGGGGAGAAAGGCGAAGTCGTTGTGCGAGGTGATTTGGTGATGACAGGCTACTGGAATATGCCAGAGAAAACTGCCGAAACAATCGTTGAAGGCTGGCTACACACAGGCGACGTCGGTTATCTTGATGAGCGCGGGTATCTCTTTATTAAAGACCGTGTGCGAGATATTGTTATTACAGGCGGGTTTAATGTATACCCCGTCGATGTGGAAAACGCGCTCTGTAAGCATCCCGCTGTACACGAAGCCAGTGTTTTCGGGTTACCTGACCCGAAGTGGGGTGAGGCCGTGCACGCCGCCGTACAGCTCAAGTCAGGCCAAACCGTAACAGACAAAGAATTGATGCAACATGTCAAAACTTTGTTGGGTGGCGTTCACACGCCTAAACAGATACATTTTTTTGAGCAGTTACCGCGCTCGCCGGTCGGTAAAGTTCTCAAGAAAGATATCAAAGACCAACTTTCGATTTCATCGGTGGATCTATGAATAAGCCAACCACAGAACTATGCACGCACACCCTAACGAGCATGAACTATCGCGACAAGGATCTAGTCGAAGATCTCCTCGGGAAGCGGACGTTCTCTGAAGTGATGTTTATGCAAATCATGGGCAGGCAAGCCCGTGCAGTGGATATGCGAATCATGGATGCAGTACTGATCACGCTCATGGAGCATGGATTCACCCCTAGCGCAATTGCAACCCGGATGGTTTATATGAGCGCCCCAGAGAACCTGCAAGGCGCGGTGGCCGCCGGCTTGATGGCTGTAGGCAGCCAATTTGTAGGCACAATGGAAAATAATGCTCGGATTCTCGAGCAGATCATACAAGCCGATGACCCGGAAAAGCTTGCTTTTGAGATCGTATCGGAGATGCGCGCAGCACGTGCTCACTTACCGGGCTTCGGACATCACCTGCATAAGCCTGACGACCCCAGAACGATCAAACTGCTGCAGATCGCAGACAATGAGCCCGAGCTTGAAGGGCACTTTGTGAAGGCTCTTCGCTTAGTTGGGAAGACCGTTGACCAAGTATATGGCAAGCACATCACTATCAATGCCACAGGGGCGACGGCTGCGTTATTGGGCGAAATAGGCGTGCCCTCAGAGTTGATGCGGGGTTTTGCCGTAATTTCACGAGCTGCCGGCCTCGTCTCCCACATAGCGGAGGAGCAAAAAACGCCGGCTGGCCGCTTTATATGGGATACGATCGACCACGAGATCCCTTACATCATCCAAAAGCCCGGCAGCGACGAGACCACTTAGTCAATCCGTAAGGGCTCATGATTTAGGTGCATCTCGATCTCACATTGGGTGACTAGAAACGCCAAGGAGTGTTTGCACTTGCCCATCGGTCAAACGGCCATCTTCTTCAGAAGCCTCGATCCGCACCCAAAAAACCTTTGAAAAAACTCTGCGTGTTGGCTGACATGCTCGCAAGGTCATAACCGCCCTCCTGAATCACGACCGTCGGTAAGTTCAAGCCAGCCACGATCGCGCCAAGCCGATTAAAGCCATCGGTTGTGACTGCGACCTTACTCTGTGGATCATCCTTGTAGATGTCGTAGCCATGACAAAACACCAAGGCCTGCGGCTTGAATCGATTTAATGCAGCCACGGCCTGCCCTACTTTGTCGAAAAAGACCTCTTGTGATGATCCATGAGGCATTGGCAAGTTCAAATTAAATCCTCGCCCTAACCCCTGCCCTGTCTCTTCTTCAAAGCCTGCCACCACTGGGTAGAAATTGGTGGGATCGCCATGAACCGACACATACATCACATCGTCACGCTCGTAAAAGATCTCCTGAACACCCTGACCATGATGCATATCGGTATCGAGTATCGCAACACGCGCATAACGGCTGCGCAACATTTCAGCAGCGACCGCGGCATAGTTGAGATAGCAAAAGCCACCAGCGGCGTCCGCCCGAGCGTGGTGACCTGGCGGGCGCGACAACGCATAGGCACTGCGCTGACCCTCTAGGACAGCCTGGGTCGCACTAATAGCCGACTGAGTTGCCCAGTAGGCCGAGGTCCACGTGTGTTTACCAACTGGGCAGCTACCATCGGCCAAATATTTCGCGGCCTGCCCCAAAATCCCTCGCATCGGGTTCGGCTGACGGACATAGACATTGGACATCACCTCCTCGCCCCAGTCCTGGCCAATTTCCTTCCACTGCTCATAGGCTGATTGCAAAAACGCGAGGTAACCCGCATCATGCACAGCCTCAATGGGTCCGAGTCCATGGTCACTTGGTGTTTCTATGGTCAGTTCCAGCGCACGCAAACCATCTAGCATGCCGTCTAGGCGGGTCGGCACCTCTTGCGGGCGGCGCATTTGCCCACGTGATAGATACGAAATCGGATGATGCAGTGTTTGATTAGGGTGGTAGAAGACTCGCATAGCGTTTTCGCTTGGCAGTTAATCGGACTGGCCTGATTACGGGCAGCATGCACTGTTTCAGTGTACGTTTTAACGTGCCTTTGGGGAATCCGACGTGCCAATCTGTTCGCAACAGCTTTTTTCGCTCGCGCTAGGTACACTTAAGCCGTCGTTATTTGCGCGCGCCAATGGTTTGGATCAGTTCTCTGTTCCATATGACGCGCCGGCTGGCTGCGATTTACACTTGCCTGGCATGGCGAACTTTTGCAAAAACCCGAACCCGTGAAAAGCAATAATGAGAGCCAAACACTTTGATGGCTGGCTAGCATCGGTCGATACCAAGCGATGCTCGCCAAACTTTGATCAGCGCCCAGACCCAAGCGACATCGTTTTACTGGTGATTCACAATATCAGCCTGCCGCCTGGCGAGTTCGGCACAGGTTACCCCGCTGATCTCTTTTTAAACCAGCTAGACATCGATGCCCACCCATGGTTTGAACAAGTCCAGGGCTTACGCGTGTCGGCACACTTTTTAATTGAACGCAACGGCACAACCACTCAGTTTGTGTCGTGTAACGATCGCGCTTGGCACGCTGGCGCATCGGCGTTTGGCCAACGCGCGCGCTGCAATGATTTCTCAATCGGCATTGAGCTCGAGGGCACAGACGATTTGCCATACACCGATCCGCAGTACCACGCGCTAGGCCGACTGACGCAGGAGCTAAAGAAGCACTACCCACTTCAAGCGGTGCGAGGCCACTGCCATATCGCGCCAGACCGTAAAACTGATCCTGGAGCGGCCTTTGAGTGGCGTCGCTACGCCGCTTTAGGTAACTGGCACGAAAGCCAGTTACCTGCAACAGACGTTAACTCTTGAGCAAAAGCGCATTCATTCGGGTCACGAAGGCAACCGGATCGGCTAATTGAGCGCCATCGGCCAACATCGCCTGATCAAGCAACAAGGCGGACCAATCATCAAACTGCTCATCGGACGCTTGATCAATACGCTTGATGAGGGAGTGCTCCGGATTGATCTCCAGAATCGGTAACACTGCTGGCGCCTCTTGGCCGGCCGAGCGCAGCAGGCGTTGCAGATGAGGGCTCATATCATGCTCGTCGACCACAACGCACGCAGGTGAATCCACTAGCCGCGAGGTGACCCTGACTTCCTTGACCTTCTTATCGAGCGACTTACTCAAGCGCTCAACAAGCGGCTTTAATGAGTCGGCTATTTCGGATTGCTTCTTTTTCTCTTCTTCGTCAGCCAAGGCTTCAAGGTCAAGACCGCCTTTGGCCACAGACGCCAAGGATTTGCCGTCAAATTCACGCAGATGCGACAACATCCACTCGTCCACACGATCCCACAACAATAAAACCTCAATACCTTTTTTACGGAAGATCTCAAGATGTGGGCTACTCTTGGCCGCGTTGTAGCTTTCTGCCGTGACGTAGTAGATTTTTTCTTGACCCTCTTTCATCCGGCTGACGTAATGCGCAAGCGAAACATTTTGCGCATCGCTGTCGTTTTGCGTCGATGCAAAGCGCAGCAGCTTGGCAATGCGCTCTTGGTTGGCTGTGTCTTCACCGGTGCCTTCCTTGAGCACTTGGCCAAACGTTGACCAGAAGCTTGCGTAGTCGTCTTGTCGGTTTTCCGCAAGATCTTCCAAGAGGCTGAGAATCCGCTTGGCCGAGCCTTCACGGATATTTCGCACATCGCGGCTTTCTTGCAGGATTTCGCGCGAGACATTCAGAGGCAAATCGGCTGAGTCAATCACCCCGCGAACAAAACGCAAGTATGACGGCAACAGCTGTTCTGCATCGTCCATGATGAACACGCGCTTGACGTAAAGCTTTACCCCACGCTTAGCATCACGGTCGTACAGATCAAAAGGCGCACGCTTGGGCACAAACAACAGCTGGGTATATTCGCTGCGCCCTTCAACCCGATTGTGCGTCCATGCCAGAGGATCTTCGAAGTCGTGTGAAACGTGCTTGTAAAACTCTTTGTATTGTTCTTCTGTGATCTCAGACTTGTTGCGCGTCCATAGGGCGCTGGCCTGATTGACCGACTCCCACTCTTCGGTGCGTTTCATTTCCGAAGCCTGCTCATCCCATTCTTCTTTGGGCATTTGGACGGGCAAACTGATGTGATCTGAATAGCGACGCAAGATTTCGCGCAACTTCCAGTTACTCAACAACTCATCTTCATCCTCGCGCAAGTGCAAGATGATTTCCGTGCCTCGATCTGCTTTGTCGATGCTTGAAATGGAGAATTCACCCTGGCCGTCTGAAACCCACTCGATACCGTCAGCACTAGGCAAACCTGCGCGGCGGCTTCGCACCGTCACCTTGTCAGCCACAATAAATGAGGAATAAAAGCCCACGCCAAACTGGCCGATGAGCTGCGCATCCTTTTGATTGTCTCCAGTGAGCTTAGAGAAGAATTCCCGCGTGCCAGAACGTGCAATGGTGCCTAGGTTTTCAACTGCATCTTGGCGCGACATACCGATGCCATTATCAGACACGGTGATGGTGCGTGCGTCCTTGTCATAGTCAACACGAAGACGCAGCTCAGGGTCGCTCTCGAAGAGGGCGGGCTGGTCAATCGCCTCAAAACGCAGCTTGTCACAAGCGTCAGACGCATTTGAGACGAGCTCGCGCAGAAAGATTTCCTTGTTGCTATAGAGGGAATGAATCATGAGGTGCAGCAGTTGCTTGACCTCTGCTTGAAACCCCATGGTTTCTGGTTGGCTGGGCTTGGTTGCCTCTGTCATGGTGTCACCGAGTCCTTAAAATTAACAATAAAATCAGCGGTATACGGCAAGCTAAGGGCGAACATACGCCTTACGAAACCGCAACGATGTGTAGTAATTGGGGGCAGATGACCCCATTTCAAGGGGTGACTAAATCGACCTAGGGGTGCGCGGCCTAGGTGGCTCGCACGAAAACGGGAATCCAATTTCAACGTATAATCGACGCCTACGAAATGAGATGAGCCTCATCGACGTAAGTGCCCGGGTGGTGAAATTGGTAGACGCAGGGGACTCAAAATCCCCCGCCGCAAGGCGTGCCGGTTCGATTCCGGCCCCGGGCACCA
>SKIZ01000083.1 GCA_007116135.1 Burkholderiaceae bacterium
CGACTTTGAACAGGATCAACCAGGGTGACCTGCGCGCCAGGCAAGTGATTGCAAAGATGGGCAATCAGTGAGCCGACAACACCAGCACCAATCACCGCGATCCGATCGCCTGGCCCAGGTTTGCCAGTCCAGACTGCATTGATGGCGGTCTCCATGTTCGCTGCCAGCACCGCCCGGTGAGCCGGCACGGCTTGGGGGACCTCGGCTAACAGACTCAGGGGCGCATCATAAGTCGTTTGGTGGGGTGCTAAACAAAACACGGTTTTTCCGATCCATTGGTCGGGTCCGTCGATGACGGTGCCGACATTGCAGTACCCGTAGAGCACCGGGAAAGGAAAGTGTCCCTGCATCAAGGGCGTGCGCATGCGCTCGTGCTCACTTTCGGGGACTAGGCCCGCCCAAACCAAAGATTCAGTTCCTCGACTAAATGCACTGAACTGTGTCTGGATGCGGCAATGATCGCGCGCCAAGTCACCCAACTCGATGGCGCGAATCTCTCCGAGACGAGTATCGGTGTACCAAAGTGCTTGGGCGGACACAGGCGTCGTTTTCAATGCGAATTCCAGCGGTTATAGGAGTCAAACCGTATCCTAACAAAGGTGCTTGTCCTATACTGGAATACTTGTGTGGAAAAATGCAGCCATTTAAGTCACTGGCGGCTGCCCGGGTAGCGGGCTTGGGCTGATCATGATGGATGAGCCTGAAGTATTTAGTCAGCCTACCCAGCCCTATTCCCGTGCTCAGAGTGTGGAAAGTCTTGATGGCGCGACGGCGTGTCCTGTTTGGCGGTTTGGTGATTCTCTGCATGTCCGGCATGCTGGCGATGCTCGCTTGGGCGTTAAGCCCTGGTGGCTGGTCTGCGACCGACATGCTGATCATGCTGGTGTTTTTGGTCATACTGCCCTGGTTAACCGTTGGGTTTTGTAATGCGCTAGTGGGCTTGCTGATCCAAGCGTTCGCTCGCGACCCGCTGCTGTGCGTGAATCGGTTAGCCGCCGAAACCGACCCAAAAGCGCCGCTGGCCTTGTCAACCGCCGTGCTGCTTTGCGTGCGCCATGAATCACCGGCACGCCTGGTGCGAAACCTTGAGCTACTTGCCGAGGGCCTGATTGCTAGTGGGCAGGCGCGGCTTTTCCATGTGTATGTTTTGAGTGACACGGCCGATCTGGAGCAGGCTGCACTTGAGCAACGCGCCTTTGCCGAATTGGCGAATCACTGGCAAGGGCAGTTGGCATTAACGTATCGACGACGCCAGTCCAATGAAGGATTTAAGGCTGGCAATATCAGGGACTTTTGTCAGCGCTGGGGCGATGCGCACGATTTGGCTCTGGTGCTTGATGCCGACAGCGTGATGAGCGCTCAGGCGGTCTTGCGTCTTGTGTCAATCATGCAAGCCCAGCCTTCGCTTGGCATCTTGCAGGGGTTAGTCACTGGGACGCCCACCATGCATGGATTTGCACGGTTGTTTCAATTTGGTATGCGGCTCGGGATGCGCTCATACACATTCGGCAGCGCCTGGTGGCAAGGTGATTGCGGCCCGTATTGGGGGCACAACGCGGTGATTCGACTCGATGCCTTCAGTGCTCATTGTGAGCTGCCGGTATTGACCAATCGCCGCGGCAAGCCCATCGACATTTTGAGTCATGACCAGATCGAAGCCGTTTTGATGCGTCGCGCTGGATTTGACGTCCGGGTGTACCCCTTGGAGGACGACAACCACGAAGAGAACCCGCCGAACCTGCTGGCATTTCTGGCGCGTGACCTGCGTTGGTGCGCCGGCAACATGCAGTACTGGCGGCTCATAGGCATGCCTGGGCTAAAGTTTACGAGTCGGGTGCAGTTGCTGCTTGCCTTATTGATGTTTATGGTGGCACCGGCGTGGTTGTCCATGATTGGATTAATGGGTTGGTCGGCACACCAAGCCTCTTTATCTGGCGCCTTTGACCTGACTGCACTGACGATTTTGTTTGTTTTGGTGGTACTCATGGTGATGCTGCCCAAGTTGGCAAGTGCCCTCTATGTGCTTGCGAGCACCGAGCGGGCGAGGGCATTTGGCGGGCGAGTCCGCTTTTTTGCAGCCTTTGTGGTTGAGGCTGTTTTTAGCGCGTTATTGAGTCCAATTATGTGGGTTTCGCAAACCATGTTGCTCATCGGCCTGCTATTTGGCAAGCACATCGGCTGGCAATCGCAAAACCGCGATGGTGAGCAAGTCAGCTGGCGCCAGGCCGCCCGCGTGCTTGCCCCGCATACAGTGCTTGGCCTGGTTTTGGCCTGGCTTTGGATTGAGCCGGGTGTTGCGTCAACTTGGTGGTCGGCGTACTTTTTTGCCGGACTTTGGCTCAGCATCCCGTTTGCGGTGCTCACGGCCAAGCCATGGTTTGGTCAAGTGCTTGAGCATTGGCGATTTGCTGCGGTGCCCGAGGAGTTTTCGGCGAATCATTTCTCCAGTCATTTAAGGCCACAGGCGCTATCACGGGGCCTAAACGAACCGAGTTCGCGACCCTTCTTCGATAGCAGTCGCTAGCCCATGAGCTATTTGGCTTTGTACTGGCAGGTTTTTCAGTTTTTGGGGCGCGAGCGCCGCACGGCCTATGTGCTCTTGATTGCTAATGTGTTGCTGGTGATGGCCTTGCTGGCTGAACCGATCTTGTTTGGCCGGGTCATTGACGTGCTGACCCAGGCCAGCGCCGATCCCAGCAATCTCTGGCCCAACGTCATGCCTTTGTTGTTGCTGTGGGTAGCCATTGGCTTGTTTTCGATTATCTGCGCCGCGCTAATTGCTTTGTTTTCTGACCGCATGGCTCACCAGCAGCGCCATGTGGTGCTGCGTGACTATTTCGAGCATGTGCTTGCCTTACCGGCACATCATCGGTCCACGCCTCACTCGGGGCGTCTCATGAAAGTCATGTTGCAAGGCACCGATGCGTTATGGGCGTTGTGGCTCGGTTTCTTTCGTGACTATTTTGCCGCTTTGGTGGCTGTGGTCATTTTGATGCCGGTGGCATTCTATTTGAATGCAGCGATGGCCAGTTTGCTGCTCTTGTTGTGCCTGCTTTTCGGTTTTCTGGCCCATTGGGTGCTGCGCAAAACTGATCGCCTGCAGCGTGCGGTGGAAGGGCATTTCTCAGATATGGCCGAGCATGTCGCTGACAGCCTCGGTAATGTGGCGCTGATCCAAAGTTTTACCCGTATTTCCGACGAGGTCAATCGGTTGCGCACCCTCAGTGAGCGGGTTGTCAGTGCGCAGTTTCCAGCCCTATCTTGGTGGGCATTGGTCAATATTTTGTCACGCTCTGCGACCACGTTGACTGTGCTGTCGATGCTCGTACTTGGCTTGTGGTTGTTCGGTCAGCAAAAGATCACGATCGGTGAGATTGTGATGTTCATCGGTTTTTCCGGCCTGATCATCGGACGCCTTGAGCAGTCGGTTGCCATGGCCAATCGCTTATCGCTCGAGGCACCGAAGCTGCGGGAGTTTATAGAGGTGATGCAGGCTCGGCCTGGCGTTGCTGACCGACCAGGGGCGTGTGAGCCAGACCGCATTGTTGGGCGAATTGAGTTCCGGCAGGTCTCTTATGCCTATACCCCAAGGGCCAAGGCGGCCATTGATGATCTAAATCTAGTCATTGAAGCAGGCCAGACCGTAGCGCTCGTTGGCCCCTCGGGGGCCGGCAAGTCAACCACCCTGGCTTTGTTATGTCGATTTTTCGAGCCACATCGTGGACAAATCCTGGTGGACTCGATGGACATTGCGAACTTTAAGATTGATGCCTATCGGCGACATATCGGTGTCGTCTTTCAGGAGAGCTTGCTGTTTAACCGCAGCGTGCAAGATAACTTGCGTGTCGGCAAACCCGATGCCAGTTTGGCCGAACTGCGCCAGGCAGCCGAGCAGGCGCTGGCCTTGCCGTTTATTGAAGCGCTGGCCCATGGGTTTGATACGCCAATTGGTGAGCGTGGCCGGCATCTGTCAGGTGGTCAACGCCAGCGGCTAGAGATCGCTCGGGTTTTGTTGAAAAACCCGCCGATTTTGGTGCTCGATGAGGCCACGAGCGCCTTGGATGTGCAAACTGAGGCTTTGGTGCAAAAAGCAATGAGGCAAGTTCGTCAGGGGCGAACGACCTTGGTCATTGCTCACAGACTCTCGACGATTGAGCAGGCTGATCTGGTGGTTTATATGGATCATGGTCGAGTGCTTGAGATGGGTCGCTTTGATGAGTTAATCGCCAAACAGGGCGCTTTTGCCAACATGGTGAAGTCGCAATTTAGTCAACAGGAGTCCGGCAGTGGGTGATTTTTCAGCGCAGTGGCTTGCGCTACGAGAGCCAGTCGATCACGCCTCGCGTAACGTTGTGGTGCAGCAGGCCATGTTGAGCTGGCTGCGTCAAAAGCACGGTTCGGCCTTGGCAGAGCTGCAAATTTTGGACCTTGGTTGTGGCACCGGATCTAATTTGCGAGCGATCGCTCCGTTATTAGGCCAAACACAGCAATGGACCTTGCTGGACTATGCGCCGCAGTTGTTGCAGGCAGCCAAAGCGTCTTTGATGGCCTGGGCCGATCAAGTTCTCAGCGCCGACCAGTATCGCCTGTCGCTATTAAAGAGCGGTCAGACGATTGATGTCAGCTTTGCCCTAGCGGATTTGAATATTGATTCGGCGCACTGGTTGGCGCAAGGGTTCGATCTCGTGACTGCATCTGCTCTGTTTGACCTGGTGTCGGCGCATTGGATTGATGCGTTTTGTCGTCAGCTACGCGCGCCGCTTTACGCGGTTCTGAGTTATGACGGACAAATGGACTGGAACCCGGCGCACCCGCTCGATGCACAGGTGGTTGCGGCATTTGAGAACCATCAGCAACAGGATAAGGGGTTTGGCTTGGCCTTGGGCCCTGCGGCCAACAGTTATCTTCTGCAGTCATTGGCCAGTCATGGATTTTCCACAGACACAGGGAAAAGTCCATGGCTCATTGAAGCGATACCGGGTGAGTTTTACCGGCTTTTGCTAGAAGGCATCGAGCAAGCGGTTCGTCAGACGGGGCGATGTGAGCCAACGGCCTTGCGTGTCTGGTATGAAGCGCGATTAAACGCGCAGGCTTGTGCGGTCGGTCACGATGATTTATTTGCTTGGCCAACCGATTCGGCGAATTGCTAAACTTCTATGATGCAACGCTTTCGCATCCGCGCTATCCCTGCAATTGTGACTGTGCTCCTGTTGAGCGTGCTGCTGATTTGGTTGCTGCTGCAAACATCTGTGGGTGTGGCATGGGTTGAGAAACGTTTGCGTGCGCAAATCCACCCTGAGTTGCAAATCAACGGCAACGTCAAAGTTGGATTACTGCCGCGTATTTCGATGACTGCAACGGACTTAACCATTCCGAGTCAGCATGGGCCACATCCGCTTGTCTCCGTTGGGCAATGGCGCTCAACCGTGGCATGGCTGCCATTGCTGCGCGCTCGGGTGCGATTGCATGCCGTCGAATTGTCCGGGGTGAACCTATATCGCGAACGACAGCACTGGCAACCCTTGTTGTCCGAGGTCGGTGAAATCGCCGGCCTAGAAGGTGGCGACCCCGGTGCGCCGCGTGCGCCTGATCAGCCGACTCGGACCATGGATTGGCAACGATTTGCTCAGCATTTCGTGGTCCGGGACCTGGCGGTCATGTCTATTGAGAGTGGCTTGGAGCAAGAGTTACTGATGCATGTTCAATCCCTTGATTTGCATTTCGGTGGGTCTTGGCCCGCTTGGGTGGGCACGCGAATTCATGCCAGTTTGAGCCAATTGAGTTTGCGCGATGCTAGCGAACTGGGGCTTGGTTATGCCTTTGTCGAACAATGGGGTATCAGTGCGGACGATCGCTGGGACGTCAGATCAATGACAATGACATGGGAGCTCGAGCGCGATTTGGCTCGGTTAATTGATGGGGGCGTGACCGGGTCGTGGGGTGCGTTGACCTTGACCGATGGTTCGGTGGCGCTTGGCACAGGTGAGCTGGCGGTGGTGGTTGATGCGAACTTGACTAACGCGCCTCGGCTGACCTCACGCGGTTTGTCGGTGCAGGTGCGAGAATCAGCGCTGCAATTTGAAATCCTGGGTCACTGGCGTGATCCAGGTGTGAGCTGGGTGCGCGCGGGTGAAGTTGCGCGGTAAACTCAAGTTCTTTGGTTTGTGGGTGGTGAAATGGCTAATTCAGTGGCGAGCGTTGTGATTGTTGGATGTCCGAGCGTTGATCACGAGCAGGCCGAGCAATTCGAGCATCGCTGGTTTGTGGTCGATCAGGCCGGTCAGTTGCTTGAAGCCCCTTTTGCGCAGGCGCTCTCGAAGGTGGAACTCACCATCAAACACGGTGATCTCATTGTGCGCGCACCAGGGATGTTGCGCCTCGACATTCCCATGGATGTGATCGAGGACGATGACAGCGTTTGCCGTCAAGCCCATGTCGGGCAGCGCACACTGAAAGTGGTTGACGAGGGTGATCTGGCGGCGGCCTGGTTCGGCAATGTGACTGGCTGCCCATGTCGATTAGTAAAAGTCCACCCCGATGAGCAGCCACTGGCGCTGTAGGTCTTTTAGCTAGCAACCGCTTTTTTGGTGGTCAGCGCGCGATACTTTGCCATCAGTGCATCCTGGCCTTCTTTGAAATCCGGGTGAAGTTCAATGCACTCGACGGGACACACGACCTTGCACTGAGGCTCATCGAAGTGACCAACGCACTCGGTGCAGGCGTTTGGGTCAATGACATAAAAATCCTGGCCCATCGAAATGGCATCATTCGGACATTCAGGTTCACAGACATCGCAGTTGATGCATTCATCTGTAATACGCAGCGCCATCGCAATTGTCCCTGTTGGGTTAACCGGCCGGTTGGCCACTTGGCCAGGACTGCTCGAGGCGCTCTTTCGCTTTGAGCTGCAACCAACGCTCGACCGATGGAAATACAAATTTACTGACATCGCCGCCAAGCAATGCGATTTCCCGTACGATCGTCCCGGAAATGAATTGATACTGGTCTGAAGGCGTCATGAACAAGGTCTCCACCTCGGGCAAGAGGTGTCGGTTCATGCCGGCCATTTGGAACTCATATTCAAAATCCGATACTGCCCGCAGGCCACGCACGATTACACGCCCGCCTTGTTCACGCACGAAATCCTTAAGCAACCCCCCAAAACTGGCCACCTTCACATTCGGGTAGTGGCCCAGAACCTCCCGAGCGATGTCTACCCGCTCTTGGATCGTAAAGAAGGGATTCTTTGCCCGGCTGTGGGCAATGCCGACCACCACCTCGTCAAACAGACTGGCCGCACGGCGAACCAGGTCTTCATGTCCGCGGGTCATGGGGTCAAAGGTGCCTGGATATATGGCTGTGATCATGTTTGTCTGTCATATTGAAGGAGTTGATAGTGTACGGCAGCAGCGCGGCCTTGACGCAAAGCAGCATAACCTGCAGGTGGCTCGAGCTGTTGCTCACTCTCAGCGTAAACTAAGGCGCTAGCCTCTAGCAAGGGCTTGATTTCACTTAGGATATTTGGAAACCAAGCTTGGCCAAACGGTGGGTCGAGTAAAACGAGGTCAAATCGGGCGGCATCCATGCGCTCAAGGGCGTGTGCAGCAGTTCCCGCGTGGATACGGACATTGGTTGCGCCAAGGCGGTCGCGCACCTTGCGCAAGGCGAGCACCGCGCGCTGGTCAGATTCGACCATTTGCACGTGGGCGGCCCCACGCGAGGCGGCTTCAAACCCTAAGGCGCCGCTGCCGGCAAACAAGTCCAACACGCGTTTGTCGCTAAAGTCTTGATTCCAGAAATAACCCAGCCAGTTAAAGAGCGTCTCGCGCACACGGTCCGGCGTTGGCCGCAGGCCAGGGGTGTCGGGCACCTGAATTCGCGAACGACGATACTGGCCACCCACGATCCGAATATACTTTGCCATCATGTTTAGATTTTTCCGCAAAAAAACACCGTCTGCGCCACCGAGTCAGGATCAGGCGCCCTTAGTTGAAGCGCCCGAAGAAGTCGCCACTGAGCCACTGCCAGCGCCGCAGCCAGATCCGCCGGCACGTCAGTCATGGATGACGCGCTTGCGTGCGGGCTTGTCGCGCACAGGCCGCGGTATCGGCGGGTTATTCGGCGGCAGTCAAGTCGATGAGAGCCTCTATGAGGAATTGGAATCAGCGCTCATTATGGCTGATGCTGGCGTGCAGGCGAGCACACAGATCATCGAGCAGTTGCGTCGCCGGGTTCGCAAAGAGAGGCTGCAGTCGCCACAAGAAGTGCGCCTGGCGCTTTGTGACCTGTTGACGCAGCACCTTGAGCCGCTGGAGAAAAGCTTTGACCTTGGCCATGCCAAGCCGGTTGTGACCATGATTGCGGGTGTCAATGGAGCTGGTAAGACAACGTCGATTGGCAAATTGGCGCACGCGATGCAGGATCGTGGCGCCAAAGTGTTGTTGGCCGCCGCAGACACCTTTCGTGCCGCAGCCCGGGAGCAACTGATTCAGTGGGGCCAGCGCAACAACGTTAGTGTGATTGCCCAAGAGGGGTCAGACCCGGCCGCTGTGGCCTTTGATGCGGTCTCGGCTGGCCACGCCCGTGGCATGGATATCGTGATGGTCGACACAGCGGGGCGTCTTCCGACGCAGCTGCATTTGATGCAAGAACTCAAAAAAATCCGTCGGGTCATCAATAAAGCGGATGCGAGTGCGCCGCACGAGGTGCTGCTTGTTGTTGATGGCAATACTGGGCAAAACGCGCTCGCGCAAATCAAGGCCTTTGATGAGGCGCTCGAGCTTACCGGGTTGATCGTCACCAAGCTTGACGGTACGGCAAAGGGAGGCGTGCTCGTTGCTTTGGCCAGTCAGGCACAGGGATGTCGCGCTGTGCCTGTCTATTGGATTGGGGTCGGTGAGCAAATGGAGGATTTGCAGCCATTTGTGGCGCGCGAGTTCGCTCAGGCATTGCTTGGAGTCGATTAGCCCCAAAACCGTTCTGTTTTCTCTAAGGCCTTAAACGCACGCTGGGCCTGACTGGTCAGCACACTAAGGCGTGAGGCGATCCAGCCAACTGCAAACCATGCCGGTGGTTGCTCGTCGCGCATGAGCTCGAATTTTTCTCGAGCCACATACAAATCATTCATTTCACCCAAAATATCCTGGATCTTTGATAGGCTGCGGCGATAGTTGCCAAGCCGCTTGGCGGGCAACAGTGATTCGGCAAATTGCAGGCCGTAACGTAGCCGTTTGGCTCTCTTTCTCAATTCGTGCTGGGTTTGAATCGCAAGCTTGTCAAAGCGCAAACCGTCGGCCAGCACCTTTTGGTGCCAGCGTTGCAGCGTCTTACCGAGCGCTTTATCGAGTGCGACTGGCGGGGCTGAATTGGGCTGCGCCTGCGTGCTGTTGTCGTTTTGGACGGTGACGTTTTGTGCCAACAGCGTGACAAGCCAGTGCTGAAACTGAACGCTTGAGGCGACTGAATCGGTTACTTGCGAGCTTTGATTGGCCTTAAATTGCAAGGATGGCTGTCCAGCGGCGCTTAGCTCGGGCATGACTGTCTCGCGCAGCACGTCGTCATCGCGCGTGTTGCCAAGAGCAGCGAAATGAACCTTGATGGCATCACGCTGCGCGCTATCAGGTAATTGCGCCAGCGCCTTAAACAGCGACCAAGCTGAGCGCAAGCGACGGATGGCGACGCGCAGTTGATGTGTGTGCTCGGCGGTTGCCGCACGGTAGAGGCCTGCCGTATCGATTTCGGCCAGAACGGCGGCATTGCGGGCGATTTGCTCAAGGCATTCAGCTGTCACGGCTGACAAAGCGTGTTGGCAGGTCATGTGTGTCGTGAGCTTAACGGGCTCGATGCCGCGTGGTGCCCAGAACCGTGCGATGGCTTTGGCGCGTGCTGCACGCGTGGCCGCGTCATCGGCATTGCCCAAGCCCGCTAACTGCGCGTCCAGGGCGGCCAAACGTGTACCGCGTTCGGCTTTGCTGCGTAGATCAAGGATAAGACCGTGGGCTTTTAGCCACTTTAGTCCGAGATCAAATATGCCTTGTGTTTGACCGCTAATTAACTCGAACTCGACTTCAGAGACCGGTAATTTGAGTTCGCCCGACTCGATATGCCCTTGATCGAGTGCGACCTCGACCGTAGCGCCGTTGGTTCGGATTCGCCGATACACCCGTCTGATGTCGGTTTGATAGACCACCTTGAGCTCAGTCGCGTGCTTTCGAATGAGCGCAGCCGCAGGCGTATTCTCGTATACCGTGAGATCGAGGCTTGGCCCTGGGCGCGCCGTATTGATCTCGAGCTTCTCGAGTTGATGCTTGCCGGGCATTTTCAGTGTTTGTATCCAGCGCCGACCCTCAAGACGTAGCCGAAGTGCAGCACCGGCTTTAGCTAAAGCGCTTCTTTGCGTATCAAAATACTGCGCGCGCAAGCGCACCGCACTGACAGCACCGCGACGCAGCGCAGCCTGAACCCCGGCGCGTGCGTGCTTTGGAACGTGCAGTTTTAACTCTTGTTCAGACATGATTGGAGCAGTCAATTGAAGACGTCACGAGTTTAAGGACGTTAGCACCAAAAAATGATGACTTGTCATTAACTGGAAATATTGGGTCCCGATCACGGTTGCGACGCAGTCATGCTCCTATAATGTCACCTAGCAATACAAGTCGAGTCAAAAGGTCTCATATGTCATCCGTACTGCATATGGCTGGTCGGTCAGACGAATCGCTGGCTGCCGTCATCTCTCCTACACATGAAATCATCGAGGACATTCGCGCCGGCAAGATGGTGGTGCTTGTCGATGAGGAAGACCGGGAAAACGAAGGTGACCTGGTCATGGCCGCTGAGTTTGTGACACCGAAGGACATCAACTTCATGGTGACCCATGCCCGTGGGTTGGTTTGTTTGACCTTGACTGAGCAGCACTGCCGTCAATTGAACTTGCCTCTGATGGCCGATGCCAACGGGGCCGCGTACGGGACCAATTTCACCGTGTCGATCGAAGCCGCGCACGGGGTGCACACCGGCATTTCGGTCGCCGACCGTGCCCACACCATCCGAACGGCTGTTGCCAAGGACGCTAAAGCGCAAGATATTGTTCAGCCGGGGCATGTTTTTCCGGTCAGAGCGGTGCCCGGTGGCGTGTTGGTGCGCGCAGGCCATACCGAGGCCGGTTGCGACTTGACAGCGCTTGCCGGACTAACACCGGCTGCAGTGATCTGTGAAATTTTAAAGCCCGACGGCACCATGGCTCGGTTGCCCGATCTGATTGAGTATTGCCGTGAGCATGGACTCAAAATAGGAACGATTGCTGATCTGATCCAGTATCGAAGCGAGCACGAGTCCGTGATTGAACGCGTCTCGAGCCAATCCGTGGTGACCCCGTGGGGGCCGTTTTGTATGACGGTTTATCGCGACACCGTTCAGGGTCGACCACATATCGCGTTATCCAAAGGGCAAATTGAACGCGACCGGGA
The DNA here is from genome assembly GCA_007116135.1 of Burkholderiaceae bacterium. Lineage (GTDB taxonomy): Bacteria > Pseudomonadota > Gammaproteobacteria > Burkholderiales > Burkholderiaceae_B > Algicoccus. Next base: position 11,466 of record SKIZ01000083.1, read on the forward strand.
GGTGCTGGTGCGTGTGCATGAGCCCACCACAGTGATTGACCTACTTAATGCGCAGGCTTCAAGTCATTCTTGGGGTTTCGATGACGCCATGAAGGCAATCGCGGCCGCGCCCGAAGCGGTGGTGGTTTTGCTCAATGTGGATGTCGATGCCCAGTCGATATTGCAGCAAGCACAACAGCTTGCCCGTGCTGGTGAGCCACCCACCGACGCCGCCAGTAGGGCGCGCCCCATGGACTTGCGCACTTACGGCCTGGGTGCGCAGATATTGCGAGATCTGGGTGTGGGCAAAATGCGTTTATTAGCCCGCCCAAGAAAAATGCCAAGCATGATGACCGGTTTCGGTTTGACTGTGACAGGTTACGATGAAAAAGCCGTACCCCTACCACCCCAATAGGAACCAAGATGAGCCCATACACGATTAACCCAGACCTCAATGGCGAGGGCCTGCACATCGGTATCGTGCGTGCCCGCTTTAACGAGGAAATTGGCTTGGCTGAGCTCGATACCTGCTTGGGCGAACTCCAGGCCCTTGGCTTGGATGAGCGCGACATCATGGTGCTCACGGTACCCGGTGCGCTTGAGTTGGGGGTGACCTTGGCCCAGATGGCCCAAACCGGCGAGTTTGATGCGTTAATTGCATTAGGGGCGGTGATCCGTGGCGAGACCTATCATTTCGAAGTGGTTAGTAACGAAAGTGCTTCAGCCATGAGTCAGGTAGCTCTTGAGACCGGCGTGCCAGTGATTAACGGCGTCTTGACCACTGAGGACGAGGCGCAGGCCAATGATCGAGCTGGCGGCAAGGGTCGTGATTGCGCCCAGGCCGCTGTAGAGATGGCCAACCTGATGGCTGCGCTTGAGCCTGATGCCAGTGACGATGAGTCTGACGCTCAACCCTGATGGCGCAGAGCATGAGTCAAAACGCTCCTAAGCCTAAGGGCGCTCAGGCCTCGCGCAGCAGTGCGCGGCGCAAGGCCCGTGAATTCGTCTTGCAAGCTGTATATGCGTGGCTATTACAAACCCGCACGGATGACGAGTCAGGCCAGCACGGCATCGGAACCATCGAGGCCCATCTGCGTGATGATCCAGCGTTCGTACAGGCCGATCAGCAATGGTTCAATTTGTTGTGGCGCGGGGTCACTGAGCAGGCCGACGAGCTGCGTTTAACCTTTGCCCCATATGTGGATCGGCCGATTCAAGAGCTCTCGCCCGTTGAGCATGGCATTTTGTTAATTGGCACCTACGAGCTGCAGCGTCAGGTTGAAGTGCCTTACCGCGTCGCGATCAATGAGGCCGTTGAGCTGGCGAAGTCTTTTGGTGGCACTGACGGATTTAAGTTCATCAACGGTGTGCTCGATAAGGTTGCGCTGCAGGTTCGCCCGACCGAAACATCGCGCGCCTCAATGCGGCCCTGAGGGTTATCGCCATGGCGCTAGGTGAGTTCTCGCTCATTGATCGCTATTTCAAAAAAAAACCACCCGCGCAGGTCATCGGCGTCGGCGATGATGCGGCCGTGTTGCCCTGGGCTAATCAGGGCAGCCTCGTTGTCTGTAAAGATCTTTTGATTCAGGGGCGTCATTTTTTCTCTGACGTTGCACCCGATGCACTCGGTCACAAGGCGTTGGCCGTCAATTTGTCTGACTTGGCTGCCATGGGGGCTAGGCCGATCGGGTGCTTGCTCGGTCTGGCATTGCCCTCGGTTGATGAGCCTTGGCTTGAAAAGTTTGCTTCGGGCTTTTTGGCATTGGCTCATGCGCATGGAAGTCCCTTGGTCGGTGGCGATACGGTGGCCACAAACGACGGTTTGGTCATTAGTGTGACTGCACTGGGGTATTTGCCCGACGCGCAGCCAGGTTTATTGCGTCGGGGCGCTTGCGTCGATGATCGGCTATGGGTCAGTGGCTATCTTGGTGCAGCTGATCTTGCCCTGAAAATCCTCCAAGGCAACCTTGTCGATGAGCAGGGTGTTTTACCGCAGATTCGTCAATCGCTTGAATGGCCCGAGCCACGAGTATCACTGGGGCAACGCCTGCTCGGTGTCGCTCATGCAGCCATCGACATCTCCGATGGACTTGTGCAGGATCTTGGCCATTTGCTTGACCAAAGTGGCGTCGGTGCAGTGCTTGAGATCGCCAGACTGCCCGCACATCCCAGTTTGGCGAAGTTGTCACCGGATATGGTGCAGCAAGCGATGCTAGGCGGTGGTGACGTCTATGAGTTGTGCTTTACGGCGCCTGCTTCCAAGGATGCCGAGGTGCTTGCGATCGGTCTTGCGCTGGATTTGCCACTGACCTGTATTGGTTACATCACAGCCGAACGCCAGCTCATGGGTCGTTATCCCAATGGTCAGCACCGTATCCTGTCGCAAAAAGGATTTGACCATTTTGCTGGAGATCGATCGTGACACAGGCTACGCCAGTGGGGCAACGCCATCGGGTTGCCTGGCCGACTTTGGGCTGGGTGATGGCCCGCCCGCATCGGATGCTGGCATTTGGATTTGGTAGTGGGTTGATCAGACCGGGCTCGGGCACCTGGGGCAGCGTGCTGGCTTTGGTTTTATGGTGGCCAATCAGTGCGATGGTGCCCTGGGCATGGCTCGGTGTGTTGCTATTGTTTGCCGCATTCGGGGGAATTTGGATTTGTCAGCGCGC
>SKIZ01000045.1 GCA_007116135.1 Burkholderiaceae bacterium
AGCAAGCCACACTTGACCATAAACGTGATCGATATTGGCAACAGCGGCTCAGGCAACTGCCTGGCACAAGCCACCGGTGGTCAGGTCTTTACGGCACAAAGTGCCAACGCCTTAAAGCTTGGCCTTGAGCGCGCCACCAAAGGCGTGCTCAGCCCGGAAAACTGCCCTTGATCGTGACTGCTTTAGAGCGCCATCGGGGGCTTGGTGATCCGCTGCCCCCAACGCGCTTCAAACCCAGCCAGGTCAGCTGGCGTATCTAGGTCAGCAATAAAGTGCGCGTTTTCGGTTTGCATAAAACAAACCGTCTCGGGGTTCTCATCCATAAAACGTCGGCAGTACATGGTTTCATCAGCGTCAAGCATCTGCGCCATCGCCAAGCCCGAAACCACAATCGGATTGCCGCGCTGCCCATTGACCTGTGGCACCAGAATTTCACCACCAACGCGTTGCGAAAAACCTTCAAGCAACATCTTGAGGTCTTGAGCATTGATTAGTGGCTGATCGCAGAGCATCATGATGATGGCATCAAAATCGGCACCGATGGCCTGCATACCAAGCCGCACCGAACTGGGTTGGCCCCGAGCCGGATCCGGATTGCGAACGACCTCGACGTTAAACGAGGCCAACTCTGGTTCGATGGCTTGGTGGTAGAAACCCGTGACAACCACGGTCGCATCAACACCCGCCGCATCTAGCGCACGCAGGTGGTGATGAATGAGGGGCATGGCCTGCCACTGCAACAGCGCTTTGGGATAACCGCCCAAGCGACTACCTTGGCCGGCTGCCAAAACCACAGCACCCACGCGCATGCGCGCAGACTCACAAGTTGCGGCCGTTCGCGACGATGACACACCACCTCCTTGCCGAGGCTCCACAATAGATGCCTAAGCGCTCAAGATTAACTAAACGAGTCCATTTATGTATCGCTTCATTGGATTATTTGTATATACAGGCTCCCAAAATGTCGCAACGTTAATGTATCAGGCCCCTAAGAAGTCGGATTTGGCAAAAACCACCCAAGCCATCGGCGTCGATCCGGCGCTTGCCTCGACTCAGAAACAACAACCCGCTTAAGGTCGAACACTTGGCGCCCAAAACGCTTGAGAAACCGTGGGTGACTTTCTGAGGAAAGTCATCAACGCATCCAGGTGCCGTGACTTAACCGAAGTTGCCAACAATGTCGCTTGCACTTCAATGTCGTCTTGACCGTAAGGTCGAACTTGGATCTCGCCAATTGGATAACGAGCACGCTCGAGCATATTCTCGATCAACGCCACCACGCGCACACGTTGCTCTTTTGGGGCAATCACAAACACACTGTTGGTCACCTCTACGTCAGGGGTATCGAGTGGTGCGCGATTAATCGCATTAACCATCGGGCGCATCAGCGTGTTAGCCGCCAGAACAAAGAGCGTCCCTATGACGGCTTCAGCAAGCAGGCTTGCACCAGCGGCCACCCCCACGGCAGCGGATCCCCAAAGCGTGGCCGCGGTATTGATGCCGCGAATATTGCCCTCTTCGCGCATGATGACGCCGGCACCAAGAAAGCCTATACCCGAGACCACATAGGCCACAACGTGCAAGCCGCCGGGTACACCGCCATGCAATTGAGCCAAACGATACGCAAGTGACACGAATAAGGCCGCCCCGACACTGACCAGAATATTGGTGCGCAAGCCCGCCGTGCGCTGGCGGACCTGACGCTCATAGCCAATCAGACCTCCCAACACAAATGCACACGCTACACTAACCAAGGTGTTGGTGAGCGCCTGCCAGTCAAAGTAATGAATCGCCAACATGACAATCCCCGTCCAAGCTTCAAACCAACAAATGACCAAGCAACGCGTATGCAATACCGAAGTAGATGAACACGCCCAACAAGTCCATGACAGACGTGATCATTGGCGCACTCAAAGTCGCTGGGTCGGTACCAATCTTGCGGGCCATAAATGGCAACAGTGCACCAATAATGCCGCCTAGAACCGTCACTGCCATCATGCTCAAGCCCACAACGACCAACACCTCAACACCAACGCCTTTGCTCAGATAAGCCAAGATTGCCTCGAGAATGGCAATTGACACACCAAGGGCAATGGCCACAGGAATCTCACGGCGCACGACAAACCAGATATCTCGCCAGGTGACCCGGATGTCGCCAATTGCCATGGCACGAATGACCAGCGTTGCTGACTGGCTGCCCGTGTTGCCGCCCATATCGATGATAGGTGCCACAAAGGCAGCCAAGACCAGGACTTCCATGAGCAAGTCCTCCTGGGCCGCGACATAGGTGCTGGTAATCACGCCGAAAACGGTGAGCAAGGCCAACCAAAAAACCCGTGTCTTGTAAATCGTCGCACTCGGTGACTGACGCAAATCAAGATCTTCACCAGCCAGTACCGCAGTGCCGCCAAAGCGAGCCAGCTGCGTGGCATCGAGCTCCTTTTCAATGTCCATGGCATCGTCAACAGTCACAATGCCCAGCATCTTGTCGTCTTCGCCAACCACCGGAATCGCCAGCAAATCGTAGCGCCGAAAAATCTCGGGCAATTCACTTTTTGACCAACGCGCTTGCGCGTGCACCGGTTCGGTGGTCATGATCGCGCGCACGGTGGCATCGGGCGGCGCGAGCACCAGTTGGCGCAACGACAAAGTTCCTAACAGGTTGCGCGATTGATCGAGCACATAAACAACATAAATGGTTTCTTTGTCTGGCGCGCTCAAGCGCAATGTGTCAAGCGCTTCTCGCACACTGGAGTCTGCTTCCACACTGGCGTAATCCGATGTCGTCACTGAGCCAACTGTCCCCTCAGCAAACGCTGCCAGGCGAACAATGTCTTCGCGCTCCAGATGTGCCAGCGTGGGCAATAACGCGGCCTTATCGGTTTCTGACAACCGGTTATACAAATCAGCGCGCTCGTCAGAACGCATCGTCTCAAACAGGTTGGCCACAATTGGCCCCGGCAATTGAGCCAAGAGACGGTCTTGGCGATCGGAGTCAAGTTCGGTAAATAATGCGGTGCGTTCCTCCGAGGGCAGCAGGATTAAGAGGCTCAAAAGTGCCTCATCGTCATGTCCATTGAGGATATCGACGATATCGACTAGCGGGGCAAGCTTGCGGATTTCAAGCCAGATCAGCGCTTGGGGGTTGGCCAGTAGGCTATCGAGACGTGCAACGAGTTCTTGGTTGGTCATGATTCTCTCCCACTCACATGCAGCCAAGTGGGGCAACCATGTCTAGGTGCTAACCCGTCTTATGCGGCTATGAGTCAATGCAGTATTTGAAAGTAATGTCGAGATACGCTTGAGCGTCTACAAGGCTCTGGGTCCATGGTGGTCTCCCTTAAAAAAAGACATGATCCAGCTGCTAGATGCAAGCAACAAATAAAGAAACACACGCACGGGCGCCGCGCCGCAAAGGCGAGTCAAACCGTGTGATGTCGGTTGCAGAAAATGGGAGGTGTTGTGCAGACGCGCGATTCAAAGATGCACTAAGGGGTTTGCCCAAGAGAATATCAAGTCAAACCATGGAGCCAACCCGTGTCGATCAACTCGCACCTAAGCCTAGCAGTTGCGCGCGCCCACAAAAACATGAGGGGGGGGAAATACACTTTTGAGCTAAACCCGCTTCGAGTGCAATGTTTAACGCAAAACGCCTATTTCTAGCGCAAACTTTCCAGGATGCTTCTTTGCATTAACGCTGACAACGACCACCCGGAACAACTGCAGGAGTCGTCTGTGTTCATGTCAGTCAACAAAATTAAAACGGCGTAATGCTAACACATCGACCGATATCGTGGTTCACCCGCTTACCAATCAATGGGTTGCGCGGCCTCTTTAAGACTCGCTTGCCTCTTGCGCCCACGGTGCACCATCAAGCAGGCCTGCGGCGATAAACCCACCGTCGACGGCCAAGACATGGCCGGTAATGTAGCTCGCTTC
>SKIZ01000087.1 GCA_007116135.1 Burkholderiaceae bacterium
CCAGATGTCTCGCTGCTCGTGCCAAGCCACCTTGCCGCCGGTGCGCTGATAGACCACACAATGACGCACCGCCTCACAACCACCCATGGCAAATGCCTCATCGACGGCTGACTTAAGCGCCAAGTGCTTGCCACCGCGCACCTGCTCATCGGCGGTAATGACTAGACTGGCACCGACATCAATGATGCGCTCATGCAAGGCCTTGGAGGAAAAGCCACCAAAAACGACCGAGTGGATCAATCCGAGGCGCGCACATGCCTGCATGCAGGCCACCGCTTCGATGGACATGGGCAAATAAATGATGACGCGCTCACCGCGCTCGTAACCCAGTGACTTCAGCCCGTTGGCAATTTGGCAGACCCGCTCGTAGAGCTCGTGGTAGGTGACCTTGGTCACCGCGCCGTCATCGGCCTCAAAAATCAAGGCGACCTTTTGACCGAGGCCGCGCTCGATATTGGCCTCCAGGCAGTTGGCCGAGACATTGAGTTCGCCGTCACCGAACCACTTATAAAACGGCGCATCTGACTCATCGAGCACCTCGGTAAAGGGTTTCGTCCAGTGCAGGTTCTCATTGGCAAGGCGGCCCCAAAAACCAGTCGGATCTCGGTCAGCCTCTTGCAGCAAAGCCTCATAGGCTTTCGGGCCCGAGATATTTGCTTGTTGCACCACTTCATCGGACGGCGCAAACACGCGCGTCTCGACCAGCATGGATTCAATAGAGTTCGACATGGTTGCAGGGCCTCCTCGCGTTTGAGTATTTTGTTATGACTGCATAAGAATCGGACTAGCTTAGAGCATCGATACCGGCTTGCGCAATTTGCGCATCCTCGTGCGACTGAACTCCAGACACACCCACCGCACCAACCACCTGATTATCGACCACCACAGGCACGCCGCCTTCAAGCATGCCTTCGATAAACGGCGCACTCAAAAAAGCGGTACGACCTTTGTTGATAATATCTTCATAGACCTTGGTCGCACGCTGACCAAGAGCGGCCGTCTTGGCCTTGGCCACCCCAATGTGGGCTGACACCGGTGGTGCACCATCGAGCCGAGTCAGCCCGAGCAAATGCCCGCCATCGTCGACAACCGCAATCGTCACCGCCCAACCATGCGCAATTGCATGCGCCTTTGCCGCCGACAGTACTTTGCTGACATCGTCGTGCTGCAACACGGATTTGGTCTTCATAAACACTCCTTCAATTGTTCCAAGGTCATCGGGTCTTCGATTGTGGTTAAGTCGCCCGGGTCTTTACCCTCGCAGACAGCCACGATCGCACGACGCAACACTTTACCGGATCTCGTTTTCGGTAGCGCGGGCACAAAAATGACGCGCGCCGGTCGAGCCACGGCACCGAGCTGACCGTCGACAAGCTTCATGATCTCGCCCTCGAGGGCCATTTTCTCTTCAGGCGTCTCATATAACTGCGGCTGCTTCAAGACAGCGAATCCTACGGCGACCTGCCCCTTTAACGAGTCCGCCACACCAACAACGGCCGACTCGGCGACCTCGGTGTGAGAGTTCAATGACTCCTCGATTTCTCGGGTACCCAATCGATGGCCAGCGACGTTAATGACGTCATCGGTGCGCCCAAGGATGAACCAATAGCCTTGCTCATCCTTTAGCCCCCAGTCAAAGGTGGAGTACACCTGGCGCCCCGGCACCGAGGTGAAATAGGTGTTGACGAAACGCTCATCGTCGCCCCACACCGTTGTCATCATGCCAGGCGGCAGGGGCGGCACAATGGCCACCACACCCTTCTCATTGGGCCCGAGATCCTCGCCATTGTGCTCACTGACGACTCGCATGTCAAAGCCGACGACCGGAAATGAGGGGCTGCCAAATCGAAGGGGACGATCTTCGATACCAGGCTGGGCCGACAAGATCGGCCAACCCGTTTCGGTTTGCCAGTAATTGTCAATGATGGGCTTGCCAAGCGCCTCTGAAATCCAGTTCGCCGTGGGCTCATCTAACGGTTCACCGGCCAGATAAAGCGCGCGCAGACTCGAGAGGTCATACTTCTTTAATAACGCCGGGTCTTGCTTTTTCAACACCCGAATCGCCGTGGGCGCTGAGAACATGACACTGGCTTTGCAATCCTGCACGAGCTTCCACAAAATACCAGCATCGGGTCGCACCGGCGTGCCCTCGTAGAGTGTGCTGGCCATGCCGGCAATCAACGGCCCATAGACGATGTAGGAGTGTCCAACCACCCAGCCAATATCGCTGGTGCACAGGTAAGTCTCACCGGGCTTGCCGTTAAAGACGTAGTCCAGTGAGGTCGCAAGTGCGACCGCATAACCGCCGACATCACGTTGCACGCCCTTGGGTTTGCCCGTGGTCCCCGAGGTGTAGAGCACATAACTGGTTTCATTGGCCTCTAGCCACTGAACCGGCACCTCACGGCCCCAGTGGGCTTGGCGCAATTGCTCATAGTCTTTATCGCGACCGGCCACGGGCTCAAACGGGTGCAGGCCGCGGTCGTGCATGATCACCGTCTCGGGTGGAAATTGGCTCAACTCAATGGCCTTATCGAGCAAGGGCTTGTACGGGGTGACTTTACCGCCACGCGAGCCGGCGTCAGCGCTAATGATGATCTTGGGCTTGGCGTCATCAATGCGATTGGCCAGATTGACCGAGGCAAACCCCCCAAAAACCACCGAGTGAATGGCACCGATCCGTGCACAGGCCAGCATCATGAACACGGCAGACGGAACCATGGGCATGTATACCAAAACCCGATCGCCCTTGACCACGCCTTGAGCCTGAAGCATCGAGGCGGCCGCATTGACTTCCTGGTACATTTCGCGACGCGTGTAGGTGCGCTGCTCGTTGACCTCGGTTGACACCCATATGAGCGCCGGGTCATCGCCAGCGGTCTCTAGCCAACGATCAATGGCGTTATAGCAAAGGTTCGTCTGCCCGCCCACATACCACCGGGTAAAGGGCGCTCTGGAGTAGTCGAGCACTTGTTCAAACGGCTTGTGCCAATAAATGCGTTTTGCCTGCTCGGCCCAGAACTGCTCACGCTGCTCGATGGATTGCCTGTGCAATTGCTCAATTTTGCCCATCTCCTGCCTCCTGCTGTTGTCGTTTTGTCACAATTTTGCGCCCTTAAACTTTCGTCATGCTTGCTAATCATGCCGCAAAACGTCGAAAATTCGCGTAAATAGGTACAATGAGCCCTTCAAATGTTTATCCTAGGTCATAAAACGCCTAGACACAGGACTTATGCGCATTAAAAATCGACTAACGCCTTTTCTGATGCACCACAGCAGCTTTACTCGGTTGGCACGCTCAGGCACTTTGGTTTTAAGTGTATTGATCCTCGCGGGGTGCGCCGCCTCAAGCAGCGACTCCGACCGCTCGGCGTGGCTTGAGCCACGCAACAACCGAGTTGCCGCACTTGATATTAATAACCTCGATCCAATTACCGCGATCGCGGCCTCTCAGCACCCGTTAGCGCGCTCAGCGCTTGAACATATTGGTGTGAATTATCGCTTCGGTGGCACCTCGCCGGCCGAAGGCTTTGACTGCAGTGGCCTGATTCATTACTCCGCGCAAGACTCGCTAGGCCTGCGCTTGCCTAGGCGGGCTGCCGACATGGCCGGCGTCGGCCTGAAGGTAGATCGTCGTGAGCTCGCCGTGGGTGACTTGGTATTTTTCAATACGCTGGGCAGGCGCTATTCGCACGTCGGGGTCTACCTTGGCAATAACCTGTTCGTTCATGCCCCCTCTTCGGGCGGCCAAGTCAGCGTCGCAAACATGACTAATCGGTATTGGTCGCAGCGTTATAACGGTGCGCGCCGGATTGATCCGATCCTTTTGGCTGACCGCTCGGTCAACCGCTAAAGAGCCGCCGACTTGCGACAACGCCCTAGCGTTTAGCGCTCGGGCAAGCTGCGCATCGACCGTCTTGCGAGCGGCTTGATGGCTTAAACCCGCACTGCTCTAACGTTTGTTGCATGGCGCACACCGAGCGCCGACATGCCAACACTCGTGCGCCTGAACGTTGGGCGGCCTGGCGAAATGACTTCATCACATTGTGACCGAGGAAGTCGGTCAGCAAGATAACCAACTCGGTACCACTTGGAAGCTGCAGCGCTCGCCGCTGATGCGAAGGATCTCGGCCACTGATGTGATGGATGATATTGATGCTGTGATCTTTCAACAGATCCGGTATGTTGCCAAGCCGATCGGCACCGACAACCACAGCGTTCATTGCAGGCGTTTCTAGAGCAGCAGCTACTTTCATTTCACTATCCATTTAGTTGGTGAATAGTGTAATGATAATGATTCTCATTTATATTTCAAGCAAATACTGCTGCCCGTCAATGATTGTTTTCTATCGAATAAATCCCATCTATAGATTCGGCCTAAGAATTGCCCTGATCTCTGCCGGATTTAAATCAGCCGTCAACATGCCGATAAAGGTGTAGACATAGTCGCGCAAAAACTCGCCCGAGCGCACAGCAACCCGTGAGACTTGTTTGCCAAACAGGTGGCCAGCCGAAATACTGACCAGATCACTGTCTTGCACCGCGTCGTAGGCCATGCCGGCAATAATGCCAATCCCAAGACCGACGCGCACGTACGTCTTGATTACGTCGGCGTCAATCGCAGCCAACACGATATCGGGCTGCAGCCCTGCCCCGGCAAAGGCTTCATCAATGTTGCGCCGACCTGAGAACGCCCGATCGTAGGTCACAATGGGGTGTGCGGCCAGATCGGCCAAGGTCACCTTGGCTTTGCCGCGCGCTTTGACCGCCAGCGGGTGTGAGGCCTCGCACACGATCACATGCTCCCAGCGATAGCAAGGCACGCTAGCCAGACCTTCGGTTTGCGCCAGTGATTCCGTGGCAATGGCTAAATCGGCCTGTCCCTGAAGCACCATTTCAGCCAATTGGGTTGGACTGCCCTCGGCTAAAGCCAGTCGCACCTTCGGAAATTGCTCGCGAAAGGCCGGAATGACCGATGGCAACGCGTAACGCGCCTGGGTGTGTGTGCACGCAATGACCAAGCTGCCTTGATCGCGCTTGGCGAACTCATCGCTGACTCGTTTGAGATTTTCGATTTCCCGGTTGATACGCTCAACTACTTGCGCCACCGCATGCCCGGGCTTGGTTAAACCCTTGATTCGTTTACCATGGCGCTCAAAGATCTGAACGCCTAGCTCTTGTTCAAACTCCATGATCGCTTTGGACACACCGGGCTGCGAGGTGTAGAGCGCGCGCGAGGCTTCGGTCAGATTGAAGTTGCGACGAATCGTCTCTCTCACGAAACGAAACTGCTGAATGTTCATGATAAATCCGCTTAACGAGGTTGCTACCAGATGGCACCAAAGAGGTGCTTGGCGGTCAATATAGCATTTTAAGTTATATAAAAGCAGTTGCAAATAATTAAAAGATATTTACTATTTACCACCGCTCAAACCGTACTCGTCGGTTTAGGGTGCCACAGGCTGAGCCAGCGGCTCGCGCGGCCTTCGCATGCGCAGGCGCGACCAAAAGAGCACCACCGTGAGCGCGAGGAAAGCGCCATGCACAAGCCACACACCGAGCCCAAACGGCAACACCTCATTATTAATCCAGCCGTGCGAGGCGTTGATCAGGTTCATGTAGAGCAGCGCCACCAAACCAGCGACCAAAAGGTCAAAGGTTCGACCCACTCGCGGGTTGACCGCGCCAAGGGGTATGGCCAACAAAGCCAAATTGATGGTGGCCAGCGGAATCGCCAAGCGCCACATCAACTGACCATCGGAATTGGGCACATCGTCGTCAATGAGCATCGAAGTCGGTCGGGCCTTACGGTTATCGAGCGCGCGCGCGCGGGCTTGCGCGAGCGTCTCATCGAGATTGGGCGTCTCAATGCGAATGGCAAAGGCATCAAAATCGGTCACCCGTGCCTCGCGCTCACCCGGGCGTATCTCATAACGCGTGCCATCGACCAAGACCAAGAACCGATCACCATTGGCCGCTTGTTCGGTGCGCGCAGATTGCGCGTTGATCACCGCATGCCAGCCCGGAGAGATGACTCGGGCAAAGACCTGCCCGAGCTCATTGGGATCGCTCTTGGAGGGTTCGATAAACACCACGCGATTGCCGCGATCTAGCTCCAGAAAGTCACCCGAGGTGACCTGCGATATCTCTGATCGCAAATCAAACCGCGCCCGATAGTCTTCGATTTGCTGATGTGACCAAGGCGAGGCAAAGAGCGTGAGCGCGCCAACTGCCACAGCCACTGGCACGGCCAATTGCAAGGCCGGCCGAATCCAATCGAGCAGGGATAGCCCGCTGGCAAACCAGACCACCATCTCCGACTCTCGGTAACTGCGCGAGACTGTGGTCAGCATGCCAATAAAAAGGGATAAGGCGATGATGGTGGGCAAGGCGGCGATCGTGGTCAATGCCGCTAGACCAATGACGACATCGGCGCCAATGAAACCCTTGGCGGCTTGACCAATCAGACGCACGAGCACGATGCTTAACCAAACCACAAGCAGCGTGGACATGACTACACTGGCGTTACTAGCCGCTTCGGCAACCACGGTGCGTTTAAAAAGAGACATGCAAGGATCAAATGCGTAATAATGGTCGGCTAGTTATCAGCGGTACGCTGTCCATCGCAACCAGAGAGTCAATCACATGGAATTTAGCACACAGAGCACTTCGGCCTACCACCAGATCAGAACGGCTGCACTTGCAGTTGGCGTTTTTGCAGATGGCGAGCTTTCAGCGCCCGCCGATGTCATCAACCGCGCCAGTGAGGGCGCACTTAAAGCTGTCATAGGCAAGGACTTTGACGCCAGCCTCGGCGAGGTTCTGGTGTTGCGCGCACTCAAAGGCGTGCGTGCCGAGCGCGTGATGCTCGTTGGGCTGGGCAAACAAGCAAGCTACAGCGCCAAAGCCTTTGCGCGCGCACAGTCTGCATTTGCCAAACAGTGCGTGAGCCTGAAGCTGTCGCAAGCGGCCTCGAGCTTGGCCTTGGTGGCTTGCCCTGAGAGCGACGCCCAGCAGCTTGCCCGCTTGAGCGCACAAACGGTTGTCAATGCAACCTATCACTACGATCAAACACTGGGTAAACCCGACCCCAAATTGCGCCCCAAACTGAAGGCCTACACATTGCTGTGCGAGCGCGGTGTGGCCAAGCAGACGCAAGCCGGCCTGGACGAAGGCGGCGCAATCGGCCAGGGCATGGCGCTGACCCGAACCTTGGGTAACCTGCCGGCCAATATTTGCACACCGACCTACCTGGGCAATCAAGCCCGCGCTTTGGGTCGGCAGTTCAAGTCGATCAAGGTCTCGGTCTTGGAGAAAAAGCAAATCGAGGCGCTAGGCATGGGCTCTTTTCTGTCGGTGGCCAAAGGCTCTAGCGAAGCACCGCGCTTTATCGTCATGCACTACAAAGGCAAAGCCAGCGCCAAGGCCAAGTCCGAAGGCCCCATCGTGCTCGTGGGTAAAGGCATTACCTTTGACACTGGTGGCATTTCAATCAAGCCGGCTGCAGCCATGGATGAAATGAAGTTTGACATGTGTGGTGCGGCCAGCGTGTTTGGCACCATGCTTGCTATCGCCCAACTGCAGTGGCCTGGCGAATTAGTCGGCCTCATTCCGGCTTGCGAGAACATGCCTAGCAGCAACGCCAATAAACCAGGCGATGTCGTCAAGAGCATGTCAGGCCAAACGATTGAAATCTTAAACACCGATGCCGAGGGCCGACTAATCCTTTGCGATGCGCTGACCTACGCCGAACGCTACAAGCCAGCAGCAGTGATCGACATCGCCACACTCACAGGCGCCTGCGTGGTGGCCTTGGGTTCGGTCAATACGGGGTTGTTCTCGCCCGATGACGCGCTAGCCGAGTCGCTCTTGATGGCGGGCAAGAAGGCGCTCGATCCCGCTTGGCGCCTGCCGGTTGAAGACGATTATCAAGAGCAGCTGAAATCGAACTTTGCCGACATGGCAAACATTGGTGGCCCCAAAGCCGGCGCTGTCACAGGCGCGTGTTTCCTGGCACGCTTTGCCAAAGCCTACCGCTGGGCACACTTGGACATCGCTGGCACTTCTTGGTTAAGCGGCGCGCAAAAAGGCGCCTCAGGGCGTCCAGTGCCACTACTTGTCCAGTACTTGCTGCAACAAAGCCAAGCGCCGGCTCCTCGCTAGTGTTTGCTGCGCTGGCATGACTCGCGTTGACTTCGCCTTCAATGCTGCTGACCGCATCGACCAAGCGGCATTGAGCACGCTGCGCCACGTTGCTCGTGGCGCACGCGTGTTTGTCTACTGTGATGAAGCCGCACGCCTAGATCAGTTCAGCCAGCGCCTATGGTCACTGAATGATGCGGCCTTTGTGCCGCATGAGCGGCTTGACCAGGACACTGACACCGAGCACCTCGCGGTGCTGTTGGTTGATCAAGCCAATTGGCCACTGCTCGCTGCGCGCGTTAAGCCAGAAGATTGGCTCCTAAACCTAGATGACCAGTGCCCGCCGGAGGCGACGTTGTTTAGCCGAGTACTCGAGGTCGTGAGCTCACTGGATCACGACAAGCAAGCGGCGCGCGCGCGCTGGCGTCAGTACCAAACCATGGGCCTGACGCTCGAGGCGCACCAATTAAAGCCCGCACACTAGGCACTAGGCGCCGCTTTGGCTTCAATGGCTTGATAACCCGACTGAGAGCCCGCCGCAGACGTAAATCACCTGTCCGGTCGTGTAGCCGCCTAGCGGATGCATCAACATCGCCACGAGATGGGCAACCTCAGCAGGTTCGCCTACTCGCCCCAAGGGCACGGCTGCCTTTAATTGCTGCGTCTGTGGCGAATCCGCGGGATTGGCTGCGACAAACAACTCCGTGCCAATGGCGCCCGGTGCGATGGCATTGACCGTGACTGCGTGCGGCGCAAGCTCGAGCGCCCAAGTACGGGTCATGCCGACAATGCCCGCTTTGGTTGCGCTGTAGACCGTTCGCCCGACCTTGCCCAAGGCCGCCCGGCTGCCGATATTGACCACTCGCCCGTAGCCGCGCGCCTTCATGGCCGGCACCAGTGCTTGCGTCAACAAAATAGGTGCCTGCAAATTCAGGTTCACCATGTCTTGGACCTCTTGGGCACTGACGTCGGTCAGATTGGCGACATGAATCATCCCGGCATTGTTGACCAGGTGCACGATTTCGCGTTGCGCACACCAGTGCGCAATCGCTTGGCGCAACGCCTGCGCATCAATCAAGTCAACCGACTCAAATGTCTCGCCTTCTAGCGTTTGCTTGGCCGGCGTGCGACTGAAGTTCAACACCTCAAAGCCATCGGCGATGAGTCGTTGCGCGATGGCACGCCCGATGCCACGGCTCGCGCCCGTGACTAGCACCATTTCTTTTTTCATCGTTTTATTCTCCTGCATGCTCTGGTTATCTTAACGCCCGAGCGCTGTGAGCACGCAAAACATCTTCCCTTGGCCGGTAAAACCCGTAAACTTTAACTAGCGCTGCTGCCAGACGACTGAACAATAAAACAGGCGCACAAGCAGACCGAAGCATCAGCAAAAGCAACACGGAGACAAATCATGAAGTGTTACTGCATCACTCACTTTAACGAGCCCCTAGCCTTTATGGAGCGCCCCACCCCGGTACCGACGGGTCGGCAAGTTCTGCTCAAGACCCAAGCCGCTGGCGTCTGTCACAGCGACTTGCATATCTGGGAAGGCGGCTACGACCTCGGCCACGGCAAACGACTGTCACTTCAAGCCCGCGGCATTAAGCTGCCCTTGATCATGGGACACGAAACCGTTGGCACGCCCGTGGCGATGGGCCCAGAGGCCTCAGGTGTGGAACCTGGTAAAAACTATCTCGTGTTTCCTTGGCTTGGTTGTGGCAAGTGTGATGTTTGCTTAGCTGGGCGCGAGAACTACTGCGCATCACCCCAATCGCTTGGCGTCTATAACGATGGCGGCTACGCCGACCACATCATGGTGCCCGATGCCAAATACTTGCTCGACATTGGCAACCTTGACCCAGCCACAATCGCCCCACACGCCTGTTCTGGTTTGACGACCTACAGCGCGATCAACAAGATCGATGCCACCGTCTATCGCAACCAGCCCGTTCTCATCTTTGGTGCGGGCGGCTTAGGGCTTATGGCCATCGAGATCTTGCGCGCCATGGGCGGGCACGGCGCCATCGTGGTTGATATCGATCCGGTCAAACTGCAGGCAGCCAAGACCGCCGGTGCGCTAGCCGTCATCAACGGCAACGACAGCGATGCCGCGGCACAGATCCTGGCGGCCAATGGCGGCAAGCCCCTGCAAGCGGCCATCGATCTGGTTGGCGCTAGCTCCTCGGCGCAGCTCGGCTTTGACAGCCTGGCCAAGGGCGGTACGCTTGTGATGGTTGGTCTATTTGGCGGTGCCACACCGTGGTCGCTGGCACTCATTCCAATGCGAGCCATCAGCATCATTGGCAGCTACACCGGTTCACTGCCCGAACTCCAAGCGCTACTTGAGCTGGTCAAAGCGGGCAAGGTCAATCCGATTCCTGTGACACGCCACGCCTTGAGCGAGGCCTCAGCGGTGCTATCGCAGCTTCACCGTGGTCAAGTGGTCGGTCGCGCCGTGTTGGTCGCGCAGACTGAATCGGCCTGATGATCCGACACCGCCTGGTCTGGCCCCTGGGCCAGGCGTGAAAGCCCACGCATGACCTCACGGCTATTTAATCGGCCACCAGGCACATGCTCAAGCAGTCGTCGCTGCAGTTCGGACTTCAGTTGTGCGGCCTGCTCGCGATCGTGAAAGTCTGGCAATGGGCCGCTGACCCCATAACCGGTCTCTTGTAGCATCGACCATTCAAACTGGCGCAACGCCGCGGTGACGATATGCCCTTGCGCGAGCGACGCAAGCGCTGTGGCGTAGGCGTCATACAACCCGGGATGCGGATCTTCTGGTGCGAGCAATCGCAACAGCAACTCGTTCATGTACCAACAAGACATCAGTGCCGCGCCAGGCATCGGTTGCAGCCGATCAATTTCGGCCTGCACCAAAGTCTTGACTTCGGAGGCACCGCTCCAAGACAACAACAGTGGCTGAAACGGCAAAAGCACGGTGCGCAAGCCCGAATACGGCCGCTTGGCTCCTTTAGCGACCAAGGCAAGCGTGCCATGGTCGCGAGCAAACACCCGCACCAGCAAAGAGGTCTCGCGCCATGGCGTTGTTTGTAAAACAAAAGCACGCGCATCGGTGATGCGCGCCGAACGACTACTCATAGCCAAACTCACGCAAACTGCTTTGACGATCGGTCCAGCCCTTTTTGACCTTGACGTAGACCTCAAGATGCACGGGCTTGTCGAGCAGTTTGGCAATGTCTTGGCGTGCCTCAGTGGCCATGCGCTTCATGTGCGCACCCTTGGCGCCCAACAAAATCGGTCGATGAGAGTCGCGCTGCACGATGACACAGGCGCCAATACTGGCGTGGGCATCGCTCTCATCCCACTGTTCAATGATGACCGTCGTGCCGTAAGGCAACTCATCGCCGACCATGCGAAAGATTTTTTCACGGATCAACTCGGCCACCAAAAATCGCACCGGACGATCAGTCAGCATGTCTTGCTCAAAGTACGGCTCGTTTTCTGGCAAGTGCTTGGCGATCTCATCAAGTAGCTCATCGAGCTGGCGCGACTTTACCGCACTGACAGGCACAACCGCGGCAAAGTTAAACCGCGCGGCGACCTCGGCGGTAAACGGAAAGAGACTGCCTTTGTCTTTGACCGTATCGGTCTTGCTCAAAACCAGGATGACTTTGGCTGATTGGGGCAACATCTGCAAGAGCGCCTCATCGGTTGTCGTCCACTGCCCAGCCTGAACCAGAAATAAAACCACATCAACATCAGCCAGGGTTTGGCTGACCACGCGGTTCATCATCTTATTCATCGCGCCACCGTGACGCGTCTGAAAACCTGGGGTGTCAACAAACACAAACTGGGCATCGTCGCGGGTCAGCACACCCATGATGCGATGTCGGGTGGTTTGGGCCTTGCTTGAGGTGATCGACACCTTGGTGCCGATGAGCGCATTGGTCAACGTTGATTTGCCGACATTGGGCCGGCCCACTAGCGCAACATAGCCACAGCGATACGGCGGGCTTGTCTGACTCATCTGACGTCCTGATTGACCGCCACTGGCAGACTGAGCTGAGCGGCCTTGCGTGCGCGCTTGACGGACTTGCGCGCACCGCCTGCGGGTTTGATCAACATCGCTTTCTCCAGGGCCGAACGCGCCGCGGTCTGCTCGGCGGCCCGACGGCTTGCACCGGCTGCCTGCACATGAATTTCAAGCTGCCCGATATCGCAGGCGACTTCAAACTGCTGGCTATGCGCCGCACCATGGGTGGCGACCACCGAATACGTTGGCAATTCAAGATGATGGGCTTGCAAAAATTCCTGCAAAAGCGTTTTAGCGTCTTTGCCGATGGTGCGCGGATCGATACTTTTGATGATGGGCTCATATAACGCATGAATGACTGACTGCGCGCGCTCAAAACCGCCATCCAGATAAATGGCACCAAGGATCGCCTCAAAGGTATCTGCCAGAATCGAGGGACGGCGAAAACCACCGCTTTTGAGTTCGCCTTCGCCTAAACGCAAGTGTTCTGACAGTCGCAATTTCTGAGCAATGTCAGCCAATGCAGCCTGTTTGACCAGATTGGCACGCACACGCGAGAGATCGCCCTCATCGAGCTTGGCAAATCGACCAAACAACAAAGCCGACACAGAGGTCCCCAAAACGGCGTCGCCTAAAAACTCCAGGCGTTCGTTGTTGCGTGAACTGTGACTGCGGTGCGTGAGCGCTTGCTCAAGCAACGACTTGTTCTCAAAGACGTATCCCAGTAGGGCTTCCAGTGGTGCTACAGACATGGGTCATCACCAAATACCGACCCCGCGTCTTGGTGGCGCGCTTCAATGAAAACGCCCAATGCGGCCGGGTTCGGAAAAATTCATCCAGATAAAAAATGCTCTGCCAACAATATGTGAGTCTGGGACAAATCCCCAGAAACGACTGTCAAGACTATTGTCCCTGTTGTCTCCCATCATAAAGTAAACACCCTCTGGAACGTTGCATACCAGACCGTCGAGCCGAAAGTCGCACTGCTCCCTATCCGGAAACCGCCAAATTGGCCTTAAATCCTGCCTACTGCTTGTATCGACCAGTATTTTGTTGCTAACTTCACCCAACTGCTCTATGTACTGTGCGGTGAAGGCAATCCGCTCGGGCTCAAAAAAGTCTCCATCGCGCTGCACAGGCACTTCTTGGCCATTGATATAGAGCCGTTTGTTCAGATACGCCACCTCGTCTCCTGGCAAACCCACCACGCGCTTGATGTAGTCAACTGACGGGTCTACCGGGTAACGAAACACCATGACGTCGCCGCGCGCAGGGTTATTAAGCGGTAAAACCTTGGTGTGCAAAATCGGCAACCGCAAGCCATAGGTGTACTTATTAACCAAAATCAGGTCACCCGCTTGCAAGGTCGGCAACATCGAACCCGATGGAATGCGAAACGGCTCGACAATAAATGAGCGCAAAATAAATACAAACAAGAGCACCGGGAAAAAGCTCGCCCCGTACTCAACCCACCAAGGCGACTTGGCATCCCTGTCGCGCCGCTTGCGCAACACCCATTTGTCGAGCGCCCACACAAAGCCGGTGACAACGAGCGCCACAAAAAGAATCAAAGAGAAGTTCCAACTCATCTATCTGGCCTCTTTATTTATCATCGACCTGCAAAATAGCCAGGAACGCCTCCTGCGGAATCTCAACACTACCGACTTGCTTCATGCGTCGCTTGCCAGCCTTTTGCTTCTCGAGCAACTTTTTCTTGCGCGAAATATCGCCGCCATAACACTTGGCCAAGACGTTTTTGCGCAGTGCCTTGACGTTCTCGCGAGCGATGACTTCAGCGCCAATGGCCGCCTGGATAGCGACGTCATACATTTGACGCGGAATCATTTC
>SKIZ01000076.1 GCA_007116135.1 Burkholderiaceae bacterium
GTCTTGTTGCATGGTGCCTGGCATGGTGCCTGGTGCTGGAAGAAAGTTGCGCCTTTATTACGCGCAGCCGGCCACGAGGTCTACACACCGACCCAAACCGGCTTGGGTGAGCGCAGCCACTTGCTCAATGCGAGCATTAATCTTCAGACGTTTGCCCAAGACTTGGTCAACGTTCTGACCTACAACGATCTGAACAACGTGGTCTTGGTCGGTCACAGTTTTGGTGGCAACGCGATCACAGCGGCGGCGCACCGCGTGCCAGAGCGAATCGCGCACATGGTCTATCTCGATGCGCTTATTCCGGTCTCAGGCAAAAGCGTCTTTAGTTTGCTGCCGCCTCATGCGGTGCAAAGCCGGCGTGATCTGGCGCAAAAGACTTCGGGCGGACTGACCATCCCCGCACCTGGCGCTGACAAGCTTGGTGTGTTTGACCCGGTTGATGCGGCCTGGGTGGAAAAGTACTGCACCGCCCACCCGATCGCCACCTATGAGGACGCCATCGAATTTACCGGCGACCCGGATAACGGACTGCCAACAACCTATATTGCCGTCACACCGCACTACGCCCCCACGGCGCAAAGCCGTGCTTATGCACAATCACGCCAAGATTGGCGCTACCTCGAGATCGAAGCGGGTCACGATGCAATGGTTACAAGCCCCAAGGCACTCGCCCAAATGCTGCTCGATCTCTGATTGACTGATTAGCAACATCCATAAGCATTACTTAGTATAAATCGTCGCTATGTTAAGGTGGCGCCTGCCTGACACGCAAGCGGTCAGGCTTGATACTAAGCGGTAATGCGAGCCACTGCAGCTCGACTCACCCGTCCAACGCAACCGTGCGGCTTAAAGGCACGACCAAGGAGGAAGCGCGTGACCGACAATAAAACTGACCTAATGGAACCAGACGGCGAGGTTAATCCGATCGACACGGACTACACGATCGGACAAGACAATATCGTCATGAATGTGGGGCCCTTTGGGCTAGACATTCACAACCGCGTCTTTGGCATCTCAGCACTGGTGATCATCGCCTTTGTGTTGCTGACCATGACCTTTCAAAACAGTGTGGAGCCGATGTTTGGCAGCCTTCGGGGCTGGCTGACATCGAATTTGGACTGGTTCTTCATTACCGCGGGTAATATTTTCGTGATCGCCTGCTTGGGCATTGCGATCTCCCCGCTTGGGCGAGTTCGCATTGGTGGCACCGAAGCCACGCCAGACTATTCCTACGCGGGCTGGTTCTCGATGCTGTTTGCCGCCGGCATGGGTATTGGGCTCATGTTTTATGGCGTCTCTGAGCCACTGTCGCACTTTGGCAGTGCCATGGGCGGCACAGCGACCGAAGGCGGTGTGCGCACAGACTGGGCACCGCTCGGTGCGGCCGCGGGCGACGCAGCCGCGGCCCAACAGTTGGCCATGGCTGCCACGATCTACCACTGGGGCTTACACCCATGGGCGATTTACGCCATCTTGGCACTGGGCTTGGCCATCTTTTCTTTCAACAAAGGTTTGCCGCTGACCATCCGCTCGGTGTTCTATCCGCTGCTTGGCGAGCGCATCTGGGGCTGGCCTGGTCATCTCATCGATATTCTGGCGGTGATGGCCACCATGTTCGGACTGGCCACCTCGCTTGGGCTCGGTTCAGCACAGGCTGCAGCCGGGTTGCATTTCCTCTTTGGCTTTCCACTTGGCGACACGATGCAGATTCTGCTTGTGGCCGGCATCACGGCGATCGCTCTGGTTTCAGTGCTGGCCGGGCTTGACGCCGGGGTCAAGCGCTTATCAGAAATCAATATGGTGTTGGCCTTTGTACTGCTTTTGTTTGTGTTGATTGTCGGGCCCACCTTGGCGATTGCGACCGGTTTTTTCCAGAACCTGGCCGCGTACCTGCAGTACCTGCCCGCGCTGGGTAACCCGATTGGCCGTGAAGATGCCAACTTCTCGCAAGGTTGGACAGCGTTTTACTGGGCTTGGTGGATTTCTTGGTCGCCCTTTGTCGGCATGTTCATTGCGCGCGTCTCACGCGGGCGCTCGGTGCGCGAGTTCATCATCTCGGTGCTGATCGTGCCGTCGGTGGCCTGCGTGCTGTGGATGACGGTGTTCGGTCAAACCGCGATTTCGCAAGTGGTCAACCAAGGCTACCTGGCAGTCACGGAAGCTGAGCTGCCTTTGCAGATTTTCTTGATGCTAGAGGCGCTGCCGCTACATGCCATCACGTCATTTGTGGCCATTATTTTGGTGGTGGTGTTCTTTGTGACATCATCAGACTCAGGGTCATTGGTCATTGACGTGATCGCCTCAGGCGGTAAAGTGGGTGCACCGGCACCGCAGCGCGTCTTTTGGTGCACATTTGAAGGCTTGGTGGCGATCGCCCTGATTTTGGGCGGTGGGCTTGTGGCACTGCAAGCCATGGCGGTCTCAACCGGCTTTCCATTTGCCATCGTGCTGCTTGTGGCGACCGTCTCACTGATCAAAGGGTTAATGAGCGAGCCGCGAATCAGCAAGAAAACGCCTGACAAGTAACTGCCATGCAAAGCGAACAACTCGAAGTCCTGGATTTCTTAGAGCGCTATCAGCCTTATAAAGCGCTACCTGAGTCAGCCTTGCACCAGCTGGCTCAGTCCATTGACGTTCGCTACTACAAGGCAGAATCAACCATCTTGAACTTCGGTGAGCCAGCGCGCAGCTGGTTCATCGTGCGCAGCGGCGCCGTGGAGATCTTTCGTCGCGACGGCACGCTCTATAACCGCTTGACCGAAGGCGGGCATTTTGGTGAGGCCGGGCTCATGCAGCAACGCCGCCAAGTCCGCTTTCCGGCTGGCGCACTCGAAGACACCCTGCTCTATCAGGTGCCCGCAGAGGTGTTTCTCGAGCTTTTTGAGAACAACGAAGACTTTGCTGACTTCGTAGAAGTCGAAGACCACTCGAGGCTTCGCAACGTGATCTCTAAAGCCGAACAGTCCAACGAACTGATGTCAGCGTCTGTGCAAAGCCTGTTGGTGCGTCAAGCCGTCACCGGCACGCCTTCGATGAGCATTCACCAGGCCGCCATGAGCATGACCGAAGAAGGCGTCTCGTCGCTTTTGATTATCGATGCCAATGAGTCACTAGGCATCATCACCGATCGCGACCTGCGCACGCGTGCTGTGGCAAAAAACCTGGACTTAAGCGAACCCGTTGGCAGCATCATGACCGAGTCACTTGTGACCGTGCGACACGACCAACTGGCGTTTGAAGCCATGCAGCTCATGATGCGCAACAACGTGCACCACCTGCCCGTGCTCAAACACCAGCAACCGGTTGGTGTGCTGTCTTTGTCAGATTTGGTGCGCTATGAGTCGCGCAACAGCTTGTTTGTTGTTGGCCGAATCTTTCACCAGCAAAGTGTTGATGAATTAGCCGAGCTCACCAGCGAAGTGCAAGCCAGTTTTATCCGCATGGTGCGCGAAGACTTCAGCGCAAAAATCATTGGCAGCGCCATGGCCGCCATTGGCCGCAGCTTCAAGCAACGTCTGCTCGAGCTTGGCCAAGCCCAACTCGGGCCACCACCGGTGCCTTACTGTTATCTGGCCCTAGGCAGCATGGCGCGCCAAGAGCAACTGATCGTGACCGATCAGGACAACGCCATGATCCTGGATAACCGGTTTGATCCCGACAAGCACGACGCCTACTTTGCCGAGCTTGCCCAGTTTGTCAGCGACGGCTTGGCGCGCTGCGGCTACCCCTACTGCAGTGGTGAGATCATGGCCACCAACGTCAAGTGGCGCCAGCCTCTTCGGGTTTGGCTTGACTACTTCAAAGGCTGGATCGAATCGCCCACGCCGGCCCAATTACTGGACAGCAGTATTTTCTTTGACTTAGAAGGTGTCTACGGGCGCACTGAGTTTGCCGAGACGCTGCGAGTCATGATTGCCAAACTGGCCAAAGGCAACTCGCGGTTTCTGGCCAGCATGGCGCGAAATGCGCTGCAGCGCACACCGCCGATCGGATTTTTTAAAGACTTCGTGGTCGAGCCCGATGGCAGGCATACACGCGCCATTAACCTCAAGCGTCGCGGGACGGCACCGCTGACCGATCTGGTGCGCGTGCATGCGCTGGCCATCGGTTCGCGCAGTCGCAACTCATTTGACCGAATCGCTGACATCATCGCGGCGCGAATTTTGCCTGATGGCCGCGGTCAGGATCTGCTTGATGCGCTCGAATTCATTGCCATGGCGCGTGCGCGCAATCAGGCCAATCAAATTGCCAGCGACCCGCCCGCTGACAACAGCATTGAACCAGAGGCGCTGTCGGAGTTTGAGCGCAAGAGTCTGCGCGACGCTTTTTTGATTTTGGCCAACTCACAGAAATTCCTGAAGTTTCGTTACCAACCCGGTCGAGTGAACTAACACTGCCTAAAGGATGACGCGTGCTGCACGGCGGATTGCTACGATTACCCACTGACACCCGGTTACCGGCGCGCCCTGCCAGTGACTGGCGTGGCCGTTTTGCAGTGCTCGCTGAGCAGACCAAAGATGCGCGCTTGCAGGCCTATTACCGCGCTGGCATGCCAATTGGCAGCACACCCATCGGCGAAGTCCCTCTGATGGCCATGGATGTCGAGACCACCGGTCTTAACCCGGCCAAAGACGGTATTGTCAGTGTCGGTATTTTGCCCATGTCGCTTACATCGATTCAGTCAAGCGCCTCGCGCCACTGGATCGTCCAACCCCATGTGCCACTGGCTGACGAATCGGTGACCTTTCATGGCATCACCCACTCTCAGGTGGCTGACGCACCCAAATTCGTTGACATCCTCGATGAACTGCTCGCTGCCATTGCCGGGCATGTCTTGGTGGTGCACTGCCGAGCCATTGAACGCTCGTTTCTAAACAATGCCATGCACAGGCTAATTCACGAGCCCATTGAGATGCCGATGATCGACACCATGGAGCTCGAAGCCCGGTTGTATCGAAACCAGCCACCGCCAAGTTGGTGGCAACGCGTGGTACTGAAAAAACAATATAAGCCGGTCTCCATCCGCTTGGCCGATAGCCGCAAGCGCTACGGGCTGCCGTTTTATAAACCCCATCACGCCCTGACTGACGCCTTGGCCACGGCGGAACTGCTGCAAGCTCAAATAGCCCATCGCTTCAATCCCGAGATGCCGCTTGATGACTTTTGGTGCTAAGATTCGCGCCCGGTAATTTTCATGGCGAGCGGCACTGATCTTGAAGCGCGACATCATCCACATCCACTTAGCGGCATTCCTGTTTGGGATGACCGGCATTTTGGGTACCTTGATCACAGCTAGCAGCAGCGTCATCACCTTTGGCCGTGCCCTTTTTGCCATTGCAGTGCTCACCCCCGTGTTGATCTGGCAATCAGCGCGCACGCCGCCTGCAACAGTCACAACCGTGCCTCGCGCCAAAGCGCCGAACACCCGTTTAACTGACACCAACCGCTACCTCATCTCCGGCACGCTTTTAGCGATTCACTGGGTCACCTTTTTTGTGTCGGTCAAAGACGCCGGTGTGGCTATTGCCACCCTGGGCTTTAGCAGCTTTGCCGCCTTCATTACCCTGATTCAATGGTGTCTGCGGCCAGGTTCGGTTAGTCGCAGTGATTGGTTACGCACCTTGATGGTCAGCCTCGGACTGGTGCTCATCACACCGAGCTTAAGTCTGACCGATGAGGCCACGGTCGGCTTTTTAATGGGGCTGCTCTCTGGCCTGTCGTTTGCGGCCATGGCGGTCTTTAACAGCCACGCCCTAGCACACGTCAACGCCATTGCCGTGGCACGCAACCAGAACATTGTCGTGGCGCTGGTGATGGCGGTGTTTGCCCTGCCAACCCTTTTTACGCTCAGCGCAGCGAGCTGGTTCTGGCTCGCAGTCCTTGGGGTGTTTTGTACGGGTCTGTCACACGCGCTCTTTGTCTCAAGTCTTAAGCATTTGCGGGTTAACGTCGCTGGTTTGGTGATTGCACTTGAACCGGTTTATGCCATTGCGGCAGCCTGGCTGCTGTTTACGCAAGTGCCAGGCGCACGTACCATCATGGGTGGCGCCATTATTGTGTTGGCCATTATTGGCGTGTCATATCACAAAGATCGAGCATGAACATGGACTCATTAAGTAAAGGCTATTACGCGTTGGTCATTGGTGCCACAGGCACCATTGGGGCCGCGTTAACCGAGGCGTTGCGCGAGGACTCAAACTGCGCGTATGTCGCCACCTTGTCGCGCGCCACCGATCCGGGCTTTGAGCTCGAATCCGAAGCCGGCATCGCCGAGGCTGCCAAGCGTCTGGCCTCACAAGCCCCCTTTGCGCTGATCATCGATGCCACCGGGGCGCTGACCATCGATGGTCATGGCCCGGAAAAGCACCTCGGTGCGCTGGACTTCGAGCGCCTGCGTCGCGCCTTTGAGGTCAATGCCATCGGACCGGCCTTGATTCTGAAACACTTCGCGCCGCTGTTGGGCACCGAACGTGCCATATTTGCCAAACTGTCAGCCCGTGTGGGCAGCATCAGCGACAATCAGAAAGGCGGTTGGTACGGTTATCGGGCCTCTAAGGCCGCGCTAAACATGTTCTTGCAAACCGCCGCCATCGAAGTGCAGCGCAAGCGACCTGAGGCGGTGATTGCCGCCTTGCAGCCCGGGACCGTGCAGTCACCGCTATCAGCGCCATTTGCCAAGGGCCATGACACGGTGACCCCGGCCGAGTCAGCCAAAGGCTTGCTAGCGGCCATTGATGCCTTGCCAGCGGCAACTGGCGCGCAGTTTGTGGACTATAAGGGCCAGCCGATTGCTTGGTAACGTCACCAGGTGCTACTTGGTAAAAGCGGCACGTAAGCGCGGATAAGCCCGATCGTGCAACAGCATGCCGGCAATCATCGCCAAGACAAACACGAGCGCCTTGCCATAGCCCGCACCAAGTGCGACAAGCGCTGGGCCCGGACAAAAGCCAGCGACAGCCCAACCGGCGCCAAAGATAAATCCACCCACCACCAAGGGACGGTTAATGTCTTGGGCACCCGGTAGATGCAAGGGTTCATCAAACACCGTGTGACCCTGCTTTTGTATCCAGCGAAAGCCGATAAAGGCCACCGGAATCGCACCGAGCATGACAAACGCCAGGCTCGGATCCCACGACCCGGCAATATCCAGAAACCCAATGACCTTGGCCGGATTGCTCATGCCCGAGACAATTAACCCCACACCGAACACCAACCCCGATAAAAAAACCAGTACTGTTTGCATGTTTAACTCGCGAGCACGTGAAACAACAGGTACGCAGTCACAAAGCCACTGACCATGAAGCTCGCAGTCGCTGCCAGTGACCGGGGCGAGACACGCGCCAAACCGCAAACGGCGTGACCACTGGTGCAACCCGATCCCATGCGGGTGCCGAAACCGACCAACAAGCCAGCAATCACAATCAAGGGGTAACTGGCATCAATTTGGGCTGCCGGCATGACGGCAAACAAACCGTAGACCGCGCTTGAAACCAGCAAACCTGCCAGGAACGCGATCCGCCAACCAAAGTGACCCTTCGGTGGCGTGCCACCTTGCATCAAGGCGCCAAGCACCCCGCTGACACCAGCGACACGACCCTTGAAGTAGAGCAACATCACGGTTGCCAAGCCAATCATGATGCCCCCGGCAAGCGATAGCCAGGGGGTGAAGTGTGTCCAGTCAATGCTCATCTAGACATCCTTGATCTCTATTGCAATGCCTGCAGTTTGGCACAAAATTGATTTGTGTCAACAATTGCGGCTAGGCTTAAAACAGGATGCGCGTGCGCAAGGTGCCAGGCACCTCGCGCAGGCGCTCAAGCGCTTGGCCCGAGTACTCGGTATCGGTGTCAATCACAACATAGCCCACCGTGTCACGTGTTTGCAGGTATTGCGCGGCGACGTTTACGCCGGTGTCGGCAAAGATCTGGTTGATCGCCGAAAGAATCCCCGGAACGTTTCGATGGATATGCAAGATGCGATGCTTGCCAGGGTGCGCCGGCAGAGCCACCTCGGGGAAGTTCACCGACGACACGGTCGCACCGGTGTCGCTATATTTAACGAGCTTATCGGCGACTTCGCGCCCGATGCTTTGCTGCGCTTCAAGCGTTGAGCCGCCGATGTGGGGTGTCAAGATGACATTGTCCATGCCAATCAATTCACACTCAAAGGCATCCTTGTTGCTAGCTGGCTCAACCGGAAAGACATCGATGGCCGCACCAAGCAGCTTGCCCGCGGCAAGCGCCTCTTTAAGTGCAGCCAAATCGACCACCGTGCCGCGCGAGGCATTAATCAGGATGCTTTGGTCGCGCATGGTCTTTAACTGAGCAGCAGCGATCATCATGCGTGTCTGTTCGGTCTCAGGCACATGCAGTGTCACCACGTGAGAAACCTCGAGCAACTCATCAAGCGAGAGCACTTGGCGCGCATTGCCATGCGGCAGTTTGGTCACCACGTCATAAAACACCACACGCATACCAAGCGACTCGGCCATCACCGAGAGCTGTGAGCCAATGGAGCCGTAACCGACGATGCCAAGCGTCTTGCCACGCAACTCATAGGAGTGGTTGGCGCTCTTGAGCCACTGGCCGCGATGGGCCGCGGCGTTTTTCTCAGGCACCCGACGCAGCAACAAGGTCGCTTGTGCCAAGACCAATTCGGCCACCGAGCGCGTGTTGGAAAATGGCGCATTAAAGACCGCCACCCCATGGGCGCGCGCGGCATGCAAATCGACCTGGTTGGTGCCGATACAAAAGCAACCGACTGCGTTGAGTTTGGGCGCTGCAGCAAACACCTCAGCGCTCAGTTGGGTGCGCGAACGGATACCTAGAAAGTGCACATCTTTGACGCGCTCGGCAAGCGCCTGACCATCTAGCGAGGCGGGCTCGCGCTCGATGTTGTGGTAGCCGGCCGAACGAATGAGCGCCTCGGCGCTGTCGTGCACCCCTTCGAGCAGCAAGAACTTGATGACTTGTTTGTCAACTGACGTTTGTTTCATAAATAACGACCCACCCGTTAAAGGCAATAGCAACAATAACGGACTAGGATAGCGAGCGTGACAACCAAATGGCGCTGATAACCCCACGGCCACCGTGCCCGAATCAACCCGCGTCAAACCAATAAATCACTGTATCCTAATGATTAAACAGCAAAATCTCTCAATGCTGGCAGTCGACGTTTATAATGGGTTCATCGTATTTTCACCACACGCAGCGACACCGCGCACGCCATGAACAACCCCCTACTGCCGTGGCTCAAGGACACCCGTATCACCGGCGACACGCTAGCCGGTGATGCCTCGGCTGCGGTCATCGTGACCTTGATGTTGATTCCGCAAAGCTTGGCCTATGCGCTGCTAGCCGGGCTGCCCGCGCACATTGGCCTGTATGCCAGTGTGCTGCCGCTATTGGGCTACGCACTCTTTGGGCGCAGCCCCGCGCTTGCCGTGGGGCCGGTGGCCATTACCTCGATCATGACCTATGACGCACTCTTGCCGTATGCCACACCGGGCTCACCGGAGTGGGTCAGTGGCGCGATCTTTTTGGCGCTGGCATCCGGTGCGCTTTTAATGCTATTTGGCTTTTTGCGTTTTGGTTTTCTGGCCGCGCTCTTGAGCCACCCTGTGATGAGCGGCTTTATCTCGGGTGCCGCTGTGCTCATCATCATTGGTCAGCTTGGCACCTTAAGTGGCATTGCCGCAAGCGGCAGCAACGCTTTTGAACAACTTCGACACATAGCCCAACACCTGCACGAGATCAACCTGCTCACGCTGGTGATTGGCTTAAGTACCCTGGCGTTGTTGTTGCTGGCACGCACAAAAGCCCAGCCGTTCTTTTTGCGGCTCGGTCTGCGCGGCTTCTGGCTCAATCTAGTGACCAAGGCCGCGCCATTGGCAGCCATCGCTGTGATCACCTTGGTGTTGGTTGTCACCGGGCTTAGCGCCCACACAGCAACCGTGGGTTCGATTCCGGCAGGCTTGCCCGTGGTGGCCCTGCCCGAGATGGGGTCGGCGTTCAGTGCGCTTTTTATCTCTGCGCTTTTGATTGCGGTCGTCGGTTTCATTGAAAGCGTCTCAATGGCGCGCACGGTTGGCCGCGCCCGTGAAGTCCCAACCGACCCCGATGCCGAATTGCGTGGGCTCGGTGCTGCCAACCTCTTGTCGGGCATGTCTGGGGCCTTTCCAGTGACCGGTGGGTTAGCGCGCACGGTCGTGAACATGGACGCAGGCGCACGCACGCCGCTTGCCGGTGTGTTCTCGGCACTGCTGATGGTGATCGTGCTGCTGGGGGCTGCGCAATTTTTATCCGCTCTGCCCTTGGCGAGCCTAGCCGCGCTCATCATCGTGGCCATCTGGAGCCTAATTGATCTGAAGACCCTGCGCGCGAGCCTGAAGTTTGATCGCTCCGACGCCGCCGGTTGGTTGGTGACTTTTTTTGGGGTGCTCGTTTTAGGTGTCGAGCAAGGGGTGATGCTTGGCATTGCACTATCAATTGGCACGGTCTTATGGCGCCAATCGAGGCCTCACATCGCTGTCATTGGTCGGCTGCCCGGCACCGAGCACTTCCGCAACGTCAATCGCCATGAGGTCGATACGCTTGAGAACGTGGTGTTTTTGCGGGTTGACGGCAATTTGTTTTTTGCCAACTGGGACCGCGTGCGCGAGTTCATCGACCAGCAAGTCGCAAGCTTGGGTGCTAGCGCTCAGGTGGTGTTGAATTTGGCCAGCGTCTCTGATATCGACAGCACTGCGCTCGAGGGCATCGAGGCACTATTTAAAGACTTGGCTCGGCGTCAAATGGGCTTGCACTTGTGTGAGGTCAAAGGACCAATTGCCGATAAGCTCAAACGGGTCGAACTGAACCAACGCGTGCCTACTTATCTCTCGACACACCAAGCCTATGAAGCGCTCATGGATCAAGGCTATCGACTCAGAGCCGCACAATCCTGATGCGAGCACCGGCGGCCTTGCTTGACCCCGAGTGGCCCGCGCCGCGCGCAGCCGGTGGCACACTTTGGGCAGCGCTAGCAGCCACCCTGGCTAGGTTCGATGACCGGCCAACGGTTGCCCAACTCAATGAGGCAGCACGCGCCATGGGCTTGACCAACGCGCAAGGCATGGCGCTGCGTTTCGAGCGCCAAGACTCCGGCATGTCGCAAAGACAGTACGAACAACAAATCTATGACCACGGCATCGTGGCCACCCGCGACCAAAGCTGGCATGACCTCTTTAATGCCTGTGTATGGCTGACCTTTGGTGCTACCAAAGCCGCTTTGAATGCGGTGCATGTGCGCCAACCCATCGGTCTGTCGCGCACGCCGGCAAGCGATGCCGCGACCCTCTTTGACGAAAGCGGGGCCGTCTTAATTGGCCCAGACCCGCGCTTAGCGCAGTCGCTAGCCGACCATGACTGGCATCGCGCCTTCGTTCAATACCGGCACTTGTGGCAGACGCATCACCTGTTGGTCCTCGGTCACGCCATTTTCGAGAAACTCGCCACGCTTCAAACCCCTTACCCGGGGATGATCGCCAAAGTCGCTTACCTGCCCTGGCCGGCCCTAGGCAGTCCGGTCACTGGCCCGCCACAGGGGCTCGATCAAGCGCTCGCGACCAACTGGTTAAACCAAACCTACCCAAGGCCAGCTAACCTGTTTGCTGTGCCCATCCTTGGTGTGCCCGGCGCACACCCCGATAACCGAAAGCCGCACTATTACGAGAACACCGAGGTGTTTCGACCCAAGCGCGTCAAAGGCCCTGTCTCGCAAGCCTAAAACGGGCGGTTTGTCTATCACCTCGCTTGTCAAAATCAGGGTTTCTCAAGCAGAATGGGACGATAACCACGACAAAGAGACAACACCATGCTTAACCGCCTAGCGGCCCGCTTGGACCGCGTCAAACCATCACCAACGCTTGCCATCTCGGATGCCGCGCGCGCCATGAAACAAAGCGGCCTTGATGTGATTGCACTCTCGCAAGGCGAGCCTGACATGGACACGCCAGCCCACATTCGCCAAGCCGCCATCGCAGCCATTGAAGGCGGGCAAACGCGCTACACCTTAGTCAACGGCACCATGGCCTTGCGCCAGGCGATTGCCAATAAAATGCAACGCGACCATGGGATTGCCGCCAACGCTTCGGACATCATCGTGGGCACCGGTGGCAAACAGGTGCTCTACAACGCGCTGATGGCCACGCTAAACGAGGGTGACGAGGTCATCGTGCCGGCACCCTATTGGGTGAGCTACCCAGACATGGTGGCTTTGGCTGGTGGGCAGGCGGTCTGCCCGGCATGCCCGGCTTCTGATGGCTTTAAGCTCACAGCCGATCGGCTCGAAGCCGCCATTTCAACCAAGACCCGTTGGTTGATTCTGAATTCACCGAGCAATCCGACCGGTGCGCTCTACAGCAAAGCCGAATTGCAGGCACTGGCTGCTGTGCTCAAACACCATCCTGACGTGTCGGTGATGACCGATGACATCTACGAGAAGCTGCTCTACGATCGAAGCGAGTTTGTCACGATCGCACAGGCAGCGCCTGAACTAAAAGACCGGATCCTGACGGTCAATGGCGTGTCCAAGGCCTATTGCATGACCGGTTGGCGCATCGGCTGGGGCCATGGACCAAGCTGGCTGATTAACGCCATGTCAACGCTGCAATCGCAGTCAACCACCAACCCGTCATCGATCTCGCAAGCCGCGGCCACGGCTGCCCTTGAGGGCCCGCATGACTTCATTGCCACCCACAATGCGATCTTTGAGCGCAGGCGCAATCTGGTTGTGCAAATGCTTAGCGACTGCCCCGGCATCGAATGCGCCACCCCGCAAGGTGCTTTTTATGTTTACCCGAGTGTGGCTGCACTCATGCATCGCACGTCTGCAAAAGGTGCCGCAATCAACACTGACATGGACTTCTGTCAGGCGCTACTGACCGAGCAACATGTCGCAGTCGTGCCTGGCCAGGCCTTTGGACTGTCGCCGTATTTTCGGATTTCGTATGCCACTGACGACCAGACGCTCGTGCAAGCCTGCGAGCGCATCAAGCGGTTTTGTGCCGGCTTGCGCAAGCAGCACTAAGAGCGGTTAGACCATCTGCAACGTGCGTGTGGCCCAATCCAATACCGCCGTCTTGACGTGCATTCGTTGGCCCAGTTCAGGATGATGCTCAGCGATCACCCTAGCGGCAAAGTGCGCGAGGAACTCGGACTTCAGTTGCGCGCGCGCCCGGTCTGGGCCCGGTGCCTCATAAGGACTTGAGGCCAAGAGCACAAAGCCGTCATCGGCCACCCTGCCTTGGCGCATGTTGGCCGCGATGATGTCGCTCGCGGTCCGAATCGGGTCTGCAAGGTTGGGGCTGTAGGGCCCGATAATTAACGCCACATTGGGCGTGTGTAACCAGTCAAAGCCGCGACCCAGACAAATCACCCACTCATGGTGTTCGATATCAAGTAGCCGGGCGCGTTGCTTGTTTTGTGCGCGTATTTGCTCGATGTGTGCAAGATTGCCCATCAAAAGCGGCAACAAATCCGCCCGCATGACCGCGTCCATATCAGGCAAATAGCCAAACAAGTGGCCAGCGACTTCATCCTCGCCTGAACCGACCCATTGGGCCAAATCAAATCCCGGCTGATCCGGATGTGCATGTAAAGTCAATGCCTCCTCGTCAGTCTCAAAGCCACAGACCAACGGATAGACCGAGGCGTGACTTGACCCGAAGATGCTTGAGATCTGCGCATGAATCGCCCACGCGTTCTCGATGCTGGCCGCCTTGTCAAAACCAAAGCCAGCACAGCCTCGCAGCCGATCGCCTTGCGCGTAATGGTAGGTAATGAGCACAATCACCGGCCGGCCTTGTTGCATCATCGCCA